>NZ_JAVRFJ010000040.1:0-103736 GCF_031845845.1 Streptomyces gottesmaniae
GGTGGAACCCGGTGAATCCGGGTTCCACCGGCCCGCCGCCGTCGTCGTCCGTAGTCGTCACCCCTGACGATGTGCTCGTCCGTCCCGAACCCCGTCCTGCGGTTGCCGTCCCGGTCCGTCAGGGCGGGAAGGCACAGGCGCACACCCTTCTCGCGCCGACGCCGGGCCTCGGCCCAGCCGCTCTCGCGGACGACGAGTTTCTCGACGGTGTGCGTACTCACGGCGTCTCATCTTCTTTCCGAACCGAATGCCAGTGCTTCCCCGTGTGCGCCCACGGGTGCCCGATGACCGAGGAGCCAAACGGACCTCTCAGGGCAGCGGGGTGCCGCCGGTGGCGTTGAGGATCTCCGCCGTGACGAAACTCGCCTGGTCGGAGGCGAGGAACACGTACGCGGGTGCCATCTCGGCGGGCTGGGCCGGCCTGCCCAGCGGCGCCTGCTTGCCGAACTCCTTCGTGTCCGGGAGCGTCGCCGGGATCAACGGGGTCCACACCGGCCCCGGCGCCACGGCGTTCACCCGGATGCCGTCCGCGGCGACCATCTGCGCCAGCCCTTGGGTGAACGTCACGATCGCGCCCTTGGTCATGGCGTAGTCGAGCAGGTGCGGACTGGGCTTGTACGCCTGCACGGACGTGGTGTTGATGATCGAACCGCCCGCCGGGATGTGCGGCAGGGCCGCCCGGCACAGCCAGAACATGCCGTAGAGGTTCGTCCGGACGACCCGGTCGAACTGCTCCGTGGTGATGGCGCCGATGCCGTCGGGCTGCGCCATCTGGTAGGCGGCGTTGTTGATCAGCACGTCGATCCGGCCGAACTCGGCGACCGCCCGCTCGACCAGAGCGCGGCACTGCTCCTCGTCGCGGACGTCGCAGGCGACGGCGACCGCCTTCCGCCCGGCCTCCTCGACGAGCCGCACGGTCTCCCGGGCGTCCTCGGCCTCCTCCGGCAGATGGGTGAAGAGGACGTCCGCGCCCTCCCGTGCGTACGCCAGAGCCACCGCGCGGCCGATCCCGGAGTCCCCGCCGGTGAGTACCGCCTTGCGGTCCTTGAGCAGCCCGCTGCCCCGGTAGGACTCCTCGCCGTGATCGGGCGGCGGGTCCATCGGGCCCGTCCAGCCGGGATGTTCCTGGTCCTGCTGGGGGAGGTCCGGCCGGGGATGCCGCTCGACCGGGTTCCGCACGTCGTCGTCGTTCATGGGTACGGCCCTTCGTCGGTGTCGGGTGAGCGGAGGGGGCGCCCCCTCCGCACGGCACGTGCCGGGTACCCGCACGGACGTGCCCGACGCCGCGCGGGTCGCCGTCCGTGCCCGTGCCGTACGTGCCCACGCCACAGGCGCCCGCGCCGAACCGGCGTGCAAGTGGTCGGGGCTCCGGGGTGTGGGGAGCCGAGGCGGGGGGACTTGATGGGAAGGCCGGGTTCGACGGCGTTCCCCTGGGGGTCGGCCCGGCCAGGCTTCTCTGGTTCTGACAACGTGCCGGAGGAGCCGTCCCCTCGACTTGTCGGTGCCCGCCGGCCCCGGCCTCACGGGCCTGGGCGCTCCGCCGTCAGAGGCTGCCCTGCTCGCAGACCCGGCGGGCGACCTCACGGAGCTTGATGTTGTGCTCCTGCGAGAAGCGGCGCAGCACGTCGAAGGCCTCCTCCTCGGTGAGGCCGTGGCTGCCCATGAGGATGCCCATGGCCTCGCCGATCACATGGCGGGTGGTGACGGCCTGCTTCAGCTGGGCGTGGGTGCGCGCGCTGGAGAAGGCGACCGCCGCGTGCGAGGCCAGCAGCCAGCCGGCCAACTCACTGGCCTCGGTGAACGCCCCGGGCTCCCGCGAGTAGAGATTCAGCGCGCCGAGGTCCTCGTCCACGGTGAACAGCAGGAAGCCCATCATGCTGCCCACACCCAGCCGGCGGGCCTGTGGGGTGAAGAGGGGCCAGCGCGGCTGCCCGGCGGAGAAATCGGGGATGCGCAGGACCCCCTCACCCTCACGGGCGGCGTCGAAGCACGGCCCCTCGCGCAACCGCTCCTGGAGCCGGTCGCTGTCGACGACCAGCTCGTCCGTGGGAGCGAGCGTCTCCACCGCGGTGCCGTGCAGCACGAGGATGCCGGCCGCGTCACAGCCCTCCACCAGTTCGGTGGCCGAGGCGGTGATCCGCTCCAGGGTGGCGTCGACCGAACGCTGTGCCAGCAGATCGCGCGCCATCGACGCCATCTGCTGTGCGAACCGATCCCAGTCCACACCGTCCTCCGATCACCCCGGCCCGCAGAAGTACTCGTACCCAGCCTCGCACGCGAGCCCCGTGGGAAGGCGACCCGACAGCCGCCTTCCCCGGGCCGGGGCGCGGTACGCCACCGTCGCCGCGCCGGGCGGTCACCGGGTGTCGACGATGCCGCCGGTCACGGCGATGACCTCGCCGACCGTGTAGCTGGAGTCGGCGTCGGAGGCCAGATAGACGTACGTGGGCGCGATCTCCTCCGGCTGGGCCGCCCGGCCCAGGGGCGCCTCGCTCCCGATCTGCGCCAGGCCTTCGGGCGGCATGTGCTGGTCCGCCTCGTTGAGCGGGGTCCAGGTCGGGCCCGGGGCCACCACGTTGGCGCGGACACCGCGCCGGGCCAGGTGCGGGGCGATCGACTTGGTGAGGGTGATCAGCGCGGCCTTGGACGCCGCGTAGTCGATCATCGTCGTGCTGCCCTTGAGCGCTTCCTCGGTGGCGGTGGCGATGACGGCGTCCCCCGGACCGAGATGGGGCAGGGCGGCCATGACCAGGTGGAAGTACGCGTAGATGTTGGTCTTGAACGTCCGGTCGAAGTCGTCGGCCGTCAGCTGCTCCAGTTCGAGCTTGCTGTTGAGGTAGGCGGCGTTGCTCACCAGGACGTTCAGCCCGCCGAGCCGGTCCACGGTCCGCTCCACGGCCTCCCGGCAGAACTCCGGGTCCTTCAGGTCGCCCGGCAGCAACAGGCAGCGCCTGCCCTGCTCCTCCACCTCCTGCCGTACCTGTTCCGCGTCCACGTGCTCGTCCGGCAGATGGACGACGGCCACGTCGGCGCCCTCCCTGGCGTAGAGCAGCGCCACCGCCCGTCCGATGCCGGAATCGCCGCCGGTGATCAGCGCGACCTTGTCCTCCAGCTTTCCGGCGGCGCGGTAACGGTCCGCCCGATAGCGGGGCGCTGTGCGCATGTCCGCCTCCAGGCCGGGCCGTCGCTGTTTGTCCGAGTCGTAGGGCGGGGTGGGTTCGGCGGCGACCTGCGGTGTGGGCTGTTCGTGCTGGGAGGGCAAGGTGTGCCTTTCGCCGGTGCTGTCCACGGGGGCGCCGTGGCCGGCGCCGCGCCGTGCTTGCACGCATCGCGTGCCCACCACGACGCGGACCAAGCCCCGCTTCCCGGCGGGCCGTCGGGGCCCGGCAGCCGGGTCACCCGGCTCGTCCGCCGTGACTTCGCGAGCGGCAGGTGCGGCGCGCCGCCGACGTGGCACTTGGTGGGTATGGAGTGGATGGGCAGGCTGATGAGGGAGGCGCGGCGGCGTGCGGCGGCCGCCGTGCGGACGGTGCGGCTGGCGTGGGCGGGACCGGGCAGGGAACGGGATCTGGTGGCGCAGGCCGGCAAGGCGGCGCTGGCCGCCTGGGTGGCGTGGGCGGTAGCGGGCTGGTGGCTCGCGGCTCCCATGGCGTTCGTGGCGCCCTGGGTTGCCGTCGTGTTGGTGGAGTCGACGGTGTTCCGGTCGCTCGCCCACGGCTTGCAGCAGCTCGGGGCCATCGCGGTCGGCACGGTGGTGGCCACCGGCGTGGCACTGGTGCTGGACCACACGATGGTCACGATGGCCCTGGTGCTGCCGACGGTGCTGTTGCTGGGCCAGTGGCAACGGCTGGGGAGCCAGGGCGTCTACGCGGCCACCGGCGCGCTCTTCGTGCTGACCGGCGGTCAGGTCACCGTCGCCGCGTCGGCCGCCCGCATCGCCGAGGCGGTCTTCGGCGCGGTGGTGGGCGTCGCGGTCAACGCGCTGATCAGGCCCCCGGTGTATCTGCGTGACACCCGCGCCGCGCTGCTCGACGCCGTCCAGGAGGCCGAGGCGATCCTGGACTCGGTGGCGGAGGGACTGGCCACCGGCGAGTGGGAAGGGCAGCAGGCGGGGGAGTGGCACGAGCGCGCACTGCGGTTGGGGCGTCTGGTCGACCAGGCCCGGCAGGCCATCGGGTGGAGCCGGGAGAGCATGCGGGTCAATCCGTGGGGACGCCGCAGGCACGCCGTCGCCCCGCCCGGCAAGGCGTACGCCGACGCGCTGGCCGTGCTCGACCACGTGGCGGTCCACACCTCGGGCGTGACCCGAACGGTGTGGGAGGCCGCCGACGGCGGGGGGAAGGCCGCTCGGCCGGACACGACGATCGCCCGGCCCTACGCGGACTTCCTGCATCGCACCGCCCGCGCCGTCAGCCTCTACGGACGGACCCGATTCGCCCCGGGCGACGACGACGCGGGCGCGGAGGAGCTCCGCGAGGCCGTCGGCGAACTCCACCGCAGCCTCGACGACTTCCGCGTCCGCCTGCCGGGCGCCGTCGCGGACGACCCGGACGCGCTCGTGACGTACGGGACGCTGCTGGCCCAGGCCCACCGTCTGGCCGATCAGCTCGTCCGGCACTGAGGGCCCCGGCGGTCGGGGCAGGGGGGTGTTCTCGGGTTCCGTTGAGCGGCCTCGCGGTCAGCGAGGAGCTGATGATCCAGACGCCGCGCTCCGGCCGGCCCCGCCCTGGGCGTTCCGGCGCTCGACGTCGAAGACCTCCCTCTTCTTCGCGCTGATCCTGCGCAGACAGGGGCGGGTGCGCCGGCTGCGGCGCTACTTGGAGGGCCAGGCCCCCAGGAGTTCGGCCGGAAGTTCCAGGTCGTCCTGGAGTGTGTCTCCCGGGCGCCTTCGGAGCAGCGGGTCGTCTTCCACGCGGACGCCCGGTGCGGAGCTCTCCGCACCGGGCGTCCGGCCCGCGACGCAGGCCCGCAAGGTCTCCAACTCCCCTCGTGCAGCCGGAGCAGCCCCAGCGCCGGGCCAGCGGTTCGGGGGCGATCGGGAGGCAACGGTCCGACCACGCGAAGCCGACCACGCGAAGCCGGTTACTCTCCCGACGGCGCCGTCAGGGTGACCCCCCGGCCGACCGGTGTGCCGAAGTTCGGGGTGCCGTCGGCGTTCCAGGTGAACTTCTGTGCCCTGGGGGACCGGTTCATGTCGCAGCCTCCGGAGGCGGAGTCGTTGGCGTGGTAGATCATCCAGTCCTCGGTCCCGTCGGGCGACCTGAAGAAGCCGTTGTGGCCGGGACCGTAGACGCCGGCTGCGTCGGACCGCTGGAAGACGGGGGTGGGGGACTTGACCCAGGACGAGGCGTTGAGCGGGTCCCCGCCGTTGTGGGTGAGCATGCCGAGCTTGTAGTCGGGTGTGGAGCAGTGGCTGGCCGAGTAGACGATGAACGTCCTGCCGCCCCGTTGCAGGACCTCGGCGCCCTCGTTGACCGCGCCGCCCACCGTCTCCCAGCTGTACGTCGGTGTGGACAGCACCCGGCGGGTGCCGCTCGCGGTCCAGGGGTTCGACAGGGGCCGGATGAACATGGGCTGCGAGCCGTTGTAGTAGGTGCCCAACAGGTAGAGCCTGCCGTCGAGTTGCAGGATGCCGGGGTCCAGTTCCCAGGTGTTGTCCTGGGTCGGGTCGAGCAGGTCGGCCTTGAAGCTGTAGGGACCCATCGGGTCCAGGCCGGCGCTCTCCAGCACGTGGATCCGCTGGGTGCCCAGGTCGAACGGCTCCCGGCCGGCCGTGTAGTAGAAGTACCAGCGCTTGCCGTTCGGTCCGTCGAGCAGATGGAACTCCGGTGCCCACATCGTGCCTGCCCCGTTGGGCCGGGTCAGGTTGAAGATCACCTGTTCCGTCGCCGTGGAGAGCCCCGCCAGCGTGCTCGACCTGCGCATGGTGATCGTCGAGTTCCAGGTCGTGGTGGCGAGGTAGTAGAAGCCGTCGTGGTACGTCAGCCACGGGTCGGGACCGCGCTGGACCAGCGGGTTGGTGAAGGTCTTCGGGGCCGGTCCGCCGCCCGTGAAGCCGGGCAGCCGCCAGACCCTTCCGCTCGCCGTGGCGCACGGCAGTTGGACCAGGACGGTGTTCGAGGCGGAGGAGCCGCCGTTCGGGGTGACGCACTTGCCGGAGCCGACCGAGACCAGGTTGAAGGTCCGGTCGGTGCCGGGGACCGTCACGGGGACGAGCCGCCAGCGCTGGTTGGTGCCGTTGTGGCAGGGCCATTGGATGATCGCCGCGTTGTCCGCCGTGGAGGCGCCGTACACGTCGACGCACTGGCCGGACCCGGTGGTGATCGTGTACGTGTCGCTCGTCCCGTCGACGAGGGTGTAGCCGAAGGACTGGTTCGCGCCCGAGGAGCAGGTGAGGGCGCGCAGTTGCGTGCCGTTCGTCGTCGAGCCGCCGGGCAGGTCGAGGCAGTTGCCGCCGTTCTGGTTCGTCCCCGTCGAGGTGAAGGCGACGGCGGCGGACGCGGGCGGCGCCACGAGGAAGGCGACCGCGAGGGTGAGCAGAGCGAGGAGCGCCGACAGACATCTGGATCGGTTCACGGGCCGTACACCTTTGCTTCGAGGAGGCCGACGGAGTTGGTGCCGTTCCCGGTGAGCACCACCCGGAGCCGGGTGGTGGCGGTGGCGTCGAAGGAGACGGTGTTGTACTGGTTCCTGGCCAGCGGATAGGTTCCGGCGCCCGGCACGTCCACGTACGCGCTGCCGTTCCAGTACTCGAGCTTCCACGAGGCGGGCAGGTCGATGCCCTGGTCGTCGTCGAAGAAGTACACCTCCGCCTTGTTCAGGGTCTTCGCCGACGGCCAGGTCAGCTCGGCCCACTGTCGGCCCGTCTCCGGCCAGGTTCCCCAGCGCGGGTTCACGGTGTCGTTGGACGCGGGCGGGTCGATCCCGTCGTTGACGGCGGTGACGCTCTCCCAGGGTGAGGTGTACGACGCCGACGCCGTGGCCGAGGCCGCCTGGTTGGCCGGTGGCTGGACCCCGCCCCGGTTGAACACCTTGACCTCGGTGAGGCCCGTCTTCGCGCCGGAGGCGTTGGTGGCGAGAACGCGGACGCGCTGGGCGCTGACCGACGGGAACCGCACCCGGTTGTAGTTGGCGCGGGGCGCCGCCGGGCTCTTCGTCTGGTCGGGGACGCCGACCCAGGAACTCCCGTTGTGGTACTGGATCGTGTAAGCGGAGGGCGCCCGGTAGGTGGTGTTCGCCGGGCGGCTGTCCTTGAAGTACAGGCGGACCTCGTCGAGCGTGCGCGGGGTGCCGAAGTTCAGCTCGTACCAGTCCTGGCTGTTGGCCGAGCCGCCCGCACCCCAGAAGGGCTCGTTGGTCGGGAGGCCGTCGACCGCGCCGGCGACATTGCCGCCGGAGCCGGTGTGGGAGGCGGACACGGTGGCGCCGGCGGCGAGGTTGGTGAGATCGGCGGTCAGGTCGACGCCCGCCTTGGCCAGCATGTCGACCATCTGCGGGCTGTCCTGCACGACCTGGTTCGGCGCCTTCAGCCCGGACTTGGCCACGTGGTGGGTGACCGTGCCGCTGGTGGTGACGTCACCCGTGGCCGGGTCCCAGGTCATCGGCGTCAGCGAGCCGACGGTGGCGACCCGGTCGCCGTCGACGTAGATCGAGTAGCCCTCCGGGATGCCCGGGTAGCGCACCACGCCGTCGGCCGGGTCGTCCCAGACCACGGACAGGTCGGCGCCCCGGTAGCGGAGGTTGTTGACGGTGAAGTGGCTCCAGCCGATGTCGATCGGGGACAGCTCCACCTTGGCGTCGCTGCGGGGCCGCAGCCCGGCGACGTCCTCGATGACGGTCCAGTTGCTGCTGCCGAGGATGTTGTGGTGGATCCAGGAGCGGTAGTCGATCGAGCTGCCGTTCCAGTCGGCCCAGAACTCGTTGGCGTCGGGCCACTGGGTGTTGCCGCCGACGTACTGTGCCCAGGTGTTCCAGTAGAGGAGCTTCTTGTAGTCGCTCGCGCTCATCCAGGAGTTGGGGTAGTTGCGCAGCACCGAGGAGTACAGCCGGAACTGCACGGTGGAGTTGATGGTGGAGAAGTTGTTGGAGCCCGGCTCCCCGGCGTCGGCCGCCGCCTTCTTGTCGACCTGGTTGGCCGTGTAGAAGGGGAACACCGGGTACTGGGCGGGGTCGTCGTAGAGCCGCAGCGCCTGCCGGTACGTGGCGGTGTTCGGGACGGCTCCGACGGAGAACGGGTAGTAGTTGTTGATCTCCTTCCAGGGCACCCACTCGTTCGTCGACTTGAGCCGGTGCTCGAACAGTCGCCGGTCGGGGTTCCACAGCACGTTCACGATCGCGTCCTCGATCTGGCCGGCGAGCGTGCGCATCTCCGTGGCCTTGGCCGTGTTGCCGGTGGCCTCGTAGGCCTGGGCGGCGGCGAGGGCCCCGCTGTACTGGTAGGCGGACTCGGCGCGGTCCATGGCGCCGGGCTTCCAGTGGAAGGAGACCGCGTCGGCGTCGTTGCCGGTCAGGGCGCCCCAGTCGTACTCGATGAGCTTGTTGCCGTCACGGTCGTAGTGCGCGAGCTGCCCCTTGACGTCCCCCTCGGCGTAGCGGGCCAGGTTGGCGGCGATGCCCGGCTGTCCGCCGTGGATCTGGTAGCTCTTCCAGGCCGCCTCGGCGATGTACTGGGTGTAGCTGTTGGACCAGTTCTCCGGGTCGCCCGGGTTGTCGAGGAAGCGGCCGCCCTTGGAGGTCTGGCCCACGCTCAGCCAGTCCCCGTAGGCGTAGGCCGGGTTCCGCAGGTACTTGAGGTCGTCGATGTGCATCGGCTGGGTGAGCGCGATGGCGTTGTTGTAGCCGAGGACGCCCTCGGTGGAGGTCGGGAACTGGAAGGTCTGCCCGGGGATGTCGGCGTCGAGGCTGTTGAAGCGCATCAGCCACCAGCGGTAGTAGATGTTCTTCTTGATGGCCGGCTCGGGCACGTCGATGTAGGGCACGTTCCGCGCCCACCACAGGTTGTAGGCCTTGACGTGGGTGGCGAACGCGGTCGCGGGGGAGTGGCCCGCGTAGGCGTGGTACTCGGTCAGCGACTGCGGGATCTCGTCGGTGACGAAGCCCATGACCACCTTGGCCGTCACCGTGGCACCGGCCGCGATCGTCACGGACCGGTCGAGGCCGCCGCCGGAGACGGCGAAGCCGTCGCCGGTGAGGCGGGGGCGGAGGGTCGTGAGGTTGTTGTAGGCGTTGACCTGGCCGGTCAGCTCGCTGCCGCTGCCGGAGGTGGCGTACGGCGACGTCGCACGCAACTGGAGCGTCGTGGACGCGGAACCGTTGTTCCTGATGGACAGGTTGGTCACGGCGACGTTGTTGTCGGTGATGAACTTCGTCTGGTCGACCGTGATCGAGCCGCTGGTGTGGACGCTCTTCCAGTGGCTGGGGGTCTGCCGCCGCTGGGCGACCTGCTCCGTGAAGGTGCCCGGGGTGATCGCCACGGTGTAGGCGTTGTTGTCGCTGATGCTCTCCCAGTAGGCGGACTTGCCGCCGAAACCGAGCTGGGCGGGGTTGTGCTCCTTCATGAAGAGGGCCCGGCCGCGGCTCATCAGCCAGGGCCCGGCCGGGTCGTTGCCGGAGCGGGCGAGCAGGCGGTCCATCCAGAAGTCGGTGCCCGAACTCTCCGCGTCGTAGACGGCCTTCATCATGTCGCCGGAGGTGTGGGCGACCGGCGGTGCCGGGATCGCGGGACCGCCGAAGGTGGGGAACCCGATGGTCTGCGCCGCCGCGGCGGGGGGAACGGCGACGACGGAACATGCGCTGAGGGCCAGGGCGACGAGGAGACACCTCGTGCGCCGGCGTCGTACCAGGAGGACGTGCGGTCTTCTCATCACAGGCTCCCTGTCCCGTTGACGACACGTGCGCGCGAACCGGGGAGTGCGGAAAAACGACCTAAAAGGTTTTCGCAACGTAGGAGCGGGCTGTTGAAGTGTCAAGGGAGGCGGGAGAGAGGCGAGTTCACGCGGTAAGCGGTCCAGGACACGCAGACGTCACCCGCGCACCTGTCCGGCGCCGCGGAAACCCTTTTCGGTCCCGGTTCAGTGCCGTGGGGACCGACGGACCGTCAGGACAGCCACGTCGTCGTGCGAACCGCCGCCGCCCGCGTACGCGCGGGCGTCCTCGTACAGGGCCCGGGGCAGGTCGGTGGGGGAGGTGTCGAGATGCTCGGCGAGGCGTTCGTCGACCGGGTAGAACGTGCCGTCGGCCGCCCGGATCTCGGTGAGGCCGTCGGTGCTCAGCAGCAGCGTCGCGCCCTGCGGGAACGCGAACCAGCTCACGATCGTGGGTTCGAGGGCGAGTTCGGCGAGGCCGAGCGGGACGCCCGAGTCCAGCTCGGCCGTCGTGACCGTGCCCTCGTGCAGGACATGCGGCGGGACGTGTCCGCAGTTGACGGCCTGCACCTCCTCGCCGTGCCCGTCGATGCCGATCACCAGGGCGGTGACGAAGCGCTCGTCGTCACCGGTGTTCTCGGCGTAGGAGTTGTGCCGGACGACCGCCGCGTCCAGCGCGTCGACGAGGGCGGTGAGCGTGGGCTCGCGATGGGCGGCCTCGCGGAAGGTGCCGATGACGGCGAACGCGGCGCCCACGGCGGCCAGTCCCTTGCCCTGGACGTCCCCGATCAGCACCCGCGTCCCCCAGGGCGAGGCGACGACGTCGTAGATGTCCCCGCCGACCAGCCGGTCCTCCTGGAGGGGCTCGTACACGCCGTTGACGAGGACGTCGTCGGTGAGCAGCGGCAGCGGGTGCAGGATGTGCCGCTGCATGGCCGCGGCCGTGGAACGCAGCCGGAACATCTCGTGCTCGCGCCCGATCCGCCGGTGGCAGGCGTACACCGACGCCACGCCCAGAGCGAGGGTGAGCAGCACGAGGAGGAGCCGGTCGAGCCACCGGTCGGCGTCGACGTTGCGCACCACCGCCGTGGTGGTGACGACGAGCGTGGTCCAGGCGGCGACGAACGCCGTCTGCCGGACCGTGCACAGCGCCGACGCCGTGCCCGGCAGGAACACCAGCAGCCCGAGCAGCCACACCTCGGACCCGGACAGCACCCCGAGCGCCTCCACCAGGGCGGTGACCCCCAGCACGCCGAGGATCAGTTCGGCGTTGCGTGGCGGCTCGATGGCCTCGAAGGCCTCGACGGCCTCGACAGGGCTCTTCCGGCGGCTACCGGCCATGCGGACTCCCGGGCAGATCGTGATCTCCCCGTACGTTAAGCCGGGTCCTCCCACGTGCGGGAACCGCCCCGCCGTAGCGGCCGGAGCCGGGGGTCGACGTGGACCTTCGGCCCGGCGCCGGCCCCGGCCGGGCGCTCACCGGCGAGCACCGGTCCGACCGCGTCGAGGGGCACCGTGGCGGCGACGAGCGGACGGGGGTCGATCGTGCCGTTCGCGTAGGCGCGGATGGTGGCGTCGAGTCCGGGGGAGGCGGAGAGGACGCCGACGGCCGTGACGTCCTTGAGGACGAGCGCGCGGGTGTCGATCCGGCTGGGCCCGGCGGCCAGCCCGATGTAGACGACGCGGCCGCCCGGCTCCACCGACTCCAGCGCGCGCTCCGGCAGATGGGCGGCGTTCGTGGCGTCGACGACGGCGTCGAAGGGGAGGTCCGGCAGGGAGTCCTCCGTCCAGGTGCGGTCGAAGCCCAGGCTGCGGGCGAAGGCGAGGGAAGGGGCGTCCCGGCCCATGAGGTGGACCTCCGCACCCGCGGCCCGGAGGAACAGCGCGACCAGCAGCCCGATCGTGCCAGGGCCGAGGACCAGGGCCCGGTCCCCCGGCCGGGCCGCGGCCGCCCGCGCCGCGCGCAGGGCGTTGCCGCCCGGCTCCACCAGCGCGCCGAGCACCGCGTCCACGGAGTCCGGCAGGGCGTGCAACGAGGTGGCCGGTACGGCGAGCCGCTCCGCCAGGGCACCCGCGAGACCCCCGCGTATGCCGACCTCCAGGCGCCGCTCGCAGACGTGCTGGTCGCCCCGGAGGCAGCGGCGGCAGTCGCCGCAGCCCAGCATCGTGTCGCCCATGACACGCCTGCCGACCCAACCCGGGTCGACACCGTCCCCGGCCGCCGACACCCGCCCGGCCCACTCGTGGCCGAGCCGCATCGGATAGGCGGCGTGCCCCTGGTGGAGGTAGGTCATCGTGCCGGAGAAGAACTCCATGTCGGTACCGCACACCCCGACCCGCTCCACGTCGACGACGACTTCCCCGGGCCCGGCGACCGGCGCCGGGAGCTCCTGGACCTCGTACGAGCCGGGGGCGGTGAGGACGAACGCGCGCATCAGGTTCACGGAGTTCTCTCCTGGGTGGTGTCGGACGCCGTGCGGCCGGGGCCGGGCGTGAGCGAGGTCTTCGCCGGGGTGCGGAGCGGGCCTCACCGGTACGGCTCGCCGAGCGGCCCGAGCAGCGCGCGGATCTCGTCGAGCGGGTCGAACGGGGTCGCCAGGGGCGTCCGGTACGCGAGCGCGCTGCCGCTCACGGCACCGGACGGGGCCCGCCACCGGACGGTGCCCGCGGCGAGGTCGGGAACACCGGCGGTGCCAGGCAGTCGAACCCGGCCTCGGTCTCCTGGTCGTCGACGCCGTGGCCCCCGACGCGGGCGGCCGCCGGCTCACGCTGCGGCACGGCCGCCGTGCACGGCGGCCGGGGCGTACGACGGCCCGGGGGAGGGCCGCCGATCCAGGCGTCCCCCTCCGCCGCCGGATCGCCCGACCGCCTGGCGAGCAGCAGCTCTCCGGCAGCGGTGGGGTGGGCGGGGTCGCGTCCGCCGACCGTCGGCGTCAGCCGGAGGGCACCATCGGGCGGGTCGGCCTCGGCCCGGTACACGGCCTCCCGGCAGTCCGGCACCGCGTGGTGAGCGGGCTCGCCGAACCGGTGCGCCGGCGCTTCGAGCACCGGGCGGACGCGGATGTGCTCCGGCCGCGCCTCGTGGTGCGGGCTCCGACCACTGTCCGCGTCGGAGGACGGCTTCGGTGTCGGCGCGAAGGCCATGCGCAGGAACGCGTCACCGAGCGTGGGTCGGTCCTGTGCGTCTTGGTCGGTGTGTGTGGGTCGGTCCTGTGCGTCTTGGTCGGTGTGTGTGGGTCGGTCCCGTGCGTCTTGGTCGGTGTGCGTGGGTCGGTCCCGCGCGTCCTGGCCGGCGCGCCCGGTCCGGCGCAGCGCACCCAGCGTCCGGTGCGCCGTCGGCCCGGGACTGCCGACCACCTCGGTCGGCTCCTCCAGTCCCACCCCGCCGGGACACCTGGCCGGCGCCTTCAGGACCGCCAACACCCGGTCCGCCCCCACGAGTCGGCCGGCCCCGCCACCCGCCGGGGCACCCGCCGCGGGGTCTGCCGCGCTCCGGTGCGCCTGCGTATGCTTCATCGCGTTCCAGACTGTAGACCGCCGTGCCGATGGTCGGAAGGGACTCCGGGTGACGCTCCGCAGCGCGCAGTGGTACGGGGGACAGGACCGCAACGCCTACATCCACCGGGCGTGGATGCGGCGGGGCGTGCCGGACGACGCCTTCACCGGACGGCCGCAGATCGCCATCGCCAACACCGCCTCCGATCTGACGCCCTGCAACGCCCACCTGGACGAGGTCGCGGCCTCGGTGCGCAACGGCGTGTACGAGGCCGGCGGCATCCCGCTGGACCTGCCGGTGGTGTCGCTCGGCGAGACGAACGTACGGCCCACCGCGATGCTCTGGCGGAACATGGCGGCGATGGCCACGGAGGAGATGCTGCGGGCCAACCCCATCGACGGTGTGGTGCTCCTCGGCGGCTGCGACAAGACGATCCCCTCGCTGCTGATGGCCGCCGCCTCGGTGGACCTCCCCGCGGTGGTGGTCCCCGGCGGGCCGATGCTCAACGGCACCTTCCGCGGCGGCCTGCTGGGCTGCGGCACCGGGGTGTGGCAGCTGTCGGAGGAGGTCCGGGCGGGCACGCTCTCCCAGGAGCAGTTCACCCGCTCCGAGTCGGCGATGATCCGCAGCCGGGGGCACTGCAACACGATGGGGACCGCGTCGACGATGGCTCTGGTGGCCGAGGCGCTGGGCACGGTGATCCCCGGCGTGGCGGGCATCCCCGCCGCCGACAGCAGGCTGTTGGAGGCCGCGCACCACACCGGCCGGCTGGCCGTGGACATGGTGGGTGCCGACCGGCGACCGGGCACCTTCCTGACGAAGGCGTCCTTCCACAACGCGATCGTCGCGCTGGCGGCCATCGGCGGTTCGACCAACGCGGTGATCCACCTCCTCGCCGTCGCCGGCCGCCTGGGGGTCGACCTGTCGCTCGACGACTTCGACCGCATCGGCTCCCGGGTGCCGGTCCTCGTGGACCTCCAGCCCGCCGGACGCTTCCTCATGGAGGACCTCCACCGCGCCGGAGGACTGCTCGCCGTCCTGCGCGAGGTCCGCGATCTGCTCGACCCCGACGCGCTCACCGTCACCGGCGAGCCACTGGTCGCCCACCTCGACGACGCCGCCGTCTGGGACACCGAGGTCATCCGCCCGCGTGCCGACCCGCTGGTCGCCGAGGGCGGCATCGCCGTCCTGCGCGGCAACCTCGCCCCCGACGGCGCCCTCGTCAAACCGGCCGCCGCCTCCCCGCGTCTGCTGCGCCACCGGGGGCGGGCCGTCGTCTTCGACTCCGTCGAGGACTTCCACGCCCGGATCGACGACCCGGACCTGGATGTCGACGCCGATTCCGTCCTCGTCCTGCGCGGCTGCGGCCCCAAGGGCTACCCGGGCATGCCCGAGGTCTCCAACATGCCCCTGCCGAGGAAGCTCCTCGAACAGGGCGTCCGTGACATGGTCCGTGTCTGCGACGGCCGGATGAGCGGCACGGCGTACGGCACGGTCGTCCTCCACGTGGCACCGGAGGCCGCGGCCGGCGGCCCCCTCGCCCTCGTCCGGACCGGCGACTTCGTCATCCTCGACGTGGCGGCCCGCCGTATCGACGTCGACGTGTCCGCCGACGAACTCGCGCGGCGGGAGCCGGACCGGGCCACGGTCGCCGGCTTCGCCACCCCCAGGCGCGGCTGGGAACGCCTCTACGTCGACCACGTCCTCCAGGCCGACACGGGCGCCGACCTCGACTTCCTCCTCGGCTCCAGCGGTTCCGAGGTGAGCCGCGAGTCGCACTGACGCCGACTCCGGCCGGCCGCCCCGGCGCAGGACCCGCGACGGGCGTCACGCACGCCGGCTGACCACGGACGGCGTACGCGACCCGTTCCCGCGCCCCCACGACGCGTCCGTTCCCGCGCCCCCACGACGCGTCGAGGCCAAGGCCCCGGGTGCGCCGTGCGCGGCCGCGTGGCGCGCAGGCTCGGGGAAACGCTGGGATGCTGAACGAGGAGCGCTGCCCGAGTTCCGACGACCGGTGGTGGTGAAAGCCATGGTGAGGTCCGGGGAGAGAGGTTCGGGGTCGGCCGTCCCCTGTGCCGATCCCCAGGGCGACCCGTTCCTGCCCACCCGGCTCGCCGTACCGGCCCGGCCCGTCACGTTCCTGCGGCGCGAACGTCTGGTCGACCACCTCGACCAGGCCCTGAGGACGCCGCTGACCGTGGTCAACGGGGCGGCCGGCGCCGGCAAGACCCTGCTGGTCGCCGACTGGGCGGCCCGGCGGGACCGCCCGGTCGCCTGGCTCACCACCGAGGCCGGCGACCAGGGCCCCGGCATGTTCTGGGCCTACCTCCTCCAGGCACTGCGCGCCGCCGGTGTGCCCCTGCCGTCCGGCATCGGCTGTCCGGCCGACGCCGGCCGCGTGGACCGCACCCTGCTGACCCGGCTCGCCACCGAACTGGGCGCCCTGGACCCACCCGTGATCGTGGTGCTCGACGAGTACGACCGGGTGACCGACCCGGAGATCGCGGACCAACTGGAGTTCGTCCTGCACCACGCCGCCTCCGGTGTCCGCCTGATCCTCGTCACCCGCACCGAACCGCTGCTGCCGCTGCACCGCCACCGCACCACCGGCGACATCACGGAGATCAGGAACGCGGAACTGGCCTTCACACCCGAGGAGGCGGCCGTCCTGCTGGACCTGCACGGCCTGCGGCTCCCGGTGCCCGTCGCGGAGGCGCTCGTGGAGCGCACCCGGGGGTGGGCGGCAGGTCTGCGGTTGTGCGCGCTGGCCGCGCGGGAGAGCCCGGACCCGGAGGCGTACCTGAAACAGTTCGAGGCGGACCGCACGGCGGTCGCCGACTTCCTGCTCGCGGAGGTCCTCGAACGACAGACCCCCGAGACCCAGGACCTCCTCCTGCGGGTCAGCGTCCTGGAGCGGTTCCGCCCCGAGCTGGCCGACGCGCTCACCGAACGCGCCGACGCCGAGGGCATCCTGGCCGGGCTGCACCGGGGCAACGCCTTCGTCGAGGACCTCGGGCACGCCTGGTACCGCCTGCACCCCCTCTTCGGGGAGATCCTCCGCGCCCATCTGCGGATGCGCTGCCCCGGCCTGGAACCCGTGCTCCACCGGCGGGCCGCACAGTGGCTGCGCCGCTCGGGAATGCTCGCGGAGGCGCTCGGCCACGGCGCCGCCGCGGGCGACTGGGAGTTCACCGCCGGCGCCCTCGTCGACGACCTCGCCATCGGCCAGCTCTTCACCGGCCTGCGCTCCGACGACCTCACCGACCTGTTCTCCCGCATGGACCCCGAAGCCACGAGCCCCGCGACGGACCTCGTACGGGCGGCCCGTGAGCTCTCCCGGTGCGAGCTCGACCGGGGCCTGACCCATCTGCGGCACGCGGAGCGGAGCCTCGCGGGGGAGGAGGACCGGGCGCGGGCCCAGGACGAACCGGGCCCGGCGGCGGCCCGGCTGAGCTGCCTGCTGCTGGAGGCGCTGGCGGCCCGGCTGACCGGCTCACCGGGCAGGGCGGAACAGGCCGCCGGAACCGCCGAGCGGCTGCGCGAACAGGTCCCCGCCCACCTCTTGGACAGGCATCCCGAACTCACCGCCCTGCTCCTCGCCCATGTGGGCTCCACCCGGCTGTGGGCCGGGCACCTGGAGGAGGCGCGTGCCGCCCTGTCGCTGGTCGCCGAGGGCTCCGACGGCGTGTCGACCGCGCTTCCCCGCGAGGACTCCCTCGGCCGACTGGCCCTCATCGACTATCTGAACGGCTGGCTCGGCAGGGCGGAACGCAAGGCCATGGCGGCGCTCACCGTCTCCGAGCGGTACAGCCTGCCGCAGCCGTCGGGTTTCGGCGTCGCACGGCTGGTCCTCGCGGCCGTGGCCGTCGACCGGGGCGAACTGCGGCTGGCCCGCGCCCATCTCGACGCGGCGGCTGCCGCCCCGCCCGCGATGCGGGACCCGGTGACCGAGGCGGGCCGCTCCCTCGCCACCGCCCGTCTGCTGCTGGCCCGCGGCGACACCCGGGCCGCCCTGGCGGCGGCCGAACCGGCCGTGGCCGCCGACGTCGCCTCGCCCTGGGCGGAGGGGCACACGGCCCTGGTCGCCTCCGCCGCCCACCTGTCCCGGGGCCGGCCCGAGGCCGCCGCCGAACTGCTGCACGCCGTGCCCGGCCACCAGCCCGTGTGCGCGGTGGGCGAGGCACGTGCCCGTCTGGCCGCGGGCACGCCCCTCGCGGCGATCGAGCTGCTGGACGGGCTGCACCCCGAGAGCCCCACCGGCCCCGCGGTGACCGTACGGGCCCTGCTGGTCCGTGCCGAGGCCGCACACGCGATGGGCGACCAGGCCGCCGTGCGCAGGCTTCTCGCCCAGGCGCTCCACGAGGCCCGGCGCGAGCGGCTGCGCCGGCCGTTCGCCGAGGCCGGCGGATGGCTCCGGCCCGTGCTCGGCACCGCCCCGCTGCGGGGCCTCGCGGCCGGCTGGCTCACCTCCGACCCCGCCGGGCCGCCGTCACACACCGGGCCGCCCCGGCCCGAGGAGCGGCCACCGGTGGTGGAGGAGTTGAGCGGGCGCGAACGCGACGTGCTGCGGCGTCTGGACCGGATGATGTCCACCGAGGAGATCGCCGCCGACCTGTGCGTGTCGGTCAACACCGTCAAGACCCACCTCAAGAGCGTCTTCCGCAAGCTCGCGGTCAACCGCCGCAACGACGCCGTACGCCGCGCCCGCGAGCTGCGTCTGCTGTGACTGACGCCTCTGGAGTCAGCCGCTCGTGGCAGCGAGGTTCCTGGCGGTGCCACGGACGGTCGGGTGGCGGTACAGCTCGCGCAGCCGCAGCGACGGCAGGCCGTGCGCACGCAGGGCCGCGCCGATGCGGACGGCGAACAGGGAGTTGCCGCCCAGTTCGAAGAAGTCGTCGTCCAGGCCGACGGGCCTGCCGAGGACCTCGCTCCAGATCTCCCGCAGCCGGCCGGTGAGGTCGTCGTCCGCGACGGGCCCGGTGTCCCGCGCGGGCGGGACGGCGGCCACGGGCGCGGGGAGCCGAGTCGTGTCGAGCTTTCCGTTGGCCGTCAGCGGCAGCGCGTCCAGCGCGGTGACCGTGGCGGGCAGCATGTGGTCGGGCAGGACGCCCGCCGCCCGCTCGCGGACCGTGGACGGGCTGCCGCCGTCGAGGACCACATAGGCGTCGATCCGGGCGGTGGCGGCGTCGGCCGGGTCGTCCCGACGCACCACCACGGCCGCGGTCCGCACATCCGGGTCCTCCAGCAGCACCGAGCGGATCTCGTCGAGTTCGATCCGGAAACCGCGGATCTTGACCTGGCTGTCGATCCGCCCCAGGTGTTCGAGCCGCCCGTCCGGGCGCAGACGGCCCAGGTCCCCGCTGCGGTACATGGTCCCGCCGGTGCGGGGGTCCGCCACGAAGCGCCGGGCGGTCAGTTCCTCCTGGCCCAGATAGCCGAGCGCGACCCCGGCGCCGCCGACGCAGATCTCACCGGCCACCCCCGGTGGGAGCAACCGTCCCGCGGCGTCGGTGACGTACAGGTGCCAACCGGGCAGCGCGCGTCCCACGGATCGGGTGCCGGCGAGGGCCAGCCGCCGGGTGAGCGTCTGCTGGGTGACATGGACCGTCGTCTCGGTGATGCCGAACATGTTCACCATCCGGCAGACCGACTCGGGGTGCCGGTCGAACCAGGGCAGCAGCATGCGCGCGTCGAGCGGTTCACCGCCGAACACCACCAGCCGGACCCCGACCCGCGTGTGGTCCACGTCCAGCAACTGGGCGAACGCCGACGGGGTCTGGCTCAGCACGGTCACCCGCTCGGACACCAGCAGGTCGCGGAAGCTGTCGGGTTCCCGGGAGACGAAGTACGGCACCACGACCAGCCTGCCCCCGGTCAGCAGGCAGCCCCAGATCTCCCACACGGAGAAGTCGAAAGCGCTGGAGTGGAACCAGGTCCACACGTCGTCGGACCCGAACCCGTACTCGTCGCGGGTCGCGTCGATCAGGGCGAGCACGTTCCGGTGCGGCACCTCGACGCCCTTGGGGCGGCCGGTGGAACCGGAGGTGTAGATGACATAGGCGGCGGCGTCGGGAGCGACGGCGGGCAGGGGGGTAGCGGCGGGCAGGGCGGTGGCGGCCCCGGGCTCGGCCGCGGCGACGCACAGTTCGTCCGGTGTCACGGCCGCACAGCCCGGTACGTCCGGGAACTCGGGCAGACGGCTGATCACCACGCCCAGGCCCGCGTCGCGCGCGGTGTGGGCGATGCGGTCCGCCGGATAGGCGGGGTCGACGGGCACATAGGCCGCGCCCGCCTTCAGCACGGCGAGCTCGGCGACCACGAGTTCGGCGGTGCGTTCGAGACACACGCCCACCCGGTCCCCGGATCCGACGCCGTGGGCGCGCAGGCCGTGGGCCAGGAGGGCGGACCGTTCGTCGAGTTCGCGATAGGTCAGTTCGGCGCCGACGTCGGTCACCGCGACGCGGTCGGGCGTCGCCTCCGCGATCCGCGCGAACGCCTCGGGCACGCCCACCGGGGTGGTGACCAGCGGGTGGGGCGGGCGGCCGAGCGCCGCGACACGGTCGCGCTCGGCGTCGTCCAGCAGGTCGACGTCGCCGACCGCGGTCCCCGGCGCGACCAGGAGACGCTGGTGCACGCGTACGAGGTGCCGGGTGAACTGCGTGGCGATCTCCGTGGAGACATGCGTGGCGAGATGGTCGCAGCGGAGTCGCCAGCCGTCGGCGTCCCTGAAGACCGACAGGGTGAGCGGGAACGGCGGTGCCAGACAGGGCACGTACGCGCCGGGCACCTCCGCCTCGTCGAAGAGCAGGCCCACGAGCGCGGGCCCGTCCGCGGGGGACGGCTTCGACTCCCCGAGCGTGGCGGCGTTCTCGACGGTGAAGGAGCCGTGGTCCGTACCGATGACGGGCGTGCTCTCGGGGTCGTAGCGCCGCAGGGTGACGGCGAGCGCGGCAAGCCAGCTCGCCTCGTCGCCCCCGTCGCCGAGGGCGAAGTGGTGCGGGGTGGCTGGGCCGTCGTCCGCCAGTCCCCAGGCGGGTGCGGGTGCGGGTGCGGGTGCGGTCGTGGGAGCGGGCGTGGTCGTGTCCGTGGGTGAGGGCGTGTCCGTGGGTGACGGGGACGCGGCGCGGTCGGTTCGCGGTGCGGACAGGTCACCGGTGGTCAGCCGTCCCAGGGCCGTACGGTCCCATGGGTCGCGGGGGGCCACGACGACCAGATCGCAGGGGCCGTCGGTGTAGCGCAGCAGGACCCTGCGCGGTGCGTCGGCCGGGCGGGCGAGTTCGGCGTGCCGGAGGCGCTCGGCGAGCGGATCGGCCGCCGGCACGGGCACGTCCTCGATCCACACCCCCGGAAGTGCCGCGAGGTCGGGGGAGCGGTCCGAGCGGACGCGCACCGCGTGGCAGCGGGCCGCGGAGTGGGGGGAGCCTGACACGGGGGGTACTCCTTGTCGTTCGGGGAGGGCGGACGGTGTGCGCGGGCTCAGCGGGCGCTGAATCCGCCGTCCACGGTCAGGACCGAGCCGGTGATCTGCCGGGACTCGTCCGAGGCGAGGAAGAGCACCGCCGACGCGACGTCCTCGGGCTCGATCAGCGCGTTCATCGGCTGTGCCTCGACGAAGGTCTTCTCGTGCTCTTCCACCGGCACGGCGAGGGCCCTGGCGATCTCGCCGAGCATGCGGCCCTCGGCCCGCGCGTCGTCGCGCACCGATCCCGGGCAGACCGCGTTCACCCGCACCTTCGACGGCGCGTAGTCGAGCGCGGCGGCCTTGGTGAGCCCGACGACGGCGTGCTTGGCGGCGACGTATCCGGCGAAGTGCCGGTAGCCGACGAGCCCGGCCGTGGAGGCGACGTTGACGATGCTGCCGGCCCGCCGGGCGCTCATCGCCTTGCCGACCTCGCGGATCACCCGCCAGGCTCCGGAGAGGTCCACGTCGATCATCAGGGACCATTCCTCCTCGCCGATCTCGTGCACCGGCTTGCCCGAGGGCGCCGCGATGCCCGCGTTGTTCACGACGACGTCGATCCGCCCGAACCGGTCCTCGGCCCGGGTCACCGCCTCCCGTACGGCGCGCAGGTCACGGATGTCGGCCACGGTGGGGAGGACGGCGGCGCCCGCTTCCCGGCACAGCGCGGCGGTGTGCTCCAACTGCCCCGGCGTGCCCAGGGGGTACGGCACACCGGGCAGGTCGGCGCAGAGGTCCAGCAGGGTGAGGTCGGCGCCCTCGGCGGCACAGGCGAGGGCGGTCGCCCTGCCGAGTCCGCGGGCGGCGCCGGTGACGAGGACGGACTTGCCGTGCAGACGCATCGGTAACTCCTTGGGGAATCAGGCTCGTTGGGGGAGAGGCCAGGGCCGTGCTACAGCACCGTCGAGACGATCAGCCGGACCAGCGCGGGGGCGGCGTCGGTGAGGTACATGTGGCCTCCGGGGACCTCGACGTGCTCGAAGTCGCGGCCGGCCACCTTGCTCCAGGACTCGGCGTCGTCGTAGCCGACCAGGTCGTCGTCCTCGCCCCGGACGACCGTGAGGGGAGCCTGCAGCGGAAGGTCGGTGGAGGGCGTGTAGTTCTCGTGCATCTCGACGTCCGCGCGCAGTGCGGGCAGGATCATCTCGCGCATCTCCGGGTCGTCCAGCGCCGGGTGGTGGTAGCCGGCGAAGTCGCCGACACGGGCGAGGAACTCCTCGTCGGACAGGCCGGTGGCCCGACGCTCGCGCCCCCGGGCCGGTTCCGGCGACCCACTGACGAAGACATGGAGCAGCTCGACACCCGGCTCGTCGATCAGCCGGTGGGCGAGTTCGAAGGCGAGCACGGCACCGAGGCTGTGCCCGAAGACGGCGACGCGATGCCCACCGCCGTCGCCGAGTCCATCCCTCAGCTGGGCCAGGAGCCCGTCGACGGCCCGGTGCGCGTCCCGGTACGGCTCCTCGTCGATCAGCCGCTCACGGCCGGGCAGTTGCAGGGGGACGATCTCCAGAGCGTCCCCGGCGAGGGCTTTCCAGGGCCGGTAGAACGAGGCGCCCGCCCCGGCGTACGGCAGGCAGATCAGCTTGGTCGTGTCAGGCGTGGTCATGGGTCCGGGTCTCTCCTCGGGAGTCCTGTGCGTCCTGCGTGTCTTGTGCGTCCTGCGGGTGGTGCGCGGGGTGCGGGCCTTGTGTGCGGGGGCCGTCGAGGGCTGGGGCGGCCGTGAACAGGCCGGTGCTCTCCGCCGCCTCGACGGCGACGCGCAGCGCGTCGGCGGCGCGGTCCGGTCCCGGCAGTCCCGGGCCCACCGGCATCAGGTTGAGCGTGGTGGCACCGGCCTCGGCGAACGCCGTCATCCGCTCGGCGATGCGCTCCCGGGGGCCGAGCAGCGAGGTGGCGTCGAGGAATTCGAGCGGTACGGCGGCCATGGCGCCGGGGTAGTCGCCGGCCAGGAACCTCTCCTGTACGGCACGGGCCCGGTCCCCGAAGCCCATGCGTTCGGCCAGCTGGGTGTAGTGGTTGTCCTCCCGTCCGCCCATGCCGCCGAGGTACAGCGCGGCGTACCCCCGTACGCGGCGGGCGCAGGTCCGCCAGTCGGGGCCGGTCACCAGGGGGATCCCGGGGGCGATGTCGAACCCGTCGAGGGTGCGCCCCGACGTCGCGAGGCCGGCCTTCAGCGGGCGCAGCTGCTGGGCGGCGTGGTCGGGGGAGAAGAACACCGGGAGCCAGCCGTCGGCGATCTCCCCGGTCAGTTCCAGGTTCTTGGGGCCCAGGGCGGCGAGGTAGACCGGTATCCGCTCGCGCGGCGGCCGGATGGTCAGGGCGAGCGCCTTGCCGGGGCCGTCCGGCAGCGGCAGCCTGAAGTGGCGGCCTTCATGAGCGAGGGGTTCTCGGCGCAGTGCCCGGCGCACGAGGCCGACGTATTCACGGGTACGTCCCAGCGGCGAGGCGAACCTGACGCCGTGCCAGCCCTCCGAGACCTGCGGGCCGGACACACCGAGCCCCAGCCTGAGCCGTCCGCCGGAGAGGGTGTCGAGGGTGGCGGCGGTCATCGCCGTCATCGCGGGCGAGCGGGCGGGTATCTGCAGGACCGCGCTGCCGATGTCGATGCGCGAGGTGCGGGCGGCGATCCAGGACATGACGGTGACGGCGTCGGAGCCGTAGGCCTCCGAGACCCACACCGCGCTGTAGCCGAGGTCCTCGGCCAGGGAGGCGAGGGAGAGGTTGGAGGCGTCGTTGAGGCCGACCCAGTAGCCGAGATTGAGGCCGAGGCGCAGGGCGGGGACGGGCATGGGGGACTCCTGTGGGGCGTACGGGCCGCGCGGTCGGGATCGGGCGGGGTCGCGGTCGCGGTCGGGGCGTGGTCACCGGTCTCGGGCGCGGTCAGCGACTCGTGCGGGTGCGGTGACGCCAGGTCGACAGGGCGACGAAGAGGGCGATGAGCAGCACCGAGCAGCCCGCGGTGTAGAGCTCGGGGTGCTGGGCGGGCCAGTCGTGCCGGACGTGGAAGCCCGGTGGGGGAGTGTTGCCGAACAGGCGGCGCAGGGCGTTCGCGAGCGAGGTGATCGGGTTCCAGGCGGCCACGGTGGACAGCGGTCCCGGCAGGGTCGATCCGGAGACGAACCCGGAGGAGATGAACGTCGCCGGAAACAGCCAGATCAGCCCGAGGCTGCCGGCCACCTGGGCGTTCGGTGCGACGAGCGCGACGAACACGCCGACCCACGACATCGCGAAGGAGAACAGCAGCACCAGCAGGACCCCGGCGGCGACCTCGACGGGCCCGGTGTGCGCGCGCCAGCCCATCAGCAGGCCGCAGGTGGTGGTGACGGCGACGCTCGCCAGGCAGGTGGTGAGGTCGGAGGTGGTCCGGCCCAGCAGCAGGGCCACCCGGGAGATCGGCAGGGCACGGAAGCGGTCGACCATCCCCTGCTCCAGGTCCCTGGAGAGTCCGACGGTGGTGAAGGTGGTGGTGAAGGCCACCGTCTGGGCGATCAGACCGCCCATCATGTAGGAGCGGTACGCCGGGCCGCCGAGGCTGTTGCCGAAGACGTAGCCGATGAGCAGGGCGTACACGACCGGTTCGACGAGGCAGGAGATGAGCAGCCCCGGGGTGCGCCGCAGGTGCAACAGGTTGCGCAGGGCGAGGTCGGTGCTCTCCGCGGCGGCGCGGAGCACGGGGATCCGGCGGGAGCCGGTCGGGCCGAGGGCGGTGCCGGGGGCGACCGGGCCCGGGGCGCGGTCGGTCCGGTGCGGGGGCATGGCGGTGTGCGGCACGCGGGCCGGGGCGTTCATCAGGCGGCCTTCCGTCGGGCGTGGCCGGTCAGCCCGAGGAACACGTCGTCGAGGGTGCAGCGGCTGAGGCCGATCTCCAGCACCTCGACGTCCTCGCTCTCCAGCGCGGCGAGGGCCCGGCCGAGTGCGGCCCGGCCGTCGCCGGCGGAGGCCTCCACCCGCCGGGCACGGCGATCCACCGTCGGGGTCGCGCCGGTCGCCCGGGCGGCGGCGCGGGCGGCGGCGTCGAGCTGGTGGTCCTCGGCGACGCACACGACGAGCCGGTTGCCGGCGGTTGCCTTCAGTTCGTCGCTGGTGCCCTCGGCGACCACCCGGCCCCGGTCGATCACGGTGATGCGGTCCGCGAGCCGGTCCGCCTCCTCCAGGTACTGGGTCGTCAGCAGGATGGTGGTGCCGCCGGCCACGAGTTCCCCGACCGCCTCCCAGGTGTCCAGCCTGCTCTCCGGGTCGAGGCCGGTGGTGGGCTCGTCCAGGACGACCAGGGGCGGGGAGCCGACGAGGGCGGCGGCGAGATCGAGGCGTCGGCGCGTTCCGCCGGAGTAGGTGCCGGCCGGGCGGCCCGCCACGGCGGTGAGCCGGAAGCGGGACAACAGATCGTCGGCGAGGCGGCGGGCCGTACGGCGACCCGCACCGCGCAGTTTCGCGAGGAGATACAGATTCTCGAATCCGGTCAACAGCCCGTCGACCGTCGAATACTGGCCGGCCATGCCGATACTGAAGCGCACTTTCTCCGGGTGCTCGCAAACATCCCAGCCATTGACGACAACCCGTCCGGAATCGGGGCTGAGGAGTGTCGTGAGAATTTTGACCAATGTGGTCTTACCGGCTCCGTTGGGTCCCAGAAGGCCCCTCACCTCGCCGCTTCTCACCTCCAGTTCGACACCTCGTAACGCATGATTCGCCCGGTATTTCTTGTGGAGGGCGTCGACGAGGACGGCCGACGCGGTTGACGTATGCACGGAACGTTTCTACGCCTGCGTCCGGGTTCGGTCGATCATGGAGGAGTCAAGGTTTCTTGCCGATTCGATGGCCTTGCTTTAGGGCTGCTTGAACTTTTCGGGGCATGTTCGAGAACCAAGATCACGTACGGTTCCTGTCGTGCGAGAATTACTCACGATGCTGAGGGAGCGGGCGGCGCGCGATCCGCAGCAGCCTGCCGTGACATTGGTTTCCGACTTCACCGACATCAACAGAACGGTGCGCAATCGCGCGGAACTCGATCTGCATTCCCGGCGCACTGCCTCCTGGCTCCGGGAAAGATTCTCCCCAGGAGATCGGGCACTTCTCCTCTACTCTCCGGGCATCGAGTTCACCACCGCCTTCTCCGCCTGTGTGTACGCCGGAGTCGTCGCCGTGCCGGCCCCGCTGCCGGGCCGCTACCGGCATGAACGCCGTCGGCTCGCCGCCATCGCCCGGGACGCGGGCGTGCGCGTCGTCCTCACACAGAGCGGCGATCTGCCGGACGTCGAGAAGTGGGTGGCCGAGGAGGGCATCGTCGGCGCCGTCTGCCACGCCACCGACACCGGCGAAGGCGACCCGGACGCCTGGACCGCCCCCGACGTCTCCCCGGACACCCTGGCCCTGCTGCAGTACACCTCCGGATCGACCGGCGACCCCAAGGGGGTCATGGTCACCCACGGGAACCTGGTCGCCAACGTCGAGCGGATGGTGGACACCTTCGGCAACGACAGCGGCACCACGTACGGCGGCTGGATCCCCCTCTACCACGACATGGGCCTCATCGGTCTGATGCTGCCCGGCCTCCTGAGCGGCAGCGGCTACGTGCAGATGGACCCCATGTCCTTCCTGCGCCGGCCGTACCACTGGCTGCGGATGCTGGACGCCTGCGACGTGGGATTCACCGCCGCGCCCGACTTCGGCTACGAGCTGTGCGTCCGCCGCGTCACCGACGAGCAGCTCGCCACGCTCGACCTCTCCCGGGTCAAACTCGCCGACGGCTCGGAACCGGTCCGCGCCGACGTCGTCGCCGCCTTCACCGCACGGTTCGCCGCCGCCGGCCTGCGACCCGACGCGCTCATCCCCGTCTACGGCCTGGCCGAGGCGACGCTGCTGGCGTCCGGTACCGCGGGACGGCCACCGCTGCGGACCACGGTCGACGCGGCGGCACTGGAGAACCAGGTGCTCAGGCCGGCCACCGGCACGGAACCGTCCCGCGTGCTCGTCGGCTGCGGGGCGCCGACCGGGTCCGACGTGCTGATCGTCGACCCCGGAACCGGCCGGGCCCTGCCGGACGGCCGCGTCGGCGAGATCTGGCTCAGCGGCCCCTGCGTCACCGCGGGCTACTGGGAGAACGAGCACGTCACCGAGGCCACGTTCCGGGCACGCACCGACGACGGACGCGGACCCTTCCTGCGCACCGGCGACCTCGGAGCCCTGCGCGACGACGACCTCTACATCACCGGCCGCGGCAAGGACGTCCTGGTCCTGCACGGACGCAATCTGCACCCCTCCGACATCGAGTACGAACTCCGCTCCCAGCACGAGGAGTTGGAGGGCCTGCACGGCGCCGTCTTCATGGTCGGCGACGGCGACGGCGCCGATGTCGCCCCCGCGGTCGTCGCCGTCCACGAGATCCGCGCCCACTGGGGGGCGGAGCGACTCGGGCAGATCGCCGTCGGCATGAAGCAGACCGTGGCCCGGGAGTTCGGCGTCCCCGTCGCGGCGGTCGCCCTGGTCCGGCCGGGCGGCGTCCGGCGCACCACGAGCGGCAAGGTGCAGCGCGCGGCGATGCGCGCCCTCTACCTCGCCGGGGACCTGGACACCCTTCACCTCGGCGAGGACCCGCTGCTCACCGCGGCCCTGGCCGAACACCGGCGGGTGAGCGGGCGATGACCACCACAGCCGACCTGGAGTCCCTGCTCACCGCCCACGAGGACGACGTCTTCTCGCCCGAGACGCTCGCCGGGCTCGACGAGCGGGAGGAGTTCCCCGACGGGGCCGTCCGCGTCCTCGACGACGCCGGGCTGCCCGCCCACTACGTGCTGTCCGAGGGCGGCGACCTCGGCGAGACGGTACGGCTGCTGCGCGCGGTCGCCCGCCGCGACCTGACCGTCGCCATCGCCCACGGCAAGACGTTCCTCGGTGCGGCGCCGGTGTGGGTGGCCGGCACCCCGGAGCAGGCCGCGCGGCTCGCCGACCGCGTCCGCGCCGGCGAACCGGTCTGCTGGGGCCTGACCGAACGCGGCCACGGCGCCGACCTGCTCGCAAGCGACCTCAGGGCGACGAAGGACGAGATCGGGGGCGCGGAGGGTGGCGCCGGGGCCGTGACCGGTGGGCCTGGTGTCGATGGTGCCGGTGGTGCCGCCTCGGCCGGTGGTGTCGGGGCGGGTGTCGGCGGCGTCGAGTCCGTGACCGAGGACGTCGGGGCCGGTGTCGGTGGCGCCGGGACCACAGCCCAGGCCGCCGGGGCCGGTATCGCCCGGGCCGGTGCCGCCGGAGCCGATGTACCCGGGGCCGGTGCGGGCCGGGCCGCAGCCGGTGGCCTCGGCGGCTGGCGGCTCACCGGTGAGAAGTGGCTGATCAACAACGCCACCCGCGCCGGCCTCGCCTGCGTCCTCGCCCGCACGGATCCGGCGGGCGGCGCGCGCGGCTTCAGCCTCTTCCTGGTGGACAGGCGACAACTGCCCGAGGGGACCTGGCGGAACCTGCCGAAGGTCCGTACGCACGGCATCCGCGGCGCGGACATCAGCGGCTTCACCCTGAACGGCGCCCCCGTCCCCGCCGACGCGGTCGTCGGAGAGGAGGGTGACGGGATCCCCGTGGTCCTCAAGACGCTCCAGCTCACCCGCATCGCCTGCACCGCGCTCTCCCTCGGCGCCGCCGACCACGCCCTGCGTCTGGCCCGGGACTTCGCGGCCGACCGCGAACTGTACGGCCGCCGACTCGCCGACGTCCCCCACGTACGCCGCATCCTCGGCCGGGCGGCAGCCGCCACGCTGACCGCCGAGGCGGTGAGCCTGCTCTCCGCCCGCTCCGCGCACACCCTGCCCGGGGAACTCAGCGCGGTCTCCGCGATCGCCAAGGCGTACGTACCGACGCTCACCCAGGAGACCCTCGGCTCGCTCGGTGAACTGCTGGGCGTACGCGGCTTCCTCACCTCACCGCCGGGCGGCGGCTTCGCCAAACTGGAGCGCGACCACCGCATCTGCGCCGTCTTCGACGGCAGTACGGCCGTCAACCGCGCGGCCCTGCTTCACCAGATGCCGCGCCTGGCCCGCCAGTTGAGCCGCCGCAGGCCCGACGGCGAAGGCCTGCGCTGCGCCGCCGACCTCACCGCACCCCTGCCCCCGTTCGACCCGGCCCGGCTGAGCCTGCTGTCCGTGACGGGATGCAGCGCCGTGCAGGCCCTGCCCGACCTCACGGCCCGCGCACGGACGCGGACGACACCGCGGACCGGCCCGCTCCTGGACCGGCTGCTGGTCGAACTGGCCCGCCTGGAAGCGGAGTCGGCGGACTTCGTACCGGTGGCGGGCGGACTCCCCGCCACGGCGTTCCGCCTCGCCGAGGCGTACGAACGCGCCTACGCCGCGGCGGCCTGCCTGCTGCTGTGGCTGGAGAACCCCCCCTTGCGCACAGGACGGCTCGGCGGGAACGACCTGTGGCTGCGGGCCTGCCTGACCACCCTGCTCGCGGAGGACGGCGGCGACGTCCTCGACGCCCTCGCCGAGGTCGTCCTGACCGGCCCCGCAGCGGAGTTCACCCTGTCGGGAGGTGCCGCATGACCACCGCCACGGGCCTCGCGCCCAAGCGCGCCGACGAACTGGAGCACCTGCTCGGCAGTCTCGCCGACCCCGCCAACCCCACCGGTGCCGACGCCATCCTCGCCGCCGACGAACGCGCCGAGACGCTCACCGCCGGGGAGTCGCTGCTGCACTCCTACGGACTGAACGCCGAGTTCGTCCCACCCGAGCTGGGGGGCCGGCTGGAGCGGGCCGACCACCTGACCGAGGTCATGCGCACGCTCTACCGCCGCGACCCCGCGCTCGGTCTCGGCTACGGCGCCAGCTCGCTCATCGCCGGCGTCACCCTGTGGACCGCCGGGGACGCACAGCAACGCGAGTACGCCGCCCGGCTGCTCCTCGACGGCCGACGCGTCGCCATCGCCTTCCACGAACTGGCGCACGGCAACGACATGGCCGGTACGGAGTTCACCGCGACCACCGAGGCCGACGGCTCGCTCCGGCTGAGCGGCCGCAAGGAGGTCGTCACCAACATCCGGCGCGCCGACGCCATGGTCGTGCTCGCCCGCACCGACGCCCGGCCCGGTCCACGCAGCCACTCCCTGGTCCTCGTGGACCGGGCGGGCGCCGACCCGGCACGCCTGACCGACCTGCCGCGCTTCACCACCGTGGGCATGCGAGGGGTCCAGCTCGGCGGCCTGGGCTTCGACGAACTGCCCGTGCCCTCCTCGGCGGTCCTCGGCCCGGTCGGCTCCGGCCTCGAAACCGCGCTGAAGGCCCTGCAGATCACCCGTACGGTGCTGCCCTCGATGGCCACCGGCATCCTCGACACCGGGCTGCGCATCGCCGTGGACCACCTGACGGGGCGCCGGCTGTACGGCGGTGCCGCGACCGACCTCCCGTACGTCCGCTCGGAGCTGGCCGGCGTCTTCGCCGACCTGCTGCGCGCCGAGGCCCTCGGCGCGGTCGGCGCCCGTGCCCTGCACCTGGTGCCCGGTGCGGCGAGCGTGTACTCCTCGGCGGTCAAGTTCGAGGTGTCCCGGCTGCTCCTCGGGGCCATGGACCGGCTCGCGGAACTCCTCGGCGCCCACTTCTACCTGCGCGAGGGGCCGACCGCGCTGTTCCAGAAGCTGCTGCGCGACCTCGCCCCCGTCGGTTTCGGGCACATCGCGCGCGCCGCCTGCCAGATGAGCCTCATGCCCCAGCTCCCGCTGCTGGCCCGCCGCACCTGGGCCCGCCCCGGCACCGGGGCACCCGGCGAGCTGTTCGCGCTCGCGGAGGCGCTGCCGCCCCTGCGCCACGACCGGTTGACCCTGCACGCCGGGGGCCGCGACCCCCTGGTGGGGTCCCTGCGGACCCTCGCCGACACGTCCTGGTCGGCCGAGGACGCGGACCTGCGTACGGCCGTCGTCGACGACCACACCGACCTGGCGGAACTGGCCGCCGTGTGCGGGGGGTTGTCACCGGTGGAGCTCGGCGTCGACGCCCGCCCCGAGCACTACGACCTCGTCACCCGGTACGTGCGCCTGCTGTCCCGGACCGTCTGCGTCCAGGTCTGGCGGCACGCCCCTCCGGGCGACTTCCTGGCCGACCCCGCCTGGCTGCGCGCGGCCCTGCACCGGTCGGCCCCCGGCCCGTACGGACCCGGCCCCCTGCCCGCCCCGGTGGAGGGCGCGCTCTTCGCCGAGCTCCTGGACCGCCGGGACACCGGCCGCTCCTTCGGCCTGACGGGCAGACCACTCGTCGTCTGACGACCGCCGGCCGGCCTCGAACCCGAGCCCGACCGAAGGCCGTACGCCGCCGGAGGCCGCACCTGCCGAAGGCCACGCCTGCCGGAGGCCGCGCTCACCGAGGGCCGTACGCCGGCCACCGCCCGTGAGGGGCGGCATCGCGCCGCCACCGCCACGGGGTCCGTCGCCGCCCCGGCTGCCCGCCGCCGTGCGCCCGCGCCCTCGTTCCCTCCTCACCCACCCGCTCAGAAAGAGACCCCCTCATGACCGCTGGCAACCGAGACGTGCACACCTGGCTGACCGCGCGTGTGGCCACCTATCTGCGCCGATCGCCGGAGGACATCGACACGTCCGTACCGCTGGCCGACTACGGCCTGGACTCCCTCACGGCGCTGGCCGTCACCGCCGACATCGAGGACGAGTTCGAGGTCACCGTCGACGACGCGCTGACCTGGGACCACCCCACGGTCGACGCGCTGAGCGCGGCGCTGTCCGAGCTGGTGGGCGGGCAGCCGGCAGCGGCGGCGGGCACGAGCGAGAAGCAGGCCCGACGATGAACTCTGCCCTGCCCCTGACGGCGGCCCAGCACGGGGTGTGGGTCGCCCAGCGGCTCGCACCCGACAGCCCCCTGTACACCTGCGGCATCTACTACGACGTCCCCGGGCCGGTGGACCGCGCCCTGCTGGCCCGTGCCGTGCGGCGGACCGTGGCCGAGACCGAGGCGCTGCGCGTCCGCTTCCACGAGGACGCGGAGACGGTCCACCAGAGCGTCGACCCGTCCATCGAGGGGGAGTTGGATTACCTCGACCTCGGCGGCGCCGACGATCCGGCCGCCGCCGCCCGCGCCTGGACCGACGCCGATCTGGCCAGGCCCGTGCCGGTCACCGGCGACCGGCTCTTCCGGCACACCCTGCTGCGGCTCGGACCCGACCGGTACTGGCTGCACTTCCGCTACCACCACATCCTCCTCGACGGCTACGGACAGGTCCTGCACTGCCGTCGCCTGCTGGAGGTCTACACGGCGCTGGCGGCGGGCGAACAGCCGCCCCCGAGCGGATTTGGCACCCTGCGCGAGGTTCTGGACGAGGAGCACGCCTATCTCGGCTCCGCCCGCCGGGAGCGCGACGGCGCCTACTGGCAACGGGAGTTCGCCGACCTGCCGGACTCCACCGAACTCGGCTCCGCGGTCACCGCCCCCGGCCCCGCCTCCGCGGCGACCGTCCCCGCACTCGCCTCCGGCGCCTCCGGTGCCACCGGACTCGCGCCCAGCCTCCCCTCCGCGACCGGCCGTCTGCCCGAGGCCACCGCCGCGCGGATGCGCGGACTCGCGGGGTCCCGCTGGTCCCTGCCGGTGATCGCCGCCATGGTCGCCCACACCCACCGCGTCACCGGGGCCCACGACGTGGTCGTCCGCGTGTTCATGGCCGCCCGCCTCAGCCAGCGGGCCCTGGCCACGCCCACCATGCTCGTCAACGACGTCCCGCTGCGGATCCCCGTCGACGGCTCCACCACCTTCACCGAACTCCTGCACCGCGTCACCGCCCGCCTCGCCGAGGCCACCCGCCACCAGCGCTACCCGCACGACGAACTGCGCCGCGCCCTCGCCGCCACAGCCCACCCGGGCACCCTGAGCGGCCCGTCGGTCAACGTCCTCTCCTTCGCCTCCGCCCGCCTGCCCTTCGGCCCCGCCCTGGCGACGGCACACCAGCTCGCCTCCGGCCCGGTGCGCGACCTCGCCCTGCACGCGTTCGGCGATCCCGAGGCCGGCGACGGCATCGAGCTGACCGTCAACGCCCACCCCGGGCGCTTCACCCCCGGGACGGCCGCCGCCCACCGCGACCGCTACACCCGCCTCCTCACCGCCGCCACCGACCGCCCCGACCTGCCCGTCGGCGCCCTCGACCTGCTCGACGACGCGGAGCGGGAGCGCTTCCACGCCCGCAACGCCACCGGCCGCGCCACGGACCCGCGCTCACTGGTGGAGCTCTTCGAGGCCCAGGACCCGGCCGCCGAGGCCGTCGCCTTCGAGGGCGAGCGGCTGACGTACGGCGAACTCAACACCCGTGTGAACCGCCTCGCGCACGCCCTGCGCGGCAAGGGCGTGGGACCGGAGTCGCGGGTCGCGGTGCGGCTGCCGCGCTCGCTCGACCTGATCGTCGCGCTGTGGGCGGTGCTGAAGACCGGCGCCGCGTACGTACCCGTCGACACCGGCTACCCGGCCGACCGGATCGCGTACCTCATCGCCGACTCCCGCCCCGCGCTCGTGCTCGACGAGGACACCGTGCGCTCCCTCGGCGAGGGCGAGAGCGACACGAACCCCGGCGTCGTCCCGCGGGGGGACCACGCGGCGTACGTCATCCACACCTCGGGGACCACCGGCCGTCCCAAGGGCACCGTCGTCACCCACGCCGGCATCGCCAACATGCTCGCCTGGATGCAGGACGAGTACCGGCTCACCCCGGCGGACCGGGTCGTGCACAAGACGCCCGTCGGGTTCGACGTGTCGGTGTGGGAGGTGTTCTGGACCCTCACCCGGGGCGCGACCCTCGTCGTCGCCCGCCCCGACGGCCACCGCGACCCGGTCTACCTGGCCCGGCTGGTCCGCGACGAGCGCGTCACCGTCATCCATTTCGTCCCGGCCATGCTCGGCCCCTTCCTCGACGAGTACGACGAGAACGAGGCAGGGCCGCCCCCCTCGCTGCGCATGGTCAGCTGCGGCGGCGAGGCGCTGCCCGACGGGCTCGCCGACCGCTTCCACCGCGAGTGCGGCGCCCAGCTGCACAACTCCTACGGCCCCACCGAGTTCTCGGTGACCGCGACCTCCCACGCCTGCCGGCCCGGCGAGCCCGTCACCATCGGCACCCCCACCCACAACTCGCGTGCCTACGTGCTCGATCCGGCCCTGCGGCCGGTGCCGGACGGCGTCACGGGCGAGCTCTACCTCGCGGGCGTCCAGCTCGCGCGCGGCTATCTCGACCGTCCCGGCGCCACCGCCGAGCGGTTCGTCGCCGACCCCCACGGCCCGGACGCCGGCAGCCGCATGTACCGCACCGGCGACCTGGTGCGCCGCCGCGCCGACGGCTCCCTGGAGTTCGTCGGACGCTCCGACGACCAGGTCAAGATCAACGGACAGCGGGTCGAACCCGCCGAGGTCGAGGCCGTCCTGGCGTCGGTGCCCGGCGTGGCACAGGCGGTGGTCCTCGTCCACGACTCCGACGCGGGCGCCCGGCAGCTCGTCGGCTACGTCACCGGCGCCCCGCGGACCGACCCCCGGGCCCATCTCGCGCGGCGGCTGCCCGCCCACATGGTGCCGGTGAGCGTGTTCGTGCTGCCCACGATCCCGGTGACACCCCACGGCAAGATCGACCGCCGCGCCCTGCCCGCCCCGGCCCGGCCGGTGAGCGGTCGGGCCCCCGCGACCGCCACCGAGCGCACCCTGCACACGATCGCCGCCGCTCTTCTCCACCGCCCCGAACTGGGCGTCGACGACGACCTGTTCGCCCTCGGCGCGGACAGCATCCACGCCATCCAGCTCGTCGGCCGCGCCCGCCGCCAGGGCCTGCGCCTCACACCGCAGGACGTGTTCGACCACCCGACCGTCGCCGGGCTCGCCACCGCCGCCGGGGCGGCACCGACGACGACCACGGCACCGACGGCCCCTTCGACCCTGCCGGCCGAGGACGACCCGGTCGGCGAACTCCCCGAGACCCCGATGGCCCGCCGCCTCGCCGAACGCGGCGGCTCCACGGCCGGCTTCGCCCAGTCCCTCCTGTTGGCCGCCGACCCGGGACTGTCGTACGACCGGCTGACCGCCGCCCTGCAGCAGGTGCTCGACCGTCATGACGCCCTGCGCATGCGCGGAAGGCACATCCGGCCCGTGGGCGCCGTACGGGCCGAGGACTGCCTGAGCCGGGCCCGCGACGAGGACGTGGCCGGGCAGAAGGAGACCGCGCGGCGCGCGCTGTCGCCGGACGACGGGGTGATGGTCCGGGCGGTGTGGTTCGCCTCCGGCCGACTGCTGCTCGTCCTGCACCACCTGGTCGTCGACGGCGTGTCCTGGCGCATCCTGCTGGCCGACCTCGCCGAGGCGCTCAAGGGTGCCGAGCTGTCCCCGCCCGGCACCTCGTTGCGCCGCTGGGCCGGACACCTCGACGCACCCGTCGACGAAGTCCCGCTGTGGACCGACCTGTTGTCCACCCCGGAGCCCGTGCTCGGCACCCGCCCCCTCGACCCCGCCCGGGACGTCCACGGCACCGCCCGCTCGGTCACCGTCACCGTCCCGGCCGAACTCACCGCCACCCTGCTGGGCATCCTGCCCGCCGCCTACCGGGCCACCCCGGACGACATCCTGCTCGCCGCGCTCTCGGCGGCCGTGCAGCGCCACCGCGGCGAGGGCCCGGTCCTGGTCGACCTGGAGGGCCACGGCCGCGACCACCTCCCGGACGGGATGGACCTGTCCGGCACCGTCGGCTGGTTCACCCGCGTCCACCCCGTCCGCCTGGGCCCCGGCACCGCGACGGACGCCCAGCTGATCAAGCGCACCAAGGAGGAACTGCGCGCGATCCCGCACGGCGGCCGCGGCCACGACGCGCTGCGCGACCGGCTCACCGGACTGCCGACGCCGCAGATCTCCTTCAACTACCTGGGCCGCCTGGACGCACAGGACCTCGGCGGCTGGCGTCTCGCCGACGGCGAGGCGGCCGTGGAGCTGCTGGCGGACGACGACCTCGCGCTCACCCACGCCCTCCAGATCGACGCCCACGTCCGCGACGGCGAGCTGACCGCCGAGTGGACCTACCCCTCGGGCGTCCTCACCGAGACCGACGTACGCGCCCTCGCCGACGCGTGGACGAGGGCCCTGGCCGAACTCGCCCCGCACACACGAGGCGGACTGACCGTCTCCGACGTGCCCCTCGTCCGGATCACCCAGGAGGAACTGGACAGGTTCCGCGGCGCCACGGACGTCCTGCCCCTCTCCCCGCTCCAGGAGGGCCTGCTCTTCCTCGCCCTGTACGAGCCCGACGACCCCTACGTCGGCCAGCTCGTCCTGGAGACCGACGCCGCCTTCGACCCCGAGCGGATGCGGGCCGCCGCCACCACCCTGCTGCACCGTCACCCCAATCTGCGGTCCGCCTTCCGCAGCCGCTCGACGGGCGCCCCCGTGCAGGTCGTCCCCGCCGAGGTCAAGGTCCCCTGGGAGGAGCGCGACGAGGACGACCTGGAGACCTTCCTCGCCCGTGACCGCGCCCGCGGCTTCAGCGTCGTCCGGCCGCCCCTGCTGCGGTTCACCGCACTCGGCGACCGCCGTCTGGTCCTGACCCACCACCACCTGCTGCTGGACGGCTGGTCCCTGCCCCTGCTCGTCCGCGAACTGTTCACCCTGTACGGCGGCACCGAACTGCCTCCGCCCGCCCCGTACCGGGACCACCTGGCCTGGCTCGACCGGCAGGACCGCGAGGCCTCCGCCGAGGTGTGGCGGGAGCGGCTCGCCGGTCTGACGGCACCCACCCTGCTCGCCCGTGCCGAGCGCACCCCCGACGGACACGACGTCCACGACCTGGTCCTGCCCGAGGAGCTCACCGACGCCCTGACGTCGACGGCCCGGGCACACCGGCTCACCCTCAACACCGTCGTGCAGGGCCTGTGGGCGCTGCTGCTGAGCGCCTTCACCGGCCGTGACGACGTGGTCTTCGGCGCGACCGTCTCCGGACGCCCGCCCGAGCTGCCCGGCGCGGAGTCGATGCTCGGGCTGTTCGTCAACACCCTGCCGGTCCGGGTGCGGATCGACCGGGACGAGACGCTCGCCGCGCTGCTGGCCCGGCTCCAGCGCGAACAGCGGTCCCTCCACGCCCACCAGCACGTCTCGCTGGCGGACTTGACCCGCGCCGCCGGCTTCGACGCGCTGTTCGACACCGTCGTCGCCTTCGAGAACTACCCGATGGACGACGGCATCGAGGCCGGCGGACTGCGCCTGGCCCACGCCGATCTCGTCGAACGCACCCACTACCCGGTCACGCTCTCCGTGTTCCCCGGCGACCGGCTCCGGCTGCGGTTCTCCCACCTCGCCGGTGCGTTCGACACCAGGGCCGTCACCCGCCTCGCCGACCTCCTGGCCGGCCTGCTCGGCGGCGCGGCGGCAGAACTCGACCGTCCGGCGGCGGAGTTGATCGAGGCGAGCGAGGACGACCGGCTGCTCGTCATGGGCACCGCCCACGCGGAGACCGGCCCCGCCCCCGTGGCCCCGGCCGGCGGCGGCGACCCCCGCACGCCCGAGGAGGAGTCACTGTGCGCCATCGTCGCCGAGGTCCTCGGCGTCGAACGGGTCGGCGTCGACGACGAGTTCTTCGCGCTCGGCGGCACCTCGATCCTGATGATCCGGCTGGTCCACCGCGTCCGCGACGAGTTCGGCGTCGACCTGTCGCTGCGCGACCTGTTCGCCGCCCCCACCGTCGCCGGTGTCGCCGACCGGCTGACCCGGCTGGCCCCACAGGCCAAACGCATCACCGCCGAGGAACGGCCCGGCCGCATCCCGCTGTCCTTCGCCCAGGAACGCATGTGGTTCCTGCAACGCCTCCAGGGCGCCTCCGGCACGTACAACATCCCCCTGGCGATCCGGCTGACCGGCGCCCTCGACACCGACGCCCTCGGCGGAGCGCTGGCCGACCTCGTCGCCCGCCACGAGGCGCTGCGCACGGTCTACCCGGAGGACGCCGACGGCCCCCACCAGGTCGTCCTGCCGCCCGAGACGCGCTACACCACGGAGTTCGTCCGGGACACCGATCCCGACCTCGCCGCCGACGCCGGCCGCCCCTTCGACCTGACGCGCGACGTGCCCCTGCGGACGACGCTGTACGAGACCGGACCCGACACCCATGTCCTGCTGCTGGTCGTGCACCACATCGCGGCGGACGGCGCCTCGCTGCGCCCGATCGCCGAGGACATCACCACCGCCTACCGCGCCCGGACCGGCGCCACGGCACCCGGTCTCCCCGAACTGACCGTCCAGTACCCGGACTTCGCGATCTGGCAGCGCGAGACGCTCGCCGCGGACCTGCCCCGCCAGATCGAGTACTGGAAGCAGCACCTGGACGGGCTGCCGCCCGAGGTCACCTTCCCCGGCGACCGGCCGCGCCCGGCGGTGGCCACCCACCGCGGGGACCACGTCGAGTTCACCGTCGCCCCGGAGCTGTACCGGCGGATGCTGGAGCTGGCCGGCCGCACCCGCACGACCCCGTTCATGGTCCTCCAGGCGGCCGTGTCGCTGCTGCTGACCCGGCTCGGCGCGGGCGAGGACATCCCGCTCGGCGGTGTGATCGCCGACCGGCCCGACTCGGTCCTCGACGACGTGGTGGGCGTCTTCATCAACACCCTCGTCTACCGCATGGACACCTCGGGCGACCCCAGCTTCGAGGAGCTGCTGGTCCGCGTCCGCGAGACGGGTCTGGCCGCCTACGCCCACCAGGGCGTCCCCTTCGAACGGCTGGTGGAGGAGCTGAACCCGGAGCGCTCCCGCTCCCGGCACGCCTTCTTCCAGGTGATGCTCGCCTGGCTGGACCTCACCGAGGCCCGCTTCGACCTGCCCGGCGTCACCGCCGACCCCGGCCCGGTCACCAGCGGCACCGCCAAGTTCGACGTGCACTTCGACTGCCACGTCCACGAGGACGGCGGGCTGCTGTGCCGTCTGGAGTACGCCACCGACCTGTACGACCGCCGTACCGCCGAGAGCTTCGCGACCCGGTTCGTGCGCGTCCTGGAGTGCGTCACCGCCGACCCCGGCCGACGGCTCCGGGAGGTGGACGTCCTCGGCACCGAGGACCGCGCCCTGGTGCTGAACGGCTGGAACGACACCACCGTCCGCTTCGACGGCGAGGCCTCGGCGGTCGAACTGCTCCAGGCCCAGGCGCTCCGGAACCCGGACGCCGAGGCGATCCGCTTCGAGGGCGAGAGCGTCACGTACGGCGAGTTCGACGCCCGGGTGAACCGGCTCGCCCACGCCCTGCGCGAGCGGGGCGTCGGACCCGAGTCACGGGTCGCCGTGATGCTGCCGCGCTCGGTCGACCTGATCGTGGCCCTGTGGGCGGTGCTCAAGGCGGGCGCCGCGTACGTGCCGATCGACACCGGCTACCCGGCCGACCGGATCGCGTACATCCTCGCCGACTCCGGGGCCCGGCTGCTGATCTCCGACCGGGACGCGGACGGCTTCGAGCGGATCGCACCCGACGTCGAGGGACCCGACGAGAACCCGGGCGTGACGGCACGGGGAGACAACGCGGCGTACGTCATCTACACCTCGGGCTCCACCGGCCGCCCCAAGGGCACGGTCAACACGTACGCGGGCATGGCGAACCGGCTGTGGTGGATGCAGCGCGACCACCGGCTCACCCCGGGCGAGCGGGTGCTGCAGTCCACCCCGGTCAGCTTCGACGTGTCCGTGTGGGAGGTCTTCTGGACCCTCATGTACGGCGGCACCCTCGTCGTGGCCCGGCCCGACGGCCACCGCGACCCGCTCTACCTGGAGCGGCTGACGCGCGAGGAGTCCGTCGCGGTCGTGCACCTCAGCGCGTCCATGCTCGGCGCCTATCTGGCCGAGACCCGGCTGCCCGACTCCGTCCGCCTGGTCGTCTCCGGCGACGAGGCCCTGCCCGCCGAACTGGTCCGCCGCTTCCACGAGGACGGGGCGGCCGAGGACGCCGTGCTCCTCAACGCCTACGGTCCGACCGAGGCCGCCGTCGACGTCACCGCCTGGGCCGCGCCGGCGGACACCCGGACCGTGCTGATCGGCGGTCCCGTCGCCAACACCCGCGCCTACGTCCTCGACGCGACGCTGGCACCGGTCGCCCCCGGCGCGCCCGGCGAACTGTACGTGGAGGGCGTCCAACTGGCCCGCGGCTATCTCGACCGGCCCGCCCTGACCGCCGAGCGGTTCGTGGCGAGCCCGTACGGGCCGCCCGGGGCGCGCATGTACCGCACGGGAGACGTGGCACGCTGGACGGCGGACGGCGAACTGGAGTACCTCGGGCGCGCCGACAACCAGGTCAAACTGCGCGGGTTCCGCGTCGAACTCGGCGAGATCGAGGACGCCATGGCCGACCACCCGGCCGTCGCCCGGGCGGCCGCGGCCGTGCACGGGCAGTGGCTCGTCGGGTACGTGGTCCCCGCCGCCCCTGCCCCTGCCTCGGCCCCCGCTCCCGTCGACGTCGACGACCTGCGCGACCGGCTCGCCGCCCGACTGCCCGAGTACATGGTCCCGGCCCAGATCGTCACCCTGGACACGCTGCCGCTCACCCCGAACGGCAAGCTCGACCGCTCGGCCCTGCCGGTCCCCGACCTCGCCCGCACGACCGGCCGCGGCCCGCGCACCCCGCAGGAGGAGATCCTGTGCGGCCTGTTCGCCGAGGTCCTCCGCGTTCCCGAGGTCTCGATCGACGACGACTTCTTCGCGCTCGGCGGGCACTCCCTGCTGGTGACCCGGCTGGCGAGCCGCATCCGCGCCGCCCTCGACACCGACCTCGAACTGTCGGTGCTGTTCGAGGCCACGACCGTGGCGAGGCTCGCGGCCCGGCTGGACCCCGGCGGCCCGCGCCGCTCCGCGATCGCACCTCGGCCGCGCGAGGGACGGCTGCCGCTGTCGTACGCGCAGGAACGACTGTGGTTCCTGCACCGCTTCGAGGGCCCGTCCCCGACGTACAACCTGCCCGTCGCGCTGCGGCTGAGCGGTGCCCTCGACGTGACCGCGCTCACCGCGGCCCTGGACGACCTGGCGGGGCGGCACGAGAGCCTGCGCACGGTCTTCGCCGAGGACGGGCACGGCCCCCACCAGGTGGTCCTGCCCTCCGTGCCGCCGCTGACCGTCGTCCGCACCGACGAGGACGCGCTGGGTGAGCGGCTCGCCGAAGCCGTCCGCACACCGTTCGACCTCACCGCCCGACCGCCGCTCCGCGCCACCCTGTTCGACCTCGGCGACGACGAGCACGTGCTGCTCCTCGTCCTGCACCACATCGCCGGCGACGGCGCCTCGATGGCGCCGCTGGCCCGCGACCTCACCACCGCGTACGCGGCCCGGAGCCGGGGCGAGGCACCCGCATGGGCCCGACTGCCGCTCCAGTACGCCGACTTCGCGGTGTGGCAGCGACAGTCGCTGGGGGCGGCCGACGACCCCGACAGCCTCCTCTCCCACCAGCTCGACCACTGGCGGACGACGCTCGCCGGGCTGCCCGAGCAACTGGAACTGCCCTTCGACCGGCCCCGGCCCGCCGTCCCCACCCACCGCGGCGACACGGTGCCCTTCGCGGTCGAGCCCGCCGTCCACGAGGCCCTGGTCCGGCTCGCCCGCGCGCACCACACGACCGTCTTCATGGTCGTGCACGCCGCCCTGGCCACCCTGCTGCACCGGCTCGGCGCGGGGGAGGACATCGTGATCGGCTCGCCGGTCGCGGGCCGCACCGACGACGCCCTGACGCCCCTGATCGGTTACTTCGCCAACAACCTCGTCCTGCGCACCGACCTGACCGGCGCCCCCGACTTCACCGAGGTGCTGCGCCGGGTACGGGCCGCCGACCTGGCCGCCTACGCCCACCAGGACGTGCCGTTCGAACGGGTCGTGGAAGCCCTCAACCCGGCCCGCTCCACCGCCCGGCACCCGCTGTTCCAGACCGGCCTGAACTTCAGCGACGCCGACCAGCAGACCGCCCTCGACCTCGCCGTCGACCTGCCCGGCCTGACGGCACGCGTGCGGCCGGTCGCGTCACCCACCGCCAAGTTCGACCTGTCGTTCTTCCTCGTCGAGCGGCCCGAGGGCGGGGTGGACGGCCTCCTGGAGTTCGCCACCGACCTGTTCGACCGCGACTCGGCCGCCCGTATCGCCGAGCGGTTCACCCGACTGCTCACCGCCGTCACCGCCGAACCCCACCGCCCGGTGCGGGAGTTCGACCTCGTGGGCGCCGACGAGCGCCGACTGCTGCTCACCGAGTGGAACAGCACCGCCCACGAGGTGCCGACGCGGACCCTGACGGACCTGATCGAGGCCCAGGTGACCCGCACACCCCACGCGCCGGCCGTCGTGTTCGGCACCACCGAGCTGACGTACGCCGAACTCGACGCCCGTGCGGGCCGGTTGGCACGACACCTGCTCGACCTGGGAGCCGGGCCGGAACGCCATGTCGCCGTGCTGATGCCGGTCTCCGAGGACGTCCCCGTGACCCTGCTGGCCGTCTGGAAGACCGGCGCCGGATATCTGCCGCTGGACCCCGCCCACCCGGACGACCGCCTCGCCTTCATGCTGGGGGACATCGCACCGGTCGCCGTGGTCACCACGGCCGAACTCGCCGAGCGGGTCGCCTCGTTGACGACCGCGGCCGTCGTACCGACGGACGACCCGGAGATCCGGCGACGCCCCTGCGGCCCCCTCACCGGCGTGATCCGCCGACCCGACCACACCGCCTTCGTCATCTTCACCTCGGGCTCCACCGGGCGGCCCAAGTCGGTCGTCGTCGAACAGCGCTCCCTGGTCGCCTACCTGGCCTGGGCCACCCACGAGTACGAGAGCCTGCGCCGCCGCGTCCTGGTGCACTCGCCGGTCTCCTTCGACCTCACCGCGACCGGCATGTTCGGCCCGCTGATCTGCGGCGGCACCGTGGAACTGGTCCGCTGGACCGCGAGCGGCCCCGACCCGGACGGCCAGGTCACCCGGCCCGACTTCGTCAAGGCCACCCCCACCCATCTGCATCTGCTGAGCGCGGTCCCCGAGGAGTACTCCCCGAGCGGACAACTCGTCCTCGGCGGCGAGTCCCTCCTCGGCGACGTCCTGGACGCCTGGCGCTCCCGGCACCCCGGCGTGACCGTCCTCAACGAGTACGGCCCGACCGAGACCACCGTCGGCTGCAGCCTGTTCCGCATCGAACCCGGCGACCCCGTGCCCCCCGGCGTCGTCACCATCGGCACGCCCGCCTGGAACACCCGCATGTACGTGCTGGACGCGCTCCTGCGCCCTGCACCCGTCGGCACCGCCGGCGAACTGTACGTCGCGGGCGACCTCGTCACCCGCGGCTACCACGGCCGCCCCGGCCTGACCGCCGGACGCTTCGTCGCCGACCCCTTCGGCCCGCCCGGAACCCGGATGTACCGCACCGGCGACCTGGCCCGGTGGACCGCGGCAGGGCGGCTGGAGTTCGTCGGCCGCGTCGACGAGCAGGTGAAGATCCGGGGCTTCCGCATCGAACTCGGCGAGGTGGAGGCCGTCCTCACCGCCCAGCCGGGCATCGACGCCGCCGCCGTGGTCGTCCGCGAGGACACCCCCGGCGACAAGCGTCTCGTCGCCTACGTCGTGCCGCGCGACGGACACCCGGCGGACCCGGCCGCCCTGCGCGCCGCGGCGGCCGGCGCCCTGCCCGACTACATGGTCCCCTCCGCCTTCGTCCCCCTGGCCACGCTGCCGCTCACCGCCAACGGCAAGATCGCCCGCAAGGCGCTGCCCGCGCCGGACCACACCGCCGAGAGCACGGGCAGCACACCCGCCGAAGGCCCGCAACGACAGGTGGCGGACCTCTTCGCCGCCGTCCTCGGCGTGCCCGACGTCGGCGCCGACGACGACTTCTTCCGCCTCGGCGGCCACTCCCTGCTCGTCGCCCGCCTGGTCAACCGGATCCGCGCCGACCTCGGAGCGGAGCTGTCCATCAGGGAGGTCTTCGAGCACCCGACCGTCGCCGGACTCGCGGACCTGCTGTCGGACCGGCCGACGCGGACCTCCCGGCCCCCGCTGGTCCGCCGCGAACGGCCCGAAAGGGTGCCCCTGTCGGCGGCGCAGCGACGGATGTGGTTCCTCGACCGGCTCGACGGTCCCACGGCGACGTACACCATCCCCGTCGTCCTGCGGATGACGGGCACCCTCGACCGGGACGCCCTGCGGGACGCCTTCGGCGACCTGGTCCGACGGCACGACGTACTGCGCACGGTGATCGCCGACGGACCGGACGGTCCGCACCAGATCGTCGTCGACACCGAACCGAGTTTCGAGGTCCGGTCGCACGCCGCGGCCGACTTCGCCGCGGGGCTGGCGGAGGCCGCCCGGACGCCGTTCTCCCTCGACCACCAACTGCCCGTCCGCGCCGTGCTGTTCACCGACGGGGAACGCGAGCACGCCCTGCTGCTGCTCCTGCACCACATCGCGGGCGACGGCGCCTCCATGCGGCCCCTCGCCGAGGACCTCTCCACGGCCTACGCCGCCCACCTCGCCGGCCACGCCCCCGACTGGTCCCCGCTGCCCCTCCAGTACGCCGACTACGCCCTGTGGGAGCGCGAACTGCCCGCGGACCGCGTCGAGTTCTGGACGCGGGCGCTGGCCGGCGTGCCCGACCAGATCGACCTGCCGACCGACCGGCCCCGGCCCGCCGTCGCCTCCCAGCGCGGTGGCACCGTGCCCTTCACCGTGCCGGCCGCACTGCGCGGCCGGGTCGACGCGCTCGGCCGTGACCGGGGCGCCAGCGCCTTCATGGTGCTGCACGCCACGCTCGTCACCCTGCTGACCCGGCTCGGCGCCGGTGAGGACATCGTCGTCGGCACTCCCGTGGAGGGCCGTCCGGACACCGCGCTGGAAGGCCTCGTCGGGCTCTTCGCCAACACCCTGGTCCTGCGCGCCGACACCTCCGGCGACCCCACGTTCGAGGAGCTGCTGGACCGGGTGCGCGCGGCGGACGTGGCGGCGTACGACCACACCGACGTGCCGTTCGAGCGACTGGTCGAGGTCCTCAACCCGGCGCGCTCCCGCTCCCGGCACCCCCTGTTCCAGGTCATGCTGACGGTCAACCAGGAGGCCGTCGCCCCCACCCTCCCCGGCCTCGCCGTGACCCTCGGGGACGTGCCCGGCGACCGCGCCAAGTTCGACCTGTCGCTGACGTTCGTCGAGACCCGCGAGGGCGGCTGGTCCGGATCGGTCGAGTACGCCTCGGACCTGTTCGACCGGCCCACGGCCGAGAGCGTCGCCGCCCGCTATCTGCGCCTGCTCCAGGAGGTGACCGCCGACCCGGCACGGACCCTGCACACACTGCCCCTGCTCACCCCGGCCGAACGCGAGGACACGCTCGTCCGGCGCAACGACACCGCCCGCCCGCTGCCCGAGACGTCGCTGCCGGAGATGTTCGAGGCGCAGGTGGCACGCACCCCGCACGCGGTGGCCGTCGTCGCGGACTGCACGGCGCTGACGTACGAGGAGCTGAACCGTCGCGCGAACCGGCTCGCCCGGCACCTGATCACGCTCGGGGCCGGACCGGAGAGCGTCGTCGCCGTCGTGCTGCCGCGCCGCCCCGAGGTGGTCGTCGCCCTGCTCGCGATCCTGAAGACCGGGGCGGCCTATCTGCCGGTCGACCCGGCCAACCCGCGGGCACGGATCGACGCGCTGGTCGCCGACGCGGCGGCGCGGATCGTGCTCGACGAGGAGACCTTCCCGGCCGGCCTGGACCATCTCCCCGACAGCGACCCGGGCCTGCCCGTCCACCCCCACCAGGCCGCCTACCTGATCCACACCTCCGGATCGACCGGCCGCCCCAAGGGAGTCGTCGTCGCACACGGATCGCTCGCCGCCTATCTGAGCGAGGCGGTGGCGATGTACCCGGCCGCGGCCGGCGAGTCCCTGGTCCACACCTCCCTCGCCTTCGACATGCCGGTGACCACGCTGTTCGCTCCGCTGATCACCGGCGGCCGGGTGCGGTTCGCGGACCTGGACCACGCCACCGGGACCCCCGACCTGCTCAAGGTCACCCCGAGCCATCTGCGGCTGCTGGAGTCCCTGCCCGACCGCGTCAGCGACGCGCGCAACCTGGTCATCGGCGGCGAGGCCCTCGACGGCACCGCCCTGCGGGCGTGGCGCGCGAGGCACCCCGAGACCGTGGTGGTCAACGAGTACGGCCCCACGGAGGCGACCGTCGGCTGCGTGGTCCACCGCCTCGAACCCGACGACGACCTCGGCACGGGACCGGTGCCCATCGGCCGCCCCATCGCCAACGCGCGCGTGTACGTCCTCGACGACCACCTCCAGCCCGTCGCCGACGGGGTGTGGGGCGAGCTGTACCTCGCCGGCGCCGGACTCGCCCGCGGCTACGCCGGACGGCCCGGCCAGAGCGCCGAACGCTTCGTCGCCGACCCGTACGGTCCGCCCGGCACCCGGATGTACCGGGTGGGCGACCGGGCCCGCTGGAACCGTGCCGGTGTCCTGGAGTACGCCGGCCGCGTCGACGACCAGGTCAAGATCCGGGGGTACCGGATCGAACCCGGCGAGATCGAGGCCGCCCTGACCGCGCTCGACGGAGTCGCGCGAGCCGCCGTGATCGCCCGCGAGGACCGCCCTGGCGACCAGCGCCTGGTGGCGTACGTCGTCGCCGAAAAACCGTCGGTGGTCGACGAGTTGCAGGACCGGCTCGCCACCGTCCTCCCCGCCCACCTCGTACCGTCCGCGTTCGTCGGGGTGGACGCGCTTCCGCTGAACGCCAACGGCAAGCTCGACCGCAGGGCACTGCCCGCCCCACCGGACACCGCCGCCGGTACCGGCCGGGCGCCGCGGACCGAACGGGAGACCCTCCTGTGCGGGCTGTTCGCCGAGGCGCTGGGGGTGCCCGAGGTCTCCGCCGACGACGACTTCTTCGCACTGGGCGGTCACTCCCTGCTCGCCACCCGGCTGGCGGGCCGGATCGGTGAGGCTCTGGAGATCCGCTTCAGCCTGTCGGCACTTCTCGAAGCACCCACCCCGGCGGGACTGGCCCGCCACCTCGCGGAGGGCGGACCGCACGCCGCGTCGTGGGTGCCGGACTCGGAGGCCGAGCTGAGTCCCGCCCTGCGCTTCACCTCCGCCGCAACCCCCGCCGGCCCGCCCGACGCGCCGCATGCCCGTCCGGACGCCGCCGGACCTCAAGAGATTCTGCTGACCGGGGCCACGGGGTTCGTCGGAGCCTTCCTCCTGGCGGAGCTGCTGCAGCGGACTTCGGCGCGCGTGCACTGCCTCGTCCGTGCGCGGACCGACGCCGAGGCCGGCGAGCGGCTGACCGGGGCCCTGCGGCGCTACGGCATCGACCTCGGGCCCGCGCCGGACGAAGCGCGGCTGCATGTCGTCCGGGGCGACCTGGCGGCAGGGGACCTCGGCCTCGACCCCTCGGACTGGGCGGGGCTGCGCGAGCGGGTCGACACGATCGTGCACAGCGGCGCGCACGTCCATCACCTCTCGCCGTACGACCGGCTGAAGCCGGCCAACGTGGAGGGCACCCGAACCCTGTTGCGCCTGGCCGCCGAAGGCAGGCACAAGGCCTTCCACCACCTCTCCACCCTCGGCGTGTTCGGGCTCGGCCAGAACTCCCGGCTGGTCAGGGAGGATTCACCGATCGACGGTGAGAAGCACCCGTTCGGGAACGGCTACGCGGCGAGCAAATGGGTCGCGGACCGGCTGGTGGAACGTGCCTTCGAGCGGGGGGCCGCCGGCGGCATCCACCGGCTCGGCCGCATCTGGGCCCACACCGCCACCGGTGCCGTCAGTGCGGACGACATGTTCTCCCGACTGCTCACCAGTTGCGCGGCGCTCGGCTGCTATCCGACCGGACCGGATCTTGAGGAAGCGCTGCTCCCCGTCGACGTCCTGGCCCGCGCCGTCGTGGGGCTGATGCTGACGGGGACCGGAACCGCCCGTGTGCACCACCTCCACCACCCGCGCACGGTCGGAGCCGGTGTCTTCATGAGCGGGTACGACCGGACGCGCGGGACGGTCTCCGAAGCGGTCCCGCTCACCGAGTGGCTGGACCGTCTGCGGCGCGCGAGCGAACAGGGACAGGACCTGCCGATCCTGCCCTACCAGGCGTATCTCGAGGAGCACGCGAGGAGGGCGCCGGACCCCCGGCAGCCGAACCTGCGGTTCGAGAACGACAGGACGCTGCGGCGACTGCGGGACCTGGCGGTCGCGGTCCCGGACATCGACGAGGCCGCGATCTCCCGCTACTGGGACTTCGTCGAACGCTGACGCGAGCGACCTGATGACCCGCCACCCCGGTCGGACCACCGGCCGGAACCGTGGCCCCACTCCCCACACCCGGGAGGCGAAGTGCCTCCCGGCTCCCGAAAGGAACACCGACCCGTCATGACGAACCCCTTCGAGAACCCCGACGGCACCTACCTGGTCCTGGTCAACGACGAGGGCCAGCACTCGCTGTGGCCCGACTTCACCGCCGTGCCCGCCGGCTGGACCTCCGCCTTCGGCCCGGAGAGCCGCACCGCCTGCCTGGAGTACGTCGAACGCGAGTGGACCGACCTGCGCCCCAAGAGCCTCGTCCGGGCCATGGGCGCGTGACACGGACGCAGCGGACGAAAGGGAACACGCACGTGAGCAGCGTCGACGTGACGCAGGCACCGTACGCCCCGGCGAGCGCCGACGGCACGGTGCGGTACGACGCCCGCACCCTGGCCCGGCTCGGCCATGTGGCGGCGGAACTGCTGGACCAGGCGGGCGACCGGGTCGACGATCCGGCATGGGTGGCTCTCGCCCGGCACGCCTGGGAGGACGTCCCCGCCGACATACGGCGCACCGTGAGGGAGTTCCGCAGGGATTCGGGCCCCGACGGCGCCCTCGTCCTGAGGAGGCTTCCCATCGGTGCCGCGCGCCTGCCGCTGACCCCGATGGTGAAGGGCTCGGTCCAGCACGTTCCGTCCCTGCCCGCCGCGACCCTGCTGCTGTTCGCGGCCGGGCTCGGCGACCCGGCCGCGTTCGCGGCGGAGAAGTCCGGCGCCCTCGTCCAGGACGTCGTGCCGGTGCCCGGCCAGGAGACGGTCCAGGGCAACGTCGGCTCGGTCGAGCTCACCTTCCACACCGAGAACGCCTTCCACCCCCACCGCCCCGACTACGTCATGCTGCTGTGCCTGCGCCCCGACCACGAGGGCACGGCCGAACTGCGCACCAGCTGCGCCCGACGCGTCCTGCCGCTGCTGACCCCCGGCACCCGGGAGGCGCTCGGCAGGCCCGAGTACGTCACCGAGGCGCCGCCGTCCTTCGGACCGGCCGGCGAGGGCACCGCGCACGCCGTGCTCACCGGCGATCCGGACGACCCCGACTGGTGCTTCGACGAGGCGGCCACCAAGGCGCTGACCCCCGGGGGCCGGGCCGCCCTCGCCGAACTCGCCGAGGTGGCGCACCGCACGTACACCGGGGTGCTGCTGCGCCCCGGCGACCTCGCCGTCGTCGACAACCGGATCACCCTGCACGGCCGTTCGGCGTTCACCCCGCGCTACGACGGCCACGACCGCTGGCTCCAGCGGACCTTCGCCTTCAGCGACCTGCGCCGCTCCCGCGACCACCGTCCCGGTGACGGAACCGTGCTGGTCAAGTGACCCGCCGAGCGACATCGGACCGCAACGCGTCACGAGAACCGTCGACATGAAAGGTACGTGCTGACATGACCGAGACCGACCGGACACCCTTCGCGGTGTTCGAACGTCACGAGTCGAACGTACGCAGCTACTGCCGCGACTTCCCGGTGGTCTTCGAACGAGCCGCCGGACACCATCTGTGGGACACCTCCGGACGCCGCTACGTCGACCTGCTGTGCGGGGCCGGCGCGCTCAACTACGGCCACAACCCGCCCCGGATCGTCGAGCGGGTGGCGGCCTACCTCACGGCCGGCGGCCCGGTGCAGTCGCTGGACCTGCACACCACCGCCAAGGCCGACTTCCTGGAGCGCTTCACCGGCCTGGTCCTCCAGCCGCGCGGCCTCGGCGACCACGTCGTCCAGTTCCCCGGACCGGCCGGAACGCTCGCCGTCGAGGCCGCGCTGAAGCTGGCCCGCAAGGTCACCGGGCGCACCGAGGTGATCGCCTTCACCGGCGGCTTCCACGGCACGTCCCTGGGCGCCCTCGCCGCCACGACCTCCCCGCTGCTGCGCGGCGCGGCGGGCGTACCGCTGACCGACGTCACGATCCTCCCGTACGGCGACGCGGCCGAGCCCGATCCGTTCGCAGCCCTGGAACACGCCCTCGGTCCGGACGCGGCGACGCCCCCGCCCGCCGCGGTCCTGCTGGAGACGGTCCAGGGCGAGGGCGGACTGCACACCGCGCCCCGCGCGTGGCTGGCCCGGATTCGTGAACTCGCCGACGCCACCGGCACGTTGGTCATCGTGGACGACATCCAGGCGGGCTGCGGACGCACCGGTACCTTCTTCAGCTTCGAGGACGCCCCCGAACTCCGTCCCGACCTGGTCTGCCTGTCGAAGTCCCTCAGCGGAATGGGGCTGCCGATGGCGGCGCTGTTGATCCGGCGCGAGATCGATCGCTGGGCCCCCGGCGAGCACAACGGTACGTTCCGTGGCCACAACCTCGCCTTCGTGGCGGGCTCCGCGGCACTGGACCACTGGACCGACCCGCACTTCACCGACCACGCCGCCGAACTGGCCGCCGCGATCCGCACCAGCCTCGCGAGCATCGTCGACGCCCTCCCGGTGGGTGCCGTCGAAGTCGTCGGGAAGGGAGCGATGAGCGGACTGAGATTCCCCGCCCCCGGGACGGCCGACCGGATACGGGGGGCGTTGTTCCGCGCGGGCGTCGTCGCCGAGACCTCGGGGTCGGGGCACGTGCTGAAGCTCCTGCCGCCCCTGACGATCTCCCTCACCGAGTGGAAGGACGTGGCGGACACCGTGGGCGAGACGGTCCAGGTACTCGCTACGACGTAGTCGCCCGGTCGTCGTGACAGCCGCGCCGCAGGCCGACCGCCGCCACCGTCCCGACGACGGTGGCGGCGACTGCGCGGGACGCGGCCGCGACCGCTACCAGGCGAAGGCCTCCGGAGACGGTCCCGGTCCGGGGAAGATCTCGTCCAGACCGGCCAGCAGCTCCTCGCTCAGCTCCAATTCGACGGCGCGCAGGGCGGATTCGAGCTGCTCCGCCGTGCGCGGGCCGACGATCGGACCGGTCACACCGGGACGGGTGAGCAGCCAGGCCAGGGCGGCCTCACCGGGCTCCACGCCGTGCTTGTCGAGCAGGTCCTCGTAGGCCTGGATCTTCGCGTGCACCTCAGGGCCGGACATGGCGCCCGCCGCTCGCCCTTCGCTGCGCCGACCGCCCTCGACCTCCTTCTTCAGCACTCCGCCGAGCGCACCGCCGTGCAGCGGCGACCACGGGATGATGCCGAGGCCGTACTCCCGCGCGGCCGGGATGACCTCCATCTCGGCGCGGCGCTCGTAGAGGTTGTAGAGGCACTGCTCGCTGACGAGGCCGATGGTGCCGCCCCGGCGGGCGGCGGTCTCGTTGGCCTGGGCGATCTTGTACCCGGGGAAGTTGGAGGACCCGGCGTAGAGGATCTTGCCCTGCTGGACCAGCACGTCGACGGCCTGCCAGATCTCCTCGAACGGGGTGTCCCGGTCGATGTGGTGGAACTGGTAGAGGTCGATGTGGTCGGTCCGCAGCCGCTTGAGCGACGCGTCCACGGCGCGCCGTATGTTCAACGCCGACAGCTTCTCGTGGTTGGGCCACGCCGTGCCGTCCGCGCCCATGTTGCCGTACACCTTGGTCGCGAGGACGACCTTGTCGCGGCGGTCGCCGCCCTTGGCGAACCAGGTGCCGATGATCTCCTCGGTACGGCCCTTGTTCTCGCCCCAGCCGTAGACGTTCGCCGTGTCGACGAAGTTGATGCCCGCGTCCAGCGCCGCGTCCATGATCGCGTGGCTGTCGGCCTCGTCGGTGTGGGGACCGAAGTTCATGGTGCCGAGGACGAGCCGGCTGACCTTGAGGCCGGTGCGTCCGAGCTGCGTGTATTTCATGAACCGCACGCTAGTCGCGTGGAGTGCGCTCTAGGCAAGCCGCAACTCGCGTTCCACACCGCAGTGACACAACCCCTGCGAACAGCCAGCCACTGACACCGGTCTCCGGCTAGTCGACTGCTATCTTCATAGTCAACGACGCACCTAGGTGCATCGTTGACTATGACTCTGTGCGTCGGCCGCGCCCTGCGCCGACCGCGTCGACGAGAGGTGGTCGGCCCGTGCCGAGCGGTGCGTACCTGCGCTATGTCGCCCTGGGCGACAGTCACACCGAGGGGCTCGGGGACGGTGACGACGACCGCGGTCTGCGGGGCTGGGCGGACCGGCTCGCCGAGCGGCTCGACCGGCACCGCCCCGGCCTGCGCTACGCCAACCTCGCGGTGCGCGGCCGCAAGGTTGCGGAGGTGCGCGCCGAGCAACTCGCCCTGGCGCTCGCGATGCGGCCCGACCTCGCCACCGTCGTCGCCGGGGTCAACGACGTGCTGCGCCCCCGCGTCGACCTCGACGAGGTGGCCGGGCATCTGGAGGCGATGTTCGCCGCCCTCACCGCCCAGGGCGCCACGGTCGCGACCCTCACCGTCCCCGACGTGGGGCGCATCACCCCGCTGGCGCGCCCGATCGGCAGCCGGGTGCGCGCCCTCAACGACCGCGTCCGGGAGGCCGCCGACCGCCACGGCGTGGTGGTCGCGGAGACGGCCGCCCACCCCGTCGTGACCGATCCGCGGCTGTGGAGCGCCGACCGGCTGCACGCGGGCCCGCTGGGACACGCGCGCATCGCGGCCGCCGTGGCCGAGGCGCTCCACCTGCCGGGCAGCGACGACACCTGGACCCTTCCGCTGCCTGCCGAGGGGACGGACGCCGCCGCCTGGCGGGCCGTGGGTGCCGAGGTGCGCTGGGCCGGGGCGTTCCTCGGCCCCTGGATCGCCCGCCGCCTGCGCGGCCGCTCCTCCGGCGACGGCCGTCAGGCCAAGAGACCCGCCCTCCTGCCGGTGACCGCGCCCGCCCGCTAGGGCGAGTGCGGCGCGGCCGCGCGCTGGTCGAGTCTGCGCAGGGCCATGTCCCCCCACTGCAGGTTCTCCCGCTCCAGGGACATCCCGCGCAGCAGTGTGAGGTACGGGCCGACGCGTTCGGCCTCGGCGAAGAAGGCTTCCTCGGAGCGCCCGTCGAGGAGGCGTCGGCGCAGCTTCTCGTAGTGGGCGAGCTTGGTGGTGGCCCACTCCATGCGCTGGGTGATGGCGACCCGAACCGCCTCGCTGTCGCCGACGTCCACGCACTGCACCTTGACCATCAGCTCGTCCCGGATCACCGCCGGCTTCCCGGGCGGCTCGGAGGTGTAGGCGCGCACCGCCTCGCGCCCGGTCGGGGTCAGCGAGAACAGCCGCTTGTTGGGGCGGCGTTCCTGTTCGACGACGCGGGCCGTGACCAGCCCTTCGGCCTCCATGCGCTCCAGCTCCCGGTAGAGCTGCTGGGGAGTCGACATCCAGAAGTTGGCGACCGTCGCGTCGAACGCCTTCGCGAGGTCGTACCCGGACGCCTCGCCCCCCAACAGCGCGGCCATCACCGCGTTCCGCAGAGCCATGAGCACACGCTAACAGTGCTGTGACTAATCAACGAAGTGACTGTCACCGTCTCTTCACCTGTGGACAGGGCCTGTCGGTCCCTCTAGTCTCCTCCTCACTTACTCAATTCCTTGTATATGACTTCGATGAGAGGTGGGTTCATGCACGCCTTCCGTGAGGCTGTGGAGAGCGGGGACATGGAGGCCGTCGCCGCCCTGCTGGCCGACGACGTCGTCTTCACCAGCCCGGTCGTGTTCAAGCCGTACTCGGGCAAGGCGATCACCGCCGCGATCCTGCGCGGTGTGGCCCGGGTCTTCGAGGACTTCACGTACGTCCGCGAGATCGCCAACCCCGACGGGCGCGACCACGCCCTCGTGTTCACCACGACCGTCGCCGGCAAGCGGCTCCAGGGCTGCGACTTCCTGCACTTCGACGAGGACGGGAAGATCGACGAGTTCACGGTGATGGTCCGTCCGCTCTCCGCCGCCCAGGCCCTGTCCGAGGCGATGGGCGCCCAGTTCGAGCGGATCGCCCGGGAGGCGGCCGAGGGTGTCAGTGCTCGTTCGTAGGATCTCGGCATGTCCGATGCCTTCACGGTCCTGTGGACCCATGACACGTGCCGTGCCCTGCGCGCGGCGGGACGCGAGGGCGAGCGCCCGCCCGTCACGTTCAGCGGTGTCCATTCCTCGCTCCCCGCCTGGTCGGGCGCCCGCCCCGACGACGCGGTGTACGCGCTGCACGTGAACCGGGGCGACGTGCTGCTGGTGAGCCGGATGCGCGTGGTCGACAGGGAGCGGCGCGACTGCTGCGGCACCACCCCGGCGACATGGCGGGACCCGGGGTTCCCCGGACACCACGACTGGGCGGCGCTCGGCGCGGGCGGCTGCGGTGCCGAGGCCGTACACGTGGACGCCACCCCCGTGCGCTTCGACCTGCCGGTACCCGGCGACCTCCTCGGACGGCTGACCTGGCGCAACCGCCGAGGACAGACCCGGGGCCTGAAGTACGTGGTGGACGGACGCCTGCAGCGAGCGGTCAGCCTCCAGGGGTTCTACCGCCTCACGCCCGAGTCGGCGGACGACCTCGCGGAGGTTCTCGGCAGCGCCGCCCTCTGACCCGTTCCGAGGGTCAGCCCGCCGTCGGGCCCTCGGGAACCTCCGCTCGCGTGAAGCCGCTGCTCCGCTCCACCTTCGCCACATGCAGGGTGTAGCTCCGGTACCACTCGGCTCGGCCACGCTTCTGCGCCGCGCGGTGTTCGAGGTCGGTACGCCATCGCGTCAGCGCGTCGGCGTCACGGAAGTAACTGACCGTGATGCCCAGCCCGCCGGGCGTCTGCGCATGGTCCATCCCCAGGTAGCCGGGGATGTCCTTCACCAGGTCCTCCATGCGCGCGTTCGTCTCGGCGTAGCCGTCCTGATCCTGGGTGCGCACCGTGGTGAACACAGCCACGTAGTAAGGGGGTTCATGGGCCTCGACGGGTGCGACGGCCGCTTCCGAGTGGTCGCTCATGGCTCCACCGTACGGGCCGGGGCGCGCTCGGTGGCGGGCGGCGGTTCCGCGGTGCGCGGGGCCAGGGCGGCAGACACGCGCTTGATCGTCCGGGCCTTGCCGGTGCGCCCGTCAACGGATTTTCAGCCCGGCGCCGGGCGTCGGGCTCCTGCGCGATCGTCCGGTGTCACATGGCTCCGGCTCCCCAGACGCCCCCGGGGACGCTCGTGCTCCGTGGGTCCGTCCGGGCCGCCTCCCTGGCCACCTGGACGGTGCGGAAGCCTCTGCGGTAGGCCGAGGGCGAGGTGTGCATGATCTTGGTGAAGTGGTGGCGGTAGGTCACCGGTGACTCGAAGCCGACGGCGGCCGAGACCTCCTCCACGGAGGCCTGTGAGGTCTCCAGCAGCGGCAGGCTCGCCCGGACCCGCTGCGAGATCAGCCAGCGGATCGGTGAGACGCCCTGGCTCCGCGCGAAGTGACGCAGATAGCTGCGCTCGGACATCCGTGCCTCGCGGGCCAGCGTGCCCACCGTGATCGGCCCGCCCAGGTTCTTCATCGCCCAGGCCATGCTCCGCGAGAGCCCGTCGTCCTCGGGCGGCGCCGCCACCGACGCCTCGATGTACTGCGCCTGGTCCCCGTCCCGGTGCGGCTGGATCACCAGGCGGCGGGCCACCGCGTTGGCCAGCTCCGTCCCGAAGTCCTTGCGCACCAGATGCAGGAACAGATCCAGGCTGGCGGCGCTGCCCGCGCCGGTCAGGACGTCGCCTTCGTCCACGTACAGCGGATTCGGATCCACCTCCACCCGCGGATGGCGGGTGCGCAGCAGCCCCGCCCACCGCCAGTGCGTGGTGGCGCGCCGCCCGTCGAGCAGTCCGGCCGCCGCCAGCTTGTAGGCGCCCGTGCACGTGGAGACGATGCGCGCGCCGGCCCGGTGTGCCGCGCGCAGTTCCGCCACGAGCGCGTCGGAGGGCGGCACGTCCAGATCGGCGCTGCTGGGCACGATGACCGTGTGGGCGGTGCGCAGCTGCCGCAGTCCGTACCGCGTGGTCAGCACGGCCCCTCCCGCCAGGGGCACGGAGGAGGGCTGCTCCGCGCAGAGCCGCAGCTCGTAGCGACCGGAGATCAGGTCGCTCAGGTACGGGCCGAAGACGGCCGTGGCCATGCCGACCTCGAAGGCCGAGGTCTCGTCCGTCACCAGTACGGCGACCCGGTAGGGCGGGTTCTCCCGCCGCTCTCTCATCCGCTCTGCCATCTGTCGCTCCTCCCGCGGAGTACCTGACGGAGCCCCTGGCGGAATCTTAGCGAAGAGTGTCATTGCCGCCACTGGTACTGGTCGGGTGCCCACGGAATCCTGGGTGATGTCAGCGCGACACAGACGCGACGCAGAGAGGTGGAGACGGAATGTACGCACTGGGTATCGCCTTCAAGCGCTTCTTCCGCGACGTGTTCTACGGCGTCGACACGGCCCATGCGATCCGGCACGGGCTGCGGCCGGCGCCCCCGCCCGCGCACTGGAACGACTGACCGCCGGCCGGGGCGCCGAGGTCACTCCCGGCCGGGCGCGAGCGTGTTGCCGATGGACGCGAGCACGACCGCCACGATCCCGGCGATCTGCCAGGCGGAGACGGACTGGCCGAGGATCAGCAGCCCGAGCAGCGCGGCGACGGCGGGCTCCAGGCTCATCAGGATCGAGAAGCCCTGCGCCGGCATACGGCGCAGGGCGTCGTTCTGCAGCGAGTAGGACACGACCTCGCACAGCAGGGCGACGCCGAGACATCCCAGCAGCACCCACGGGTCGAGCAGCCGGGTGCCGGAGGTGGCCAGGGCCACCGGAAGCGTCAGGAGAGCGGCCCACGCGGTCGCCACCGTCAGCCAGCGCCCGTCGTCGGTCCGGCGGCCCAGGGCCGAGGAGACGAGGATGTAGCCGCCCCAGGTCACCGCCGCCCCGGCGGCCAGCAGCACTCCGGCGGCACTCACCGGACCCGTCGTGTCGGCGAGCGCGGTGAGACAGACCCCGACGGCGGCCAGCCCCGCCCACAGCAGACCGCGTGCGCGCAACGTGGAGAACAGGGCGATGGCCAGGGGGCCGGTGAACTCGATGGTGACGGCGACCCCCAACGGCAGCCGGTCCACGGCCGCGTAGAACGCCAGATGGTGCAGGGCCAGCAGCGTCCCGATGAGCAGGACGAGCCCGAGCGTCGCCCGGTCGCGCACCGTACGCGGCGACGCCCTCATGACGACCGCCAGCACGACGGCCGCGAACAGGAGCCGCAGCGCCACCACGCCCGCCACACCGGCGAGGGGGAACAGCAGCTTGGCGAGGGCGGCGCCCAACTCCAGGGCGACGATGCCGCCCAGCACCATCAGGGTGGGTGGCATCCCCCGCCCCGGCCCCCGCCCCGGGGGCGCGTCCGGCACCCCGGCGGCCCGCCTCTCCCGTTGTCCTCCCCTCATGCGGAGGACCGCGCCGGCAGGTTTCGCAGCCGTGCCCTCAGCGCGAGCATGCGCGCACACCTCTCCCGTAGGTCCGTGACGGGGAAGGGGCTCAGGACGTCCGGCAGTTCCTTGTCGGTCTCCGGGTCGCCCTCCGCCGTGAAACGGACGCCACCGTCCGGCCGGACCTGGACACCGTCGAGTACGGCCCATCGCTGGTTGAGCGCCACGGCGTGCTCCCGGGACACCCCCCGGGGCAGGTCGAGGCGGATCCGGCCCGAGGAGATCCGCACGGGGTAGCCGCCGGGCAGACCCGAGGGCCCCGGGAGGTTCGCGAGCGTGTCGCGCCGGTCGACGAGGTTCCCCAGGAGGAGTGCCGTGGCATGACCGCCCACCGCGTTGAGTTCGGCCCGCGCGGTACCGCGCTGTGCGCGCAGCGCCTCGGTGACCTCCGGTACGGGCGACCCGTCGAGCCAGGCCAGTGCCTCATCCTCGGGGTGGTGCGGCGTGTGCAGATGCACGTGATGACCCAGCACGCGCAGCGTGCCCGGATGCCGCTCGGCGCTCAGGGCGGACCGCAGCGAGGCGGCGATCGTCAGGACGTTGCCCGTCCCGCAGAACACCGGTAGGCCGAGCGCGTCCAGGACGGGATTGACCGCGTCGGGGAAGCAGGCGTTCACCAGCAGGGCCTGTGGACTCACCTCGGCGATCGCCTCCGCCAGGGTGAGGGCGGGCACCGACTGCAGCGGCAGGGTCACGCCGAACCCGGCGCGGGCCACGAGATCGCTCCACGCCGACGGGGCGCGGGTCCCCTCCCACGGCGACTGGTGCGAGGCGCAGTTGAGGACCACGGCGGGCTGGACGCGTGCCAGCACGTCACGGAACACCTCGGCGGAGTACTCCGGCGCCGGCAGCGCGCGGAACCGCGTTCCGGTCCCGCTCAGCGCGGCGCGGGTGTTCGCGATGTAGCAGACCTCCGCCGCGTTGCGCGGTGTGCCGGACAGCAGCGTCACGGTGCACCGCTCCGCGGCGGTCGTGGCGAGGGACGAGCAGATCGCCCGGGTGAGCGATCCGACTCCGACGATCAGGATGTCGCGACTGGCCAATGGAATTCCTCGGGGATCGGCCCGCGCCCGGGCGGGCGCGGGCCCCGGACCCACGACGAGCGGGGTCCGGGGCCCGCACGGCGGTTCCTAGTGCCGCTGCACTAGCGTGCGGCGGGGTGCGGAGCGGAGGGGTGCGGTTCCTTCAGCTGGTCGCCGCGGAAGGTGCCCGTTCCCTCGGGAGCGGCGGCAGGGTCGGTTCCCTCGTGAATGATCTTGTTCGAGCCGTCGACGAAGAGGACCCGGGGCTCGTGTGTCTTGGTCTCCTCCTCGGTGACGCTGGCGTACGCCATGACGATCACGAGGTCGCCGGGCAGCGCGAGCCGGGTGGTGGGGCCGTTGATCCCGACGACACCGCTGCCGCGGGGGCCGGGAAGGGCGTAGGTCGTCCAGCGCGCGCCGTTGTTGAGGACGACGACGTCCACCTTCTCGTGCGGCAGGATGTCCGCCTTCTCCATGAGGTCCGGGTCGAGAGTGATCGAGCCGATGTAGTGCAGGTCCGCCTGGGTCACGGTCGCCCGGTGGATCTTCGACTTCAGCAGTTCACGCTTCATGGTCGTCAACTCCTTCTTCGTTTCCCGTCCGAGGGGTTCTTCGTCGAGAAGCTCTGCGTCCAGTGGTTCTTGGCCCAGTGGTTCTTGGCCAGTGGTTCCTCGTCCAGCGGTTCTTCGCGAGACGGCGGGGGAGGGGTCAGCGGGCGGCCTCGGAGACCAGCCGGGCCATGTGCGGGGCGTCGGTCACCACCTGTACCTGGTCCGGTCGTACGCCTTCGTCCGTGGGCCGGTGGTAGACCCCGGAGCCGTGGACCACGAGGTCGTCGAAGTCATCGGCCAGCTTCCGGTCGACGGCGTTGAAGACACCGGTGAGCGCCATGACCAGCGACCACTCCCCGAGCGTGCGCGGGTCGTCGGGCAGCTCGCAGCCCGTGCCGCGCAGGTGCCGCCGCACCTCGCCGTAGCGGGCCAGGCACTCGTGCAGCGACACGATGACGCCCGAGCCGCCGTGCGCCTTCATCAGCCCCGTCATCTCGGGCGCGGTGGGGGGCTCCTTGGTGTAGAACGTGGGCTCCAGGTTCTCCCGCTCGGACCAGGTGGTCCGCGGGAAGTGGGGCGAGACGTCCTGTTCCAGCAGTCCGGTGCGGCTGTTGTGCCGGTACTCGACGCGGGGCTCCTGGCCCGTCCGGGCGCGCAGGAAGTGCCGCACCATGTCGCTGGTCGCGGAGTGCTGCACCAGCAGGAAGCCGGGCTGACGCACCGGCAGGCCCAGGCCCGCCAGCAGGTCGAGGCCGCGCTGGTAGCCGAGCAGTCCGTAGGCGCTGGACACCGAGTGGGCGTGCAGCCGCCGGCCCGGACCGCCACCGAACTCGTACTCGAAGAAGGCACGGCAGCAGTCCGCGGCCTGGTAGTTGGCGATGTTCAGGGACTGCCAGACACGCCACGGCCCGCGCCCGGGGAGGGACACGATGCGCGCGAACTCCGCGCCGATCCTCTTCACCGCGGCAGGCTCGTCGCCGTCGTACACCATCAGCGGGTTCAGCCGCCGCAGCTCGTCGGAGTCGATGAGCGGGTCGCGGCGGAACTTGTAGAGCGTCTCACGCGGGGTCAGCGTCACGATGCGCAGTTCGTCGGGGTCCGCGAGCCCCAGCCGCAGGGCCCGCCCGACCGCGTCGCGCAGGGCGATCGCCTTGTTCCCCGACGACGGCGTGAAGAGCAGGACCGGCTCGCCGGTGCGCCGGATGTGGTGGACGGCCCGCGCCACCATCAACAGCGAGGCGGGGGTCTTGCCGGTGCGGGTCGCCGGATTCCCCGTCAGGTCGAGCAGCGTCAGCCGCTTGTCGCCGTAGTCGTCGAGCCCGGTCCAGGAGGCCCGCGCGACACCGAAGAACTCCTCCCAGGTGTCGTTCAGCTCCGGGTAGTCGAACGCCGGGGCGAAGGTGTCGCCGGACACCGTGTCGCGCAGCCTCTCCGACACCAGCCGGATCCCGCGGTAGTACCGCACGATCAGACTGTCCGACGAGGTGGTCCTGATCTCCGAGTCGAACAGCGCGTCCGACGTGAGGGCGGTCGTCATGCCTCCACCTTTCGTGGACCGGTCATCCAGGCGCGGAAGCGCAGGAAGTTGGCCGCGGGATCCACTGTGATCCGCGGACTGCTCCCCGCGGGCGCTGGCTCCGTGGGGACGTACACCAGATGCGGGCCCCGGGGCGCGTGCATGAGCTCTGGTAGCCGCCGACGCAGATCCACCGGGTCGTCGATCCGCGTGCACGCGCGGTAGCCCATGGTCATGGCCATCAGGGGGATGTCGAACAGGGCGCTGGACGACTCCTGGCCGCCGGTCGACTCGTAGCCGCCGTTGTCGAGGACCAGGTGGAGCAGGTTCTCCGGCCGGTACTGCTTCACGACCATCAGCGCCCCGGGGTTCATGAGGAAGGCGCCGTCCCCGTCGACCACCACCGTCGTCCGGTCCGTCCGCCGGGCGATCCCCACACCGATCACCGAGGCCATCCCCATGGAGCCCGTCATGTACAGGTGATTGGGCGCGTCGCCCACGGCGAAGGCCTCCCGGCACGTGTAGCCCGTCGTGAACACGAGAGGGCTGTCGTGGCCGTGCTCGACGACCGTCTCCAGGACGTCCGACCGCCGGGTCACCGGGCCGCGCTCCAGCCGAAGGACTCCGGCGGCACCAGCAGGGCCACGGGCCCCGTCCGGTCGGCCAGCATGGTCTCGAACCACGCCACCGCGTCGCGGTCGCCGTCAGTTCCGAGCATGCGCCAGGGCACCCCCAGACGGTCGAGCACGGGCACGGTGACCTCGCCCATGCCGCGGTTCTCCCGGGTGCCGTCGACCCCGGTGCCGCGCATGCTGACGACCAGTCCGAGCGGCACGTCGAAGGGCTCGACCAGGGACGCCATGACGTTGACCGACTGTCCGAAGCCCGAGTTCTGCATGAGCACGGCGCCGCGCCCGCCGGCCAGGGCGGTGCCCACGGCCAGCGCGACGGCGTTGTCCTCACGATGGACGTACCGGAACTGCGGGTGGTGCTCCTCCAGTCGGCCGAGCAGCGGAGCCAGCACACCGCACGGGGTCGCCGCGCACAGGTCGGGACACCACGTGGTCAGCACGGACGCGAGGTCCGCGACGCGACGGCCGGGGGAGTTCAGCCGGTCCGGTTCCAGGGGTGTGCTCGTGTTCACTGTCATGTGTCTTCTTTCTCTCGGATCGAGGCACCGCGCCGGGACTCGCGGGGGAACGCGGTCGTGCGAGCGGTGGGAACGCGGCGGTGAGAGCGGAGAGGGAAGTCCGTGGGGCGGCGTCGACGGGCGATGTCCTCCACGGCACACCAGACTTCCCGCCTCCCGGTGCCGGGGACGAGGTGTGAGGGACACACCCCTGTGGCCCGGTCGTGGTGGCCCGGTCACCACCCGGGGCCGGCCCGGGACACGGCAACCGCCCGAACCGGGCGGCCGGAGGGTGACCGGGCCACCACCCCTCGGCCCTGACGCCCCGGCCGGTGCCCCGGTGAGAGACTGTCCACCACGTACCGGCACCGGATCTCTCCGGTCGTCCATGCCTGGTGAGGGCGGGAAGGAACCGACCGTTGCACGACTGGGAATTGCCCGAGGCCTTCGAGAGCAGGTCGGGGACGGTCCGCTGGAACCGGCTGGGCCCGCACGACGGTGCCCCCGTCGTGCTGCTGCACGGCACCCCGTTCTCCTCGTACGTGTGGCAGGAGATCGCCACCGCGCTCGCCGACCGGGGCCACCAGGTGTTCGTCTGGGACATGCCCGGCTACGGCGCGTCCGAGAAGACCGAGGGACAGGACGTCTCCCTCGCGGCGCAGGGCGAGGTCTTCGCCGAGCTGATGGCGCACTGGCGGCTGTCGGACCCGTCCGTGGTCGCCCACGACTTCGGTGGCTGTGTCTCTCTGCGGGCCCATCTGCTGCACGGCGTCCCCTACCGGCGCCTGGCCCTCGTCGACCCGGTGGCCCTCGCGCCGTGGGGCTCGCCGTTCTTCCGGCTGGTCGGCGAGTACGCCCATGTCTTCGAGCAGTTGCCGCCCGCGCTGCACCGGGCGCTCGTCCACGAGTACATCGCCTCGGCGAGCCACACGGGGCTGCGCCCCGAGGCGGCCGAGGCCCTGGCCCGGCCCTGGACGGACGGGACGGGGCAGGCTGCGTTCTACCGGCAGATCGCCCAGGCCGACCAGCGCCACACCGACGAGATCCAGGGGCTGTACCGGGACATCGAGGTCCCCGTCACCGTGTGCTGGGGCGAGGAGGACTCCTGGATCCCCGTCGCCAAGGCCCACGAACTGGCGTCACTGATCCCCGGTGCGCGGCTGCGGCTCATCCCCGGCGCGGGCCATCTGGTGCCGCTCGACGCGACCACGCCGCTGCTCACCGCGCTGGTGGCGTTCCTCGGGGAGGACGGCCGTGGCGCGGCGGCCCCGCATGGTGGCCCGGCCACCACCTCGCCGCCCGATTCGGGTGGTTGACGGGCCCCTGACCGGCGCCCGGTGGTGACCTGAGCACCGTGGGCGGGCGACAGCGGTGTGTTCCTCTCACCTCGTCCTCGGCACCGAGGACGAGAAGCCTGGTGTGTCATGGAAGACATCGCCACCGAGCTGTGCGCCGTCCTGTTCACGGAGTTCCGCCGCTACGACCAGCGCATCCGGGCACGGCAGTACGTGGACGGGCTGCTGAGTGCCGACGGACGCAAGTCCATCGCCAACATCGCGTCGGCGGTCGGCGTGCCCCGTGACACCCAGCGGCTGCACCACTTCGTCAGCAGCTCGCGGTGGGAGTGGACTCCGCTGCGCCGGGCCCTGGCCCGTTTCCTGGAGACGACGGGGCCCGCGTCCGCCTGGGTGCTGAAACCGGTGTCGATCCGCAAGACGGGCGAACACAGTGTGGGGGTGGGCCGGCACTTCTCGCCCGACACCCGTCAGCTCGTGAACGGCCAGCAGGCGTACGGCATGTGGTTCGCGTCCCCGCGGGTGACCGCGCCGGTCAGCTGGCGCCTCCGGCTGACCGGGCGGTGGTGCGACGAGGCGGCGGCGGACGCCGGTCCGCGCGACAGTGTGGCCGGGCTCCTGGAGGACGTACGGCGCTGGGGCGATCCGCTGCGGCCCGCACTGCTCGACGTACGCGGCGTTCCGGAGGAAGAGCGTCTCGTGGCACGGCATCTGGCGGACGGGTTCCCGCTCGTGACGCGGATCGGCGGCCGTGTGAGGGTCACGGCGGATCATCCGGCGCTGGGAGGTCACGGCCGGCGCGCCGCCCCCGCGCAGCGGATCCTCGACAGGGCGCTGCGGCTGCGTCACACCCGGCCGGCCACGGGGGCGGGCGGGCCGGAGACGGCGTTCGTGACCGCCCCCGTGCGTCTGGCCGGCCAGGGGCCGGGCGGCGGGCGGCCGCTCACCGCCCTCGGCGTGTGGCACGACCTGCGCCGCCCGCCCGCGCAGGTGTGGCTGACCAATGTGCGCGCCCTCTCCGCGCCAGCGTTCCTGAACCTCACCCGGCTCTCCGGGAGGGTCGAGCAGGGCTGGCGCACCCGTGGCGAGGCGGTCGGGCTGCGCGACTTCGAGGGCCGGTCGCTGGAGGGCTGGCACCGGCACATGACGCTGGCCTCCTGTGCGTACGCGATCTCCGCGCTGAGGTCGGTGAGCGCCGTCGGTCAGCCGGTGTACGGCGAGGGCCCGGAGGTGTGCGGGCTGTCCGCCTGAGGGGAGGGCTCCGTCGTCCGGCCGGTCCGCCGCTGGTGGCGCAGTACGTGGTTCGTCCGGTGGAGCCGCAGAGCCAGCTGCACGTCGAGTGCCTTCTCCGGCTTCGACCAGTCGGCACCGAGGAGTTCGGCCACGCGTTCCAGGCGCCGGGAGACCGTGTTGGGGTGCACGTGCAGCAGTTCGGCCGCGTTGGTCGGGCTGGCGCCCGAGGCGAAGAACGCGTCCAGCGTTCTCGTCAGATCGGTCAGCCGCTGTGCGTCGTAGTCGAGCACGGGCCCGATCGTCGCGTCGACGAAGGCGGCCACGTCGCGGTCGTCCGAGAGCAGCACGCCGAGAAAGCCAAGGTCCGCCGCCGACGCGCTGGCTCCCACGTTGCCCAGCGCGACGAGCGCCTCCATGCAGCGCATGGCCTCCTGATGGGCCTTGCGCACCCGCCCCAGGCCCTGGACCGGTCCGCCCGCGCCCACGGTCGCCGGGTGCCCCAGCAGTCCGTCCAGCTGGTCGGAGACCGACCGGGCGAACGAGCTCGCTCCCCAGCCGGGTTCGGGAGCGGCCGACATCGGCAACAGCAGGGAGACGCATCCGCTCTGGATGCTCCTGAGCCCGCCCACGCGGTGCGCGTACGAGGCCGCCCAGCTGGCGGCGCGCCCGGCGGTAGCGCCCTCGGGACGCACGACCACCACGACGAACGACTGGTCGTGGGCGATGCCCAGCCTGCTCGCCCGCAGTTCGAGCTGTTTGAGCGGTCGCCGCTCCAGGGCCAGGAGGTCGTCGAACAGCTCGTCACGGAAGGGGCTCGCCGCCGTCGCCTCGCTGCGCTGCACCTGGAGCAGCACGGCGACGGCCTGAGCCGCCAGCCGCATCCGGCGTACCCCGGCGTCGTCCAGAGGCTGCCGCGGGTGCAGCAGCAGTACCGCGAGTTCCTCGCTGCCCGCCATGACCGGGGTGGCCCACACCCCCCTGCCGTCACGGCCCACGCGCCGCGCGCCGGCCGTGGCGGGGGCCTGGACCGCGGCCCGTGCCTCGTCCTCGTCCGTCTCGGGCATCGTTCCGACGGAGGCGAGCGAGCGGTGTTCCATGTCCCGTATGAGCACGGCCCCGCCCAGGACCTCGGCCACCTCGGCGGCCAGGGTCTGCAGCCCGGTGCCCGTGAGGGCGAGGTCGACCAGTCTGCTGTGCGTCTCCCCGAGGCGGCGGAAGTCGGTGAGGCCGGCGACGTCGGCGTGACTGCGCTCCAGGGCGCGGGTCTTGTCTATGGCCACGGCCGCCAGGCCGCCGAGCGAACTCATCAGGGCGACGTCGTTGACGCTGAAGTGGCGTACGTTCCGGTCGGCCGCGTACAGCACGCCGAAGGTGTTGCCGCCGACCGACAGCGGAGCGGCGATGATCGCCCGGATCCCCTCCGCGCGCACCACCTCGTCGAGGACGCCGGTGTGCCGGAAACTGTCGTCGGAGAGGTAGTCGGGGGTCCAGATGGGGACGCCCTTCTCGGTGGCCGCCCGGCCGAGACCCGATTCGTCCGGCACCCGGTAGCCGACGGTGAGGGCGGAGGCGTGTCCGTCCGCGCTCTGTACGAAACTCTCGTTCCCGCCGTCGTCATGGAAGCTGACGTATGACATATCCATGCCAAGCAGGCTGCGGGTGCGTCGGGTGACGGTCTCCATGAGGGTGTCGAGCTCGTAGGGCAACGTCAGGTCGCGTGCCGTGTCGACGAGGGCGGACAGCTCCGCCTCCCGCTGCTGACGGCGGGCGAACAGCGAGTGCACCTGGAGCGCCAGGCTCTCGGCCCGCTCCAGTCGCAGGACGGCCTCGCGATCCGGCCTCGGGTCGCGGCGGCCGAAACCTCTCACGAGTTCCCGTACCCGGGCCGGCGGCGCCTCCGCCGCGAGCAGTTCGAGGACGGAGAGCATGTGCGCGGACTCGTCCGGGTGCCCGCCTTCGGATATCGGTAACTCGTCTGCGCTCACGCACTCCCCCAACCGCACCGGATCCGCTCCTTCTGCCCACGGCGGTGGGCCCGCCGTCCCGGCTGAGGCCGCCCCCGCGCACTCGCACGCCTGCCCCGCATGTGGCACACCCAACCCTGTGGCCGAGCCACCACCGAGGCGGCCGGGGCTGTCACTGGATCACCTTCCGGGGCGCGGGCCCCATCGAGAAGGGTGAGGGGAGATCGGCTCGCCGGAGCACCCCACACCTCGCCTGGAGGCCTCCATGTCGGACGTCCGCAGTCACCTCAAGTCGCTCGAACGCAGCCACCGCTCGCTGACCCGGCCGGACAGGCCCCGGGAGTTCACCCTCCTGGGCCGACGCTGGGACCTGCTCGGCGAGGTCTTCGCCCCCCTGTACTCCCCCTCGACACGCATCGGCGCCGAATTCCTCGGGCTGACCGGCACCGTCCCGCACCGGCCGCCCGCCTCCCTGCTGGAGATCGGCTGCGGCGCCGGCGTCATCGCGGTCCAGGCGGCACTCGCCGGCTGGGGCTCCGTGGTCGCGACGGACATCAACGAGCGGGCCGTGGAGAACACCCGTCTCAACGCGGAACGGCACCGGGTCACCGACCGGGTCACCGCACTGCACAGCGACCTGTTCTCCGCCCTCGACCCCGGCGCCCGGTTCGACCGGATCTTCTGGAGCTCCAACTACGTGATGGCGCCGGCCGACTACACGTACCGCAGTGTCCACGAGCGGGCCTACGTCGACCCCGGCTACCGCACCCACGGCCGGTACCTGTCCGAGGTCCTGCACCATCTGACCGACGACGGGGTCGCCCTCCTGCACTTCAGCGACCGGGGAGACCTCGGAGCCCTGCGGGAGATCGCCGCCGGATGCGGCCGGGAACTGCGCACGCTCCGGACCCGCACCGTCCACGAAGGATCCGACCCGGTGGAACACATGCTGCTGGAGATACGCCCGGCCCGGGAACGCGGGGCGCGGACCGGAACGGGCCTCGACCTCGTCCACGCCTGACGGCACCGTTCACGGGAAGGGCGCTGCCCACGTATGCGCACACTGCTCGTCGACAACCACGACTCCTTCACCTACAACCTCTTCCACCACCTGGCCGAACTGAGCGGCCGGGAACCGACCGTCGTCGGCAACGACGACCCGCACTGGCGGTCCGCCCACCTCTCGGCCTTCGACAACGTGGTCCTCTCGCCCGGACCCGGACACCCGGGCCGCGCGGGCGACTTCGGCCTCTGCCGCGAGATCGTCGAAACCGCCGGCATCCCCCTCCTGGGTGTGTGTCTGGGCCACCAGGGCATAGCCGTGGCGGGCGGGGGAGTGGTGGACCGGGCACCGGAGCCGCGCCACGGCCGTGCCTCACCCGTCCTCCACACGGGCCGGGAGATCTTCGCCGGTCTGCCGAGCCCCTTCGACGCCGTGCGGTACCACTCCCTCGCCGTCCACACCCTCCCCGCCGCCCTCGAAGCGACAGCCTGGACACCGGACGGCACACTCATGGGACTGCGCCACCGGCACCGGCCCCTGTGGGGAGTCCAGTTCCACCCGGAGTCCATCGGCACGCCGCACGGCCACCGGCTCCTGCGCAACTTCCTGCAGCGGAGCGGCACTCGGCGCCGCGGTGCCGCACCGGCGCTCGCGCCGAAACGGCCGCCGGCGAGGCCCCGGCGACGCCGACTCACCGTCCACGCGCGGCAGTTGCCGACCCGGTGGAACGCGGAAGTGGTCTTCGAGCACCTCTACGGGGCCGCCACCCACGCGTTCTGGCTCGACAGCAGCCGCACCGACGACGACTCCGGCCGCTTCTCCTACATGGGCGACGCGTCGGGCCCGCTCGCGCGCGTCGCCACCGCCGACGTGCACAGCCGCACGGTCCGGATCACCGGCCGGGACGGCCTGCGGCTGGTCACCGGCGGCTTCCTCGACTGGCTCGACGAGGACCTGCGCTCGATCCGGGTCGACGCACCGGACCTGCCGTTCGACTTCGCACTCGGCTGGGTCGGCAGCCTGGGCTACGAACTGGGGGCCGAGTGCGGCGGCCGGCCGACCCACCAGTCCGCCGAACCGGACGCGACCATGCTGTTCGTGGACCGCGCGGTGGTGTTCGACCACCACACCGGCACCACCCACCTGCTGGCGCTGACGGAGGACGACACGACGTCCACCGCGACCTCCTGGCTCGACGACACGACCGCACGACTGACCCACCTGGCGGGCAGGGAGCCGGGACCGGTGCCCGCCGCGCCCGCAGGCGCCCAGGCCGGCCGGATCGAGTTGCGCCACGACCGGGACGCCTACCTGGAACTGATCCGGCGCTGCCAGGAACAGATCGCCGCCGGCGAGTCGTACGAGATCTGCCTCACCAACATGGCCGAGGCACGCACCGCGCTGGACCCCTGGCAGGGCTACCGCCGACTGCGCCGGATCAGCCCCAGCGCCCACGGCTCCCTGCTGCGGTTCGGCGACCTGTCCGTGCTGAGCAGCTCGCCCGAGCGCTTCCTGCGGGTGAGAGCCGACGGCACGGCCGAGTCCAAACCCATCAAGGGCACCCGTCCCCGCGGAAGCACTCCCGCTCACGACCGCGCCCTTGCCGAGGAACTGCGCGCGGACGAGAAGGAACGCGCCGAGAACCTGATGATCGTCGACCTGGTCCGCAACGACCTCGGCCGCGTCTGCGAGATCGGCTCGGTCACCGCGTCCGAGGTCTTCACCGTGGAGACGCACGCCACCGTGCACCAACTGGTCAGCACCGTACGCGGCACCCTCCGGGCGGACGGCGGCGCGGTCCGCTGCGTGCGCGCCGCGTTCCCCGGCGGCTCCATGACCGGTGCCCCGAAGGAACGGACCATGCGGATCATCGACGACCTGGAGGGCGGGGCCCGCGGCGTCTACTCCGGCGCGATCGGCTACTTCTCCCTGCTCGGCACCGCTGACCTGTCCATCGTCATCCGTACGGCCGTCGTCACACCGGACCGTGTGCGGTACGGCATCGGCGGGGCGATCACGGCGCTGTCGGATCCCGAGGCCGAGTTCGAGGAGACGGCGGTGAAGGCCGCCCCGCTGCTCGCGCTGGTCGGCGGGGAGTTCCCGGGCCGACGGCCGGCGCTCATGGAGGCGGGCCTCACAGGTACTCCCTGACGCAGGGGGTGTCCCGCACGGCGTCGAGCAGTTCCGCACGGTCCCGCACCCGCTGCCGCAGCCGCAGCCGGTCCAGGTCCGCGCCCAGACGGCCGAGGTCGATGCCCCGTCGCCGCAGCGCCGCCACGGTGTCGTGGGCCGCCGGCGCCTCCCCGGACAGGGAGTCGCCGCGCGGCCTCGCACGGCGAGCCGCCTCCGCCACGGCCCGGGGCGACAGCAGGTGGGTCGTCCGCCAGGCCACGATCTCCTCCACGTGGCGCACGCCGGTGTCCGGCTCGTCGGAGTCCACGTCGTCGCCCCTGCTCGCGCCGGACCAGACGAGCCGCTGGGGCCGGGCGCCGGCGTGGCGCAGCGTGCGCCAGCGGCAGGAGTCGAGCCCGCGCTCATGGAGGTCGTAGGCGACACGGGCCAGAGCCAGTGCCGTGCGGCCCCGCAGGCCGGCGGCGTCCGGCGAGTCGTCCGGCCCGCCGAGCCGCCGGTCCACCGCCGCCTCCACCGCCGCCACGTCCAGGGCGGCCACACAGGCGCCCCGGACCGTCCGCCCGGCGCGATGTGCCCGCTCCAGGCCCTCCCAACCGGCGTCGAGCACCTCCCCGTAGCGCTCCACCGAGTGCAGGGGAGCCACGTACACCCCGATGCCTTCGGCCGCGCACGCGCGCACCACGTCCAGACCGGCGTCGGTCGCGGCGACGGTCACCAGCAGGTTCGGGCGGTTGACCGCCAGGGCGAGGGCGCGCACCTCTTCGAGCGTGGACGGGCCGTCGTCCGCGAGTCGCGCGTCGAGTTCCGCGCAGACCCAGCCGTCCAGGCCCTCGGCGGCCTCGTGCACGGGGGCGAGGAGGTCGCACGCCCAGCGCGCGTCGTACGCGGACAGGGCACGCACGATCTCCTCGGGCGAGGCACGCCGCCGGGCGAGGAGGCCCAGCTGTTCGAGGTACGCGTGGTCGCCGTGCCGCCGGAGCTCACGTGTCATCGCCGACGCGGACAGCACCACCCCGGTGATGTACGCGTCGGCGACCCATGTCCTCAGCGAGCCGTCGACCAGCTCCGGCCGGCCCACCCCCGCGAGCCAGACGGACACGCCCTCCGCGGCGAGGCTCCGCAGCACCGAGCCGTCCCCGGGGACGTCGGTGCCACGGCGTTCGTCTCCCATCGGTTCTCCCGTGGTCAGCGTGTCCACCGCGGTCACCGACAGGTGGCTCGCGCCAGACGGGGGGCGAGCAGCGAGGCGACCTCGCCGCCGTACGCGGCCCCGACACGCTCCAGCAGCTCCGTCGGCGACACCGCGTACTGCTGCGGGCCGAGGGCCTCCAACGCAGTCGTGGCCAGGGCGCAGCCCAGGGGGACGGCGGCCCGCAGAGGCAGGCCCCAGCTCCGTGCGGCGAGGAAACCCGCCCGGAAGGCGTCGCCCGCGCCGGTGGGGTCCACGACCCGCGTCGTCGGCACGGCCGGGAAGTACCGCGGCTCCGCGTCCGCCGTGTCGATCCTGACGCCCTCCGCTCCCCGGGTGGTGATCCACATCCCCGTCCGGACCAGCACCTCCTCGCGCGTCCAGCCGCTCAGGCCCAGCAGCATGGAGGCCTCGTACTCGTTGGTGAAGAGCCACCCGGCGCCGCCGACGAGCCGGCGGACCGCGTCGCGGTCCAGGCGGGCCAGCTGCTGCGAGGGGTCCGCGGCGAAGGGGATCCCGAGCTCCCGGCACTGCTCGGTGTGGCGCAGCATCGCCGTCGGATCGTTCGGGGAGACCACGACCAGATCGATCGCCCCGCCGCGTTCGGCCACTCGCGCGAGATCGATGCGGGAGGCCTCGGTCATGGCCCCCGCGTAGAACGAGGCGATCTGGTTCTGGTCGGCGTCGGTCGTGCACATGAAGCGCGCGGTCTGGCGCGTGTCCGACACATGGACGTGACCGGTGTCGACGCCGTACTCCTTGAGCCGGACCTCGTACTCGTCGAAGTCGGCTCCCACCGCGCCCACGAGGAGCGGCGTCAGACCGAGTGAGCCGAGGCCGAACGCGATGTTGGCGGCGGCGCCGCCACGGCGTACGTCGAGATCGTCGACGAGGAAGGAGAGCGACACGCTGTCGAGCCGGCCTTCGATCAACTGGTCGGCGAACCTTCCGGGAAAGGTGGCCAGATGGTCGGTGGCGATGGAACCTGTCACGGCGATGCGCATCGTGTCGCTCTCCAGCCGTACTCGGGGGCGGGCGGTCGGTGGGGGACCCGGCCGGGCTCGACGTTCCGGTGGATCTCCAGGGTCGCGGTGGACTTGTTGAGGGTGATGTAGTGCAGACCCGGCGCGCCCTCGTCCAGCAGCCGTGAGGCCATCGCGGTGGCGTACGCGACCCCGATGCGGTGCCCCTCGGCGGGGTCGTCGCGCGCGGCCTCCAGACGATGGGCGAGGTCCTCGGGGAAGGCGGCGTCGCTGAGCGCGGCGAAGCGACGGATCTGCCGGACGTCGGTGGCGGGCATGATCTCCGGGATGATCGGTGTGTCGCAGCCCGCCGCCGTGATCCGGTCCCGCAGGCGCAGGAAGTCGTCGACGTGGAAGAACATCTGCGTGATGGCGTAGTCGGCGCCGGCCCGGCACTTGGCGACGAAGTGCCGGATGTCGCTCTCCCAGTCGGGCGAGCGGGGATGACGCTCGGGGAAGGCGGCCACTCCCACGGAGAAGTCCCCCAGGGAGCGCACCAGTTCGACGAGTTGGTGGGCGTGACGCAGACCCTGCGGGTGGGGCACCCAGGGACCGCGCGGATCTCCGGGCGGGTCACCGCGCAGGACCAGGACGTCCCGTACGCCCGCGTCCGCGTACTGGCCGATGACGCCCCGCAGTTCGGCGACCGAGTGCCCGACGGCCGTCAGATGGGCGACGGGCCGCAGCGTGGTGTCGGCGGCGATCCGCCTGGTGACCTCGACGGTGCGGTGGCGGGACGAACCGCCGGCGCCGTAGGTGACGGAGACGAACGCCGGCGACAGCGCCTCGACGCGGCGGACCGCTTCCCACAGGGTGCGGGCGCCCGCTGCCGTCTTCGGGGGGAAGAACTCGAAGGAGAAACTGGGCCGTCGGCGGTCCGCGGGGCCGCCCGGCAGACGCGGGCTCCCTGTCCCGCTCCTCTCCAGGGTGCCCACCGCGCGCCCGCTCGCACCGGTCACCGTGCGAGGAGCGCACGGCGCCGGAGCTCGTCCGCGCGGTCGGTGCGTTCCCAGGTGAAGTCCGGGTGCGTACGGCCGAAGTGCCCGTACGCCGCCGTCCCCGAGTAGATCGGTCGGAGCAGGTCCAGGTCACGCACGAGGGCGGCCGGGCGGAGGTCGAAGACCTCGGTGATGGCGCGTTCGATGAGTTCGGCGTCGACGGTGTTCGTGCCGAAGGTCTCCACGAACAGACCGACCGGCTGGGCCTTGCCGATGGCGTAGGCGACCTGGACCTCGCAACGACGCGCCAGACCGGCCGCGACGACGTTCTTCGCCACCCAGCGCATCGCGTACGCCGCCGAGCGGTCCACCTTGGAGGGGTCCTTGCCGGAGAAGGCGCCGCCGCCGTGGCGGGCCATGCCTCCGTACGTGTCGATGATGATCTTCCGCCCGGTCAGGCCCGCGTCCCCCATGGGCCCGCCGATCTCGAAACGGCCGGTCGGGTTCACCAGCAGCCGGTAGCCCTCGGTGTCCAGCTTGACGCCGTCGTCGGCGAGCCCGGCGAGGACCTGCTCCACGACGTGTTCCCGCAGGTCGGGGGCGAGAAGGGCATCCAGGTCGATGTCCCGCGCGTGCTGCGAGGAGACGACGACGGTGTCGAGGCGGACCGGCCGGTCCGCCTCGTACTCGATGGTGACCTGGGTCTTGCCGTCCGGACGGAGATAGGGCATCGTCCCGTCCTTCCTGACGTCGGACAGCCGCCGGGAGAGCCGGTGCGCGAGATGGATCGGCAGCGGCATCAGCTCGGGCGTCTCGTCGGTCGCGTAGCCGAACATCAGGCCCTGGTCGCCCGCGCCCTGCGCGTCGAGCCCGTCGTCCTCCCCACCCGCGGCCGCTCCTTCGACGCGCTTCTCGTACGCGGTGTCCACGCCCTGGGCGATGTCCGGCGACTGCGAGCCGATCGACACCGAGACCCCGCACGAGGCCCCGTCGAAGCCCTTCGCCGACGAGTCGTAGCCGATGCGGAGGATCGTCTCGCGCACGAGTGCGGCGATCGGGGCGTACGCCCGTGTCGTCACCTCGCCCGCCACGTGGACGTGGCCCGTGGTGATGAGCGTCTCCACCGCGACGCGCGACAGGGGGTCCTCGCGCAGCAGGGCGTCCAGGACGGCGTCGCTGATCTGGTCGGCGATCTTGTCGGGGTGGCCTTCGGTGACCGACTCCGACGTGAACAGGCGGCGGGACATGGGCTCTCCTTCGGGCAGCGGGGGCAGCGGGGGCGAAAGTCGCGCAAGGGGGTCGGGCGGAGGATCAGACGGGCTGGTTCTCCTCGCTCGGGTCGCGGGGCGGCACCCCGTACGGCGCACTCGACCTCGACAGCGACAGGCCGCTGGTCTCCGGGGCCCAGGCCACCGACACCAGCGCACCCACCAGGGACAGGGCGCAGCCGCAGAGCACCACGGCGCTCACCCCCCACTCCTGAAGGCCGACGGGGACGAGGAACGTGCCGACCGCGCCACCGACGCGGCTGGTGGCGGCGGCGAAGCCGATGCCGGTGGCCCGGATCTCGGTCGGGAACACCTCGCTGGGGTAGACCGCCTGGAGCGTGCTGGACGCCGCGTGGAACAGCGCGAAGACGGCGAAGCAGCCGGCGATCGCCCACTGCGGGCCGTGCGGCCACAGGCCCAGCACCAGCAGGGCTCCGGCGGTGACCAGGAACGGGTGGATGAGCAGGTGCCTCCGGCCGACCCGGTCCATCAGCCAGACCCCGCTCACACAACCGAGCAGCAGGAACAGATTGAGCGCCACCTCGCTGGTGCCGTCGTCGCCCGCGCCGAGAGAGGCCAGCACCTGCGGGGCGAAGGTGGAGATGGCGAAGAACGGGGTGATCTGGCAGAGCCAGAAGAGGCTGGTGAACGCGGTCCTGCGCCGGTAAGGGCGGGAGAACAGTGTCGCGAGGCCGGTCCGTGCGGCCGGCGTCCGCTCCGCCCCCGTTCCGTCGTGGCCCGTGCCGAGCCATCGCCGGCTGATCGCGTCGGCCTCGGCGTACCGGCCCTTGCTCGCCAGCCAGTGAGGTGACTCGGGGGTGCCCAGCCGGGCCAGCAGCACCACGAGCGAGGGCACGGCGCTGCTGGCGAGGATCCAGCGCCACAGGGAGGGGTCGGTGCTCCAGGAGGAGAGGGCGAGGCCGACGGTCGCCGCGAGCGTGTAGCCCACGTACCAGAACGCGATGAGCGAGGCCAGCAGCCGCCCTCGTCGCGCGGGTGGGGCGAACTCCGCGACGAGCGCCCCCGCGATGGCGTAGTCGGCGCCCACGGCGACACCCATGAGCAGCCGTACGGCGAAGAGCTGCGGGGCGCTGTCGACGACGAGTTGGAGCACCGAGCCCACGAGGAAGACCAGCAGGTCGAACAGGTACATCTTCTGGCGTCCGAACCTGTCGGTGAGCCGGCCGAAGACGATCCCCCCGAAGAAGATGCCGATCAGGGTGGCGGCGCCGATCAGCCCGGTCTGGAGCGAGGTGAGGGCGAGGTCGGCGCGGGCGAGCGGCAGGGCGGTGCCCACGACGCCGAGGATCCATCCGTCGCACACCTCGCCGCCTCCGGCGCAGACCGCGATACGGGTCTGGAAGCGGTGGACGCGGCGTTCCTCGGGAGTGGTCGGGGCGGAGGAGGCACGGGGGCGGGGGGCCGGCATCGCTGACTCTTCTCTCGTGGGTGCGGCGGCTCTCGCTTGCGTGGGTCGGCTGTCTCGCGGTCGGTCGCTCTCTCGCGGGTATGGGCGTTTCTCGCGAGTGGGTCGTCTCTCGTGGCCGCGCGGGCGGACGGTCCGTCAGCGGCTGGCGACGAGATCCAGGGAGAGCCGCAGGTTCTGCGGGGGCCGCACATCCAGTTCCGCGTTCTCCGTCAGCACGGCGGTCTGCAGCTTGCGCAGCTTGTGCGACGGCTCGATGCCCAACTCGTCGGCGAGATGGCGGCTCAGCAGGTGGAAGACCTCCAGGGCGTGCGCGGTGCGCCCGCACCGGTAGAGGGCGATCATGTACTGGGCGTGCAGGTTCTCGTGCATCGGATACCGGGAGACGAGCAGTCCCAGCTCGGACAGCAACTGGTGGTGGAGACCGAGCCTCAGCTCGGCGTCCAGGCACTGTTCGAGGACCGTCATCCGCATGCCCTCGAGGCGGGCGACCTGCGCCTGGATGTGCGGGCCGGCCTGGACGTCGACGAGGGTCCGGCCGCGCCACAGCCCGAGTGCCGAGCGCAGCGAGGTGGCGAGGAGCATGTCGTCGTCGAACGCCTGGGCGCGGCGGGCCTCGGCCAGGTGACCCTCCAGCGCGTGGAGGTCCAGGCCGCCCTGGCGCACGCGCAGTACATAGCCCTGGTAGCGCGTCTCCAGGACGCGCTTCGCGGCCTCGGCGGAACCCACGGACGGCCACGCCGCGAGTGCCCGGCGCAGTTGGAAGACCCGGGTGTGCACGCTCTGCACCGCGCTGCGCGGTGAGTCGTCGCCCCACAGCTCCTGCACGCAGGTGTCGAGCGAGACCTGGTCGCCCGCGTGCAGGAGCAGCAGCGCGAGCAACTGCCGTGTCTTGGGCGCGGACGGCAACCGGCCCCCGATGTCGCGCGGACCCTCGCCCGCCGCGGCGCGGGCCGGGGAAATCACCGTCGAATCCGTCACGGAAAGCGGGCCGAGAACTCCGAACTCCATAGGAATTCCTCTCGTGTCGAAGTTTCCGGTGCTCCAGAACGTAACTCGGACACCACAACCGCTCCACGTTCCGACCCGAATCACTCAGGACTCTGTCAACCGCGCCCGATTTCACCCTCTTTGGCCGCGCTGATCCCCGTGATATCCAACGAGGAGTGAATCGTGAGACGGCCGTGGTGCTCTGGGATTCGTTCGCATCTCGACGAAAGGCCCTGGCCGTGGAAAAGAGTCTGGTCATCTTCGACTGCGACGGCGTGCTGGTGGACAGCGAGAAGCTCAGCTCACAGGCCATGCTGGAGATGGCGGCCGACGAGGGCCTCGCCCTCACGCCGGCCGCCGCGCTCGCCTTCATCCGTGGCCGCAAGGTCGCCACCTGGGTCTCCGAGCTCGAAACGGAACTCGGCAGGCCGCTGGCACCCGACTTCGTGCCGGAGTTCCGCCGGCGGGCGGCCGCCCTGTTCACCGTCGCCCTGCGGCCGGTGCCCCAGGTGCCGCAGATGCTCGACCAGCTGACCGTGCCGATCTGCACGGCCTCCAGCGCACCCCGCGACAAGATCGAGCACACGCTCGGACTGACCGGCCTGCTGCCGCGGTTCGCGGGCCGCATCTACAGCGCGTACGAGGTCGGCGCCTGGAAGCCCGACCCGGGGCTGTTTCTGCACGCCGCGCGTGATCTGGGCGTTCCGGCCGACCGGTGCGTCGTCGTGGAGGACAGCCTGGTCGGCGTGCAGGCCGCGGTCGCCGCCGGCATGACCGTGTTCGGCTACGCGCCGCCCGAGAACGGCACGGCCACCGCTCTCACGGCGGCCGGCGCGGTCACCTTCGAGTCGATGGACGCGCTTCCCGCTCTGCTCGCGACGGGGCCGGCGGGACGGCCCGTGAGCGGTTCGATATCGGCTCGCTAGAACGGCCTGCTTCAGTATGTGTGCCGTCTTTCCCCGGGTTCGGGGATCAGACCGGAAGGTACTCCTCACATGCCCATCGTTCTCGAAGAACTGCAGCGCGTCAGCCCTGCCGCCGAAATCTGGTGGGACTCCTCACCGCTCGATTTCCCCCGGTGGCGGAAGCATTTCCTGGACGGCGCGCCGGACAAGGAATCGCGCTACCGCTGGAGTCGTCAACTCGACCGTTTTCTCTGTCCGGAGGAACCCGGCACCTCGCTGGTCCGCGGAATCACGACCAACCCCTCACTGGTGGCGAAGAGCATTCTCGCCTCGCCCGAGATGTGGCGGGCGGAGATCAGGGAGACGATCCGCAGCCAGAGCCTCCCCGACGTGGAGAGCACCTTCCGTCTGGTGTACGAGGAGGCCCTGCGCCGAGCGGCCGCGCGGATGCTGCCGATGTGGGAGGCCAGCGAGGGCCGGTACGGCTGGGTCTCCGGCCAGCTCGATCCACGGCTGATGTTCAACGCCGACCCGATGCTCGAACAGGCACTGCGGATCGCGCGGATAGCACCCAACCTGATGGTGAAGGTCCCCGGCTCCGCGGCCGGCTACGAGGTGATCCGGAAGCTGGTGGCCCGCGGGACCTCCGTCAACAACACGCTCTCGTACACCGTTCCGCAGTTCCTCGCCTGCGCCGAAGCCGTCGAGTCCGGGCTCGCCGAGGCTCGCCGCCGGGGCATCGCGACCGACCGGTGGCGTGCCGTCTTCACCCACATGACCGGGCGCTTCGGCGCCAACACCGATCTCCGGTGCGAGGCCGCCATCCGCGGCATGGACCTCACCTCGAGCGAGATCCGCTGGGCCGAGGTCGCCATCCTCAAACGTGTCCACCGCCGGATCGCGGAACACGGCCACCCGGTGAAGCTGCTGCTGTCCAGCCTGGAGGTCGAGGACCCGGCAGCGGGTTCCGGGGCGCTGAGCATGCACCTGGAGGAGAGCGCGGGCGGAGCGATCGCCTACACCTGCAAGCCGCGGTTCGTGGCCGATGTGATGCGCCGTGACCACGAGCTGCCGGCCTTCGCCGCCGACGCCATCGAGCGCGAGGTCCCGGCGCGGGTGCTGGAGAAGCTGATGTGGCTCCCCTCCTTCCACCGGGCCTACGACCCGCAGGGCATGGGCGTGGACGAGTTCTCGCACTACGGCTCGTTCATCGAGACCTACGCCGAAGTCCTCGGCAACACCAGGAAGTTGCTCGACTTCATCGCCCACCAGCTGCAGACGATGTCCGACTCCGCGCAGCCGCTGCTGCTGTCCGGAAGCACCCGCTGACACGGCCCGAGGAGAGTGAGCCCCCATGCACCCGTCCATCGCGCTGTGGAGTCATCCCAGGTCGATGTCTACGGCGCTCGAACGGTCCTTCATCGAGCGTGGCGACTTCAAGGTCTTCCACGAGGAGTTCGCCTACGTCTTCTTCATGCACGAGAAACGCGCCGCGATCCCCCACAAGAATCCCCAGCCGGGACACCCGCTCACCTACCCCGAGATCAAGAGGGCGATGGAGGAGGCGCGGCGGGAACAGCCCGTGTTCCACAAGGACTTCCCCTACCACTGCCTGGACCACCTGCTGGCCGACCCCGCCTACCTGCGGAGCCAGGTCAACACCTTCCTGATCCGGGACCCGGAGGAAGCGGTCCTCTCCCATGCCACCGTGCACCCCGACGTCACGCGCGACGTACTGGGCTACGAGGAACTCGCCCGGCTCTTCGACCACGTGAGGGAACTGACGGGCACCGTACCGCTCGTCCTCAACGCCGCGGACCTGGCCGACCGGCCGACGCAGACCATCGCCGCCTACTGCGAGGCGATCGGCGTGCCCTTCCTGCCCGAAGCCCTCCGCTGGTCGGCGGGGGAGCGGCCGGAGTGGACCACCTGGAGCGGATGGCACACCGACGTCTCGGCGAGCAGCGGCATCCGGGCCCCCAGCCGTAACTACCGGTTCGGCTACGCCGACATGCCACACCTGCGGGAGTTCGTGCGCCACTGCGTGCCCTTCTACGAACACCTGGACCAGTTCCGGCTCCGGCCGGCGAAGGAGGTGGCGCTGTGAGCGCCCACACCGTGATCGTCACCGGCGGAGCCGGAGGAGTGGGCCGGGCCCTGGTGGGCCGGCTCCTCGACGAGGGCAGGACGGTCGTCACCTGCGACATCGACGAGGCCGGACTGAAGTCCCTCGCCGACGAACACGACGGCCGACCACTGGAGACGCACGTCCGCGACATCGCCTCGCACGAGGACTGCGACGCGTTCATGGACGCGGTCCTCGCGGCCCACCCGGACGTCGACGGGCTCGTCAACAACGCCGGCCTCTACCTCGGACAACCGGTGTGGGAGTACGACGACGAGACGATCGACCGGGTCATCGGCGTCAACATCAAGGGCCCGGTGTGGCTCTCGCGCCGCTTCGCCGGCCATCTCCTGCCCGCCGAGCGGCGCGGCGCGATCGTGAACCTGGCCTCGGTCGCCGGAGAGGTGGGCAGCTCCGACGCGCTGTACGGCACGGTCAAGGCGGGCGTCATCGGGCTCACCAAGTCCAACGCCATGAACTTCGCCCCCTACATCAGGGTCAACGTGGTCTCGCCCGGGCTGATCGTCCGTACGGCCATCGCGGACCGCATCCCCGACTACCGGTACGCCGAGTACAAGCGGCAGGAGCTGCTCGACGGCGACATCCTGCCCGAGTACGTCGCCGACGTGTGCGCCTACCTGCTGAGCGACCGGTCACGGACCCTGACCGGTGCCCTGCTGCGCGCCGACAACGGCTGCTACCCGCGCTGACCGCTGACCGCTGACCGCTGACCGAGAAAGGCTGAAGACGGTGAGCCGACACTCCCGCACCCGGGGCACGGCGCAGAGCCCCGCGAAGAAACCCCTCATCATGCTCGTCGGCATGGGGGACCTCTCGGCCAAGGTCCTCACCATGCTGCTCGCCGACCCGGCGACCGACCGGGTCGTGCTGGCGGGGCGAGACACCGAGACCATCCGCAGGCGGGGCAACCTCGCCCTGTTCACCGCGACCAACCTGGGCCGGCACGGCAGCGTCGACACCGTGCACATGGACCTGAGGAACGTCGAGGCCACGGCCGAGACCCTCGCACGCGTGCGCCCGGACATCGTCTTCATGGGCGGCTCCCTCCAGTCGTGGCGGGTCATCACCCAACTGCCCAAGCAGACGTTCGAGGAGCTGGACGAGGCCCAGTTCGGGCCCTGGCTGCCCATGCATCTGACGCTCAACCACCTGCTGATGCGGGCCGTGCGGGAGTCCGGCGTCGAGACGAGGGTGGTGAACGCCGCCTTCCCGGACGCCGTGGGTCCCGTGCTCGACAAGGTCGGCCTCGCTCCGACCATCGGCGTGGGAAACGTCGCCAACATCGTGCCCGCCCTCACCCACGGGGCCGCGCATCTCCTCGGCGAGCACCCGGCCGACGTTGAGCTGCGGCTGGTGGCCCAGCACTACTTCAGCCACTACGTCCCCCGCTTCGGCGACGCGGGCAAGGGCGCGTACCACCTGGACGTGCGCGTCGACGGCGGCGACACCCGAGCCGAGATCGACCACCACGCGCTGTTCGCCCAGCTCGACCACCGGCTCAAGCGGCTGGGCGGCATCGACGGCCAACTGCTCACCGCGTCCTCCGCCGTGCGGGTCCTCCACGGCATGGCGACGGACAGCGGCGTCCTCGCGCACGCCCCCGCGCCCGGCGGGCTTCCCGGCGGATACCCGGTCCGCGTCCACCGGGACGGCGGGACGCTCGACCTGCCGGACGGGCTCACCCGTGAGGAGGCCGTCCGGCTCAACGAGGACTGCCAGCGGGCGGACGGCATCGACCGGATCGACGACGACGGAACCGTGCACTTCACCGAGGCGGAGATGTCCGTCATGAACCGGCTGCTCGGATACGACTGCCCCAGCATGAAGCTCGGGGACTGCGCCGACTGGGCCGACGAACTGGGCCGCAAGTACGCCGCCTTCGCCGCCGGGTTCCGCTGAACCCGCCGCCCCGAGGTGCGCGCCCCGGGGCGATCGATCCCCCTCACACCGACAGACGACCGGGGAGACACGCATGACCACCGACACCGCCCCCTCGGCGGACGACTTCGCCGGCCAGTACGTCCGCACGCTCGTGGACCACTGGGACGACCTCATCGACTGGGACCGCCGCAGGGAGTCCGAACAGGGCTTCTTCGTCGACATCCTGGCAGGGGCCGGAGCCCGTCGGGTCCTGGACGTCGCGGCCGGCACCGGCTACCACGCCGTGACGCTGGCCCAGGCCGGCTTCGACGTCACCGCGGTCGACGGCAGCGCGGAGATGATCGAACGCACCCGTCTCAACGCCGCCCGCCACGGCAGGACGTTCCCCATCGTGCGGTCGGACTGGCGACGACTGCGGGAGAACATCGACGGCCGCTACGACGCGATCGTCTGCCTCGGGAGCTCCTTCCCCCATCTCTTCCGGGAGTCCGAGCGCCGAGCGGTCCTCGCCGAGTTCCACGAGGCGTTGAACCCCGGTGGTGTGCTCGTCGTCGACCACCGCAACTTCGACGCCATCCGCCGCCACCGGTACCGCAGCAGCGGCAACTACTACTACTGCGGTGCGGGGGCCTCGGTCTCGGTCGCGCACATCGACGACCGACTGTGCCGTTTCCGGTACGAGTTCCCCAGCGGCGACACCCACCATCTGGAGGTGTACCCGATCCTGTCCGCCGAGCTGTCGAACCTGCTCGTCGACTCCGGATTCGCCTCGGTCGAGGAATTCGGCGACTTCGACCGGGACTTCGACGAGGACGCCACCGATTTCATCATCCACGTCGCCAGGAAGCCCTGACACGACCGGCCCCCACCACGGTCGGACCGGTAGAGAAAGGCAGCGGTTGTGGCACCCGAGACATCGCCACCCACACCACGCTCACGACTCGTCGCGGCGTTCGTCATCACGGCGCTCCTGACCAGTTTCGTGGCGGCCACCTACGGATTCGGGTTCTATCTCTTCGCGCAGATCGTCACGGACATGCGCAAGGATCTCGGGTTCGGCTACACCGTGGTCGGCACGGTCACGGCGTCCGGCCAGCTCGGATTCCTGCTGTTCGCGCTGCTCGGCACCTGGCTGTCGACCCGCGTGGGCGGCGGCCAGGTGACCATCGGCTCGGCCGCCCTGTGCGGTCTGTGCCTGGTCCTCATACCGCTGACGGACAGCATCGTCGTCATCGGTGTGCTGCTGACGATCATGGGCGGTACGGCGGCCTCCGTCTATGTGCCGCTGGTCGAGATCGTCGGCAGGACCATCGACTACGAACACCGCGGCAAGGTGCTGGGACTGATCTCCAGCGGCACCAGCTACGGCGTCTTCGTCAACAGCCTCCTGGTCCCCTCGTTCGTCGGCGGGGGCAACTGGCGCGGCCTCTGGTACTGCGTCGGCCTCGGCACCCTGACCTCCACCGCGATCGCGGCCTTCGCCTTCCACCGGCTGGGGCTGTTCCGGAGCGAGCGGAACCTCGAGCAGGCACAGGACCCACAGGACGCACAGGACCCCGGAACCCCGCGGACCGCGGACCGCGACGACAGCGCGCGAGCGGGCTGGCGCATGGTGCTCGTCCGGTGGGTCGTCATCGTCTGGGTGATGAAGTTCCTCAACGGGTTCGCCTGTATGCCGTTCCAGAACTATCTCTCGCCCTACCTGCGGGAGGGACTCGGCTTCGACATCGGGTTCGCGGCACAGGTGTGGGGCGTCATCGGCGTCATCGGCATGTTCGCGGGATTCGCCGTCGGCTGGCTCTCCGACCGGATCGGCGTACGCACGTCGCTGGTCCTGTGCTACGGCATGTTCTTCGTCTCGGCGGTCCTGCTCGTGGTGGCGCCGATCGGCTATCTCCCCATGGTCTCCGGAATCCTCTTCGCCCTCGCCTTCTATCCCATCTACGGCCTCGTTCCCGCCTATGTGTCGAAAACCGCCTCCGGCGCCGCCGCGACCGTCATCTTCGGCGTCACGAACGTGACGCAGGGGCTCGGCGGAATCGTCGGGAACTACACGGCGGGCTTCCTCAAGTCATGGACCGGGGACTTCACCTGGTACTACGTCGTGATCGCCGTGACCACCCTGGTCCTGGGCGCGCTGACTCTGCAGCTCCCCCACGAGGGGTCACCCGAGAGCGCCATCGGCCGCACCGGCCCGCCGCCCACCAGCGACAAGGACCTCTCCCATGCCTAGCAGCACGATGAAGACCGACGCCCGGACCACCCCAGGCATCTACTGCACCTGCCGGCCGGGCGCGACGATATGGCTGACCGGTCTGCCCAGCGCCGGCAAGACGACGATCGCCCGCGAACTGGCGCTTCTGCTGCGCTCCCGGAGCCGCCGCGTGGAAGTGCTGGACGGCGATGAGATCCGCCGCTTCCTCTCCGCCGGCCTGGGCTTCTCCCGCGCGGACCGCAACACCAACGTGCAGCGCATCGGCCTGGTCGCCGAGGTCCTCGCCCGCAACGGGGTGCTGGCAGTGGTGCCGGTGATCGCGCCGTACGCGGACAGCCGCGCCGCCGTCCGGGAGCGTCACCGGGCGAGCGGGACGCCGTACGTCGAGGTGCATGTGGCGACGCCGGTCGAGGTGTGTTCCGTGCGCGATGTGAAGGGGCTGTACGCCAGGCAGGCCGCGGGGCAGATCTCCGGGCTCACCGGTGTCGACGACCCCTACGAGGAACCGGAGTCGCCCGATCTCCGGATCGACTCGCAGCACCAGTCCGTGCGGGAGTCCGCGACGGCGCTGTACGCGCTGCTCACCGAGAGGGGTCTGGCATGACGACCGTCACCCGTGTCTCCGGGAAGACCGACAGTCCGTACACCCTGTCGCACCTGGACGCGTTGGAGTCCGAGGCGGTGCACATCTTCCGCGAGGTGGCGGGCGAGTTCGAACGGCCGGTGATCCTCTTCTCCGGCGGCAAGGACTCCATCGTCATGCTGCACCTGGCACTGAAGGCCTTCGCCCCCGCGGCGGTCCCCTTCTCCCTGCTGCACGTCGACACCGGACACAACTTCCCCGAGGTGCTGGCGTATCGCGATCGCACCGTGGCCGCGCACGGGCTGCGGCTGCACGTGGCCTCCGTCCAGGACTACATCGACCGCGGCGTCCTGCGCGAACGCCCCGACGGCACCCGCAACCCCCTGCAGACCGTGCCGCTGACCGAGAAGATCCAGGCGGAGAAGTTCGACGCCGTCTTCGGCGGAGGCCGCCGCGACGAGGAGAAGGCGCGCGCCAAGGAGCGGGTGTTCTCGCTGCGGGACGAGTTCTCCCAGTGGGACCCGCGCCGCCAGCGCCCCGAGCTGTGGAACCTCTACAACGGCCGCCACACACCGGGCGAGCACGTCCGCGTCTTCCCGCTCTCCAACTGGACCGAGCTGGACGTCTGGCAGTACATCGCCCGCGAGGGCATCGAACTGCCGGAGATCTACTTCGCCCACGAGCGCGAGGTGTTCCGGCGGGCCGGGATGTGGCTGACGGCCGGTGAGTGGGGCGGCCCGAAGGAGGGGGAGACCGTCGAGAAGCGCCAGGTGCGGTACCGGACGGTCGGCGACATGTCCTGCACGGGCGCGGTCGACTCGGACGCGACCACGCTGGACGCCGTGATCACCGAGATCGCCGCCTCCCGGCTCACCGAGCGGGGTGCCACGCGCGCGGACGACAAACTGTCCGAGGCCGCGATGGAAGACCGCAAACGGGAGGGGTACTTCTAGCCATGAGCACCACCACCATCGACACGCTGCGGTTCGCCACGGCCGGGTCGGTCGACGACGGCAAGTCCACCCTGGTGGGCCGCCTGCTGCACGACTCCAAGTCGATCCTCACCGACCAACTGGCTGCCGTCACACAGGCATCCGCCACCGCCACCCCGGATCTCGCCCTGCTGACCGACGGCCTGCGGGCCGAGCGCGAACAGGGCATCACCATCGACGTCGCCTACCGCTACTTCGCCACGCCCCACCGCCGCTTCATCCTCGCCGACACCCCCGGCCACGTGCAGTACACCCGCAACATGGTCACCGGCGCCTCCACCGCCGACCTCGCCGTGGTCCTCGTCGACGCCCGCAACGGCGTCGTCGAGCAGACCCGCCGCCACGCCGCCGTCACCGCGCTGCTGCGGGTCCCGCACATCGTGCTCGCCGTCAACAAGATGGACCTCGTCGACCACCAGGAGTCCGTCTTCGCCGCGATCGCCGAGGAGTTCACGGCCTACGCCCGCGCTCTCGGCGCCGACGAGGTCACCACCATCCCGATCTCCGCGCTGGCGGGCGACAACGTGGTGGAGCCGTCCGCGAACATGGACTGGTACGGCGGCCCCACCCTCCTCGAACACCTCGCCTCGGTCCCCGTGGAGCGGGACACGGCACGCGAACCCGCCCGTCTTCCGGTGCAGTACGTGATCCGTCCGCGGACCGACGAACACCCCGACTACCGCGGCTACGCGGGCCAGATCGCCCGCGGCACGCTGCGCGTCGGCGACCGCGTGACCGTCCTGCCCGCCGGCCGTACCTCGACCGTGAGGGCCATCGACGAACTGGGCGGGCCGGCCGAGGTCGCCTGGGCACCCCAGTCGGTGACCGTTCTGCTGGAGGACGACATCGACATCGCGCGCGGTGACCTGATCGTGGCGAGCGAGCAGGCGCCCGCCCTCACCCGGAGCGTCGAGGCGACCGTCTGTCACGTCGCCGACCAGCCACTCACCGTCGGTCGGCGCGTCCTGCTCAAGCACACCACCCGCACGGTCAGGGCGATCGTCGAGGAGATCCCGTCGCGGCTCACCCTCGACACTCTCGCGCAGCACCCCGCCCCCGGCAGTCTGGTCGCCAACGACATCGGGCGCGTCAGGATCCGCACCGCCGAACCGGTCGCTCTCGACTCCTACGCCGACTCCCGCCGCACCGGCTCCTTCCTCCTCATCGACCCGTCCGACGGCACGACGTTCGCGGCCGGCATGGCGGACCCGCGCTGACTGGACCGACCGGTAGTGCTGTGCACCCGTCAGACGTCGAAGCGACGGCGGGCTGCCTCGATGTGACCGAGGTACTGGTGGGTCCAGTCGCACATGCCATCGACCGTGGCGCGCAGAGCTCGGCCCGGCTCGGTGAGGGTGTACTCCACCCGCGGCGGCACGGTGGGGTGCACCCTCCGCTCGACCAGTCCGTAGCGCTCCAGCATGCGCAGGTTCTGGGTCAGCATCTTGTGGCTGATGCCCTCGACCTCGTTGCGCAACTCACTGAAGCGCAGGGTGCGTTCTCCGAGCCCCTCGATGATCAGGAGCGCCCACTTGTTGGCGACGTCCGAGAAGATCTCTCGCGCCAGCGAGTCCGCGCGCCTCAGGTCCGCGTCTTCGGGCGAGCCCGTGTACTGCTTGGCCACCATCAGGTTCCCCAGTCACTGAAAAGTGCGTTCTTCCAGGTCAATGCCACTCCCTTAAAGTTTCATAGTAACCACGAGAGAGCGCGTGGGTCCTGGTTCCGCGGAAGCGAACCGACGCCGACCCCCGCGAGCGGAAATCGAGGTGCCGGTACCGGAGGCGCGTCCCTACCCTCGTCCCCATGCGCCACGAATCCGCCCTGCTGAACGTCATCGATGTGGAAGCCACTTGCTGGGACGGACAACCACCGCCCGGCTCCGTGAACGAGATCATCGAGATCGGTCTCACCGTCGTGGACGTGTCGAGGCGGCGCCGTCTGTCCCGGCACCGTGTCCTGGTCCGCCCCGCGAGGTCGGCGGTGAGCGACTTCTGCACGGAACTGACCGGCCTGACCCAGGCAGAGGTGGAACGGGGCGTCACCTTCGCCGAGGCATGCCGGATCCTCGTCGAGGAGTACGGGGCGGGGGAGCGCCCCTGGGCGAGCTGGGGCGAGTACGACCGCCGGCAGTTCGCTCGCCAGAGCCAGGCCGACAGGGTGGCCTACCCGTTCGGCTATCCGACGGAACGCACCCACACCAATGCCAAGGCCGTGTTCACCGCGGCGTACGGGCTGCGCAGGAAACCCGGCATGAGCCACGCCCTACGCATCGCCGGACTGCCGCTCGAAGGACGCCATCACCGCGGTGAGGACGACGCGTGGAACATCGCGGCACTCGTCCTCGAACTGTCGGCCCGCGGGGCATGGCCCTCACCGCCACAGGTGTCCAGACCGAGCGACCATCGTGAGCCGTAGCGGGCGCACGCGACCACCCCGTACCCCGCAGCCCGAGACGGCGGTACTTGTAGAGGCGCCCGAGACCCCACCGACGATCGGCGCCCGGAACGACAACCGGAACGGACACCATGGACACGGCCCTCACCGAAGGCCATTCACCCTCCTGCCGGGACCTGGTCGGTCTCCTCGCCCAGACCGACCGGCGCGCCGCCTACGCGGCCCTCGCCCTCGGCGCGACCTCCGTGGCGGAGGTCGCCGAACTGACCAAGCTCCGCCCACCGGCCGCCGCCGCGGCGCTGCGGAAGCTGACGGACGGCCGGATCGCCGCCTACGACAGCGAGAAGCGCACGTACACGCTGCTCGACGACACTTTCCGGCTCGCGGTCCAGGCCGAGGTCAACGTCTCCGGTCGCGGCAGCGGAGACGGGGCGGGCTCCTACTTCCGCCGAGGTCGGCTCACGTCCATTCCGGGCAAGGCGGAGGTACGCAGCCGGGTTCTGGCCGTGGTGCAGGACTCCTTCGAGCCGGGCGTGACGTACTCCGAGGCCAAGGTCAACGCGATCTGCGGCGAATGGTTCGACGACTGGGTGAGCCTGCGCCGTGCCCTGGTGGACGAGGGTCTGTTGCGCAGAAACGAGTCGGGCACTGCCTATCGACGAGTCTGACGGTCGAGGGCGGGTCCGCGTCGCGGTGACGGCGCCCGTCGGCGGCTCCCCCTACACCGGCGGCCTCGCTCCGACGGATCGTGGTCACCGGCCGCGCGGACAGACGCCTCGCCCGTGAAGTGGCGGGCTCCGGCTTCAGCGTTCCGAGTCCAGGGCGCTGAGTAGCGGAGGCCCCGGGGAGGTAATTCGCGGCTCAGTGCCAGGGACCGGAGCCGAGCTGTGACCCGTCGGTCACGGCTCTGGACGGCCGGAGGGGCATCCGTGTCCCGCCATCGGTCCGGAGTCCCCGATGGCCGTGCCGCCGTGGGCGGTGATCAGCCCCTCGGCCACGGCCGGCCAGATGCCGCCGCCGTCTCCGGGACGAGCGCGGGCCCCGTGCCACAGACGGGCGAAGGCGTACGGCAGTTCGTCGGCAGGAGCGCCGGGGCCGGTGTCGGGCCCCTCGGCCAGCGCTTCGGAACGCGCGGCGGAGGTGTGACGGGTGACGGCGTCGCCCGGGGCGGCAGTGGCGGGTGGCGTTGCTCAGCGCGTCGCCGAGGGCCTGGTGCCGCCGGTCGGCGTCGGTGCGGACCGGCAGGGGAGCGAGGCCGGGGACGGTGCGTACGCTCAACCCGGCGGCGCGGAGCTCGGCCCGGCGCTCGGCGACGGCGGCGCCGGTCAGAGTGGTCGCCTCCACCTCGACCACGTGCAGCCCCGCCGGCGACGAGGCCGGGGGGCTGCGCGGTTCATGGGCGACGTCGGCGGCGAGCCGGTGGTGAGCGCCACCGGCCTGGCTCTGAACCCCGACCCCGCGCCCGTCGCCGTACGGGTGCCGGCGTTGCCGTGTGACCCGCGTGGGCTCGGCCTCGTGCCGAGCCCACGACGCCGGCTCCGTACCGGGGCCGGGCTCGTGTCACGCTGTCAGCGCTGCAATGTCAGCAGCCCCGGGCGGTAGGGCAGGAGACCGTAGTCGCCGCCGGAGTTGGGGCTGCGTCCCTGGTAGAGCAACTGCAGATTGCAGGGATCGACGGTCATGGTCTGGTCGGCGCTGGTGCGGATCAGCTCGCCGTGGCTGATGTCGTTGGTCCAGGTGGCGCCACTGTTGGCCTTGCCCGCGAAGGGATTGCTCTCGGTCGCGGCCTGGGGGGTCCATGAGCCGTTCAGACTGGTGGCCGTGAACGAGCGGAAGTAGCGGCCCTGCGAACCGATCGCCTCGACGATCATGAGGTAGCGGTTCTGGCCCTGGAGCTTGTAGACCTGCGGGGCTTCGAACAGGTTGTTCGTCGTATCGCTCATGACCACGGTCGAGGTCGTGCCGAAGCTGCCCGGGAAGTTCCCGATCGGCATGCTGGCCCGGTAGATCTTGCCGTTGTCACCGGCGAAGAACAGGTACATGTTCGTCCCGTCACCGATGAGCGTCTGGTCGATGGGCCCTGTTCCGGAGTCGGAGATGCTTCCGGAGAAGAGCACCTGCTGGGATGACCAGCCATTCGGGTTGGTGGGGTCGCTCGACGTCCGGTAGGAGAAGGCCGTCCCGCCCCACTGGTAGGCGAGCACCCAGATGTTCTTCGGCGCGAAGTGGAAGAGCGTGGGCGCGACGGTCGAGGCGGACATCGTGTTCTGGCTGGCCGAGGCCATCTCCGACCAATTGGTGAACAGGCCGAAGTTCATCGAACCCCAACTGGTCCCCGTGTCGTGCGTCGTCGCATAGACGAGTTGCCTGCCGTTGTAGGGAGCGACGGTGAAGTCCTTGAGCGAGACCCACCCCGGCTTGGGCTGCGCCAGCGCGCCCGTAGATGTCCAGCGGTAGGTCGACGGAAGATCGCACGTGCCGGGGGTGTCGCCGCCGACCCTGACGAGCTGCCACTGCTGGTTGGTGCCGCCCCAGTCGTCGTACTGGACGACGTTCGCGTTGTCGGCGGTGGAGGCGCCTTGCACCTCGAGGGCCTTGTTGCTGTGGCGCGAGACGAGTCTGACGTAGCCGTCCGAGCTGTCGGCCAGCCGCCACTGCTGGTTGGTGGCGTTCAGGTCGGCCCACTGGACGATCGAGCCGCCGTTCGCGGTGGACCAGTTGTGGACATCCAGGACCTTGCCCGAGTGCCGGGACTTGATGCGGTAGTAGCCGCCCCCGGAGTCGACGAACTGCCACTGCTGCTGGGCCTGATTGTTCCTGGTCCACTGGGTGATCCGGGCGCCGTCGTTCGTCGCCAGGTTGTAGACGTCCAGGGCCTTGCCGCTGTTGCGGTTGACCAGCACGTACGAGGCGTTGGGGTCGACGGTCGCCGCGGCGGCGGGCTGCGCGCCGAGGAAGGTGGCCACGAGCAGCAAGGGCGCGAGAACAGCGAGTAAGCGTCTCAGGCGAACGGGGGGCGAGTGGCGAAACCCCATCTGAGGGCCTCCTTAAGGGGGGAGAGATGACCCTGATGCACCACGTAGCGGACGGGCCGGGGGCGCTGGGCCAAGCTCGAAACTTTCGAAGAAATCCCGGATGCTTCGACGCCACAAGCTAGGAATGCGGAGTCCTTCGGTCAAGGCCTGGCGCCGAACTGTCTACAAACAGCGCTTCCCTCTTGGGCTTGCCAAGCTGCCGCGCCGGCCGGAGTCGCTTCGACTTTTCCGGGCCGACTCGCCAGCCGAAGCGTCCCCGTGCAGGAGGGAAGCCGAGCGAGCGGTGTCCGTGCGATCGCCCCGGTCCGGCCCTCAACCCCCGTCGATGGCGGCACCGGGGCAGGACATCCGGCTCGCCGGGTTTCAGAATGTTTCGGACCAGAAACCGAAACTTCTTCTGCGGAGAGTATTGACGATGCATCGTCAACGCCTCAATCATCCCTGTCTGAGTAACCGGCCTTGGTTCGAGATGTCGAACCTGTGTATGGGTCCTGCGAGATCTGTCCTGCACGGCAGGTCCATGCGCAGCCGACAGGGCTGATCCGCGCACCAGAGCACCCGCGCCACCCCCCTTTCGTTCCGGGAGGTTCGCACCAGCGCATCCTGGCTCTTCGCGCAGTCGGAGAGGGATGCGGCGCCGTGCGGCGATCCCCGGTCGAGCCGCGATGGAGTTCCGCCATGTCTGTGCCGAAGCGCCGCCGCCCGCCGTACGTCCCCCGACGGCCGGCCGAGTGCCGTCCGGGCCGGTTGAGATCGTCCCGCTCCCGTGACCGCGGCACCCGGTGATCGCGTGCTGCCCGGATTCCGACCCGCCCCGTCCGTCCGCCGAACGGGAGCGGACCACGTCTTCCTCTGCGCTCTTGTCCTTGCGTGATGTCCATCTTGGAGGCACAGTCATGGGCTCGTATGCCTTGGCCAGACCCGTTCACCGCCGGAAGATCCGCAGCCTGCTGTTGGCGCTGGTCGTCGGCGTCCTCGGTGCGGCCGCCGCACTGGTCGGGCCGCCGACCGCGCACGCCGCCGAGTACACGCTCGGCGCCGCGGCGGCGCAGAGCGGCCGCTACTTCGGCACCGCCATCGCCTCGGGCAGGCTGGGCGACTCCGCGTACACGACGATCGCGGGCCGTGAGTTCAACTCGGTGACGGCCGAGAACGAGATGAAGATAGACGCCACCCAGCCACAGAGGGGCCGGTTCGACTTCACCGCCGGTGACCGCGTCTACAACTGGGCGGTGCAGAACGGCAAGCAGGTGCGCGGTCACACCCTGGCCTGGCACTCCCAACAGCCCGGGTGGATGCAGAGCCTCAGCGGCGGCACACTGCGCCAGGCGATGATCGACCACATCAACGGCGTGATGGGCCACTACAAAGGCAAGATCGTCCAGTGGGACGTCGTGAACGAGGCCTTCGCCGACGGCAGTTCGGGAGCCCGACGCGACTCCAACCTGCAACGCACCGGCAACGACTGGATCGAGGTCGCCTTCCGCACGGCGCGCGCCGCGGACCCGGCCGCCAAGCTCTGCTACAACGACTACAACGTCGAGAACTGGACCTGGGCCAAGACCCAGGCCATGTACGCCATGGTCCGGGACTTCAAGCAGCGCGGCGTGCCGATCGACTGTGTCGGGTTCCAGTCGCACTTCAACAGCGGCAGCCCCTACAACAGCAACTTCCGTACCACCCTGCAGAACTTCGCCGCCCTCGGCGTCGACGTGGCCATCACCGAGCTCGACATCCAGGGCGCATCGGCCACGACCTACGCCAACGTGATCAACGACTGTCTGGCCGTCCCGCGCTGCCTCGGCATCACTGTCTGGGGGGTGCGCGACACCGACTCCTGGCGACCGGAGCACACGCCGCTGCTGTTCAACGGCGACGGCAGCAAGAAGCCCGCCTACACCGCCGTCCTCAACGCACTCAACGGTGGCTCCCCCACGCCCCCGTCCGATGCCGGACCGGTCAAGGGCGTCGCTTCGGGCCGCTGTCTGGACGTGCCCGGCTCCACCACCACCGACGGCACCCAGCTCGACCTGTGGGACTGCCACAGCGGCACCAACCAGCAGTGGACGTACACCGCTGCCGGTGAGCTCAGGGTCTACGGCAACAAGTGCCTGGACGCCGCCGGCACCGGCAACGGCGCCAAGGTCCAGATCTACGGCTGCTGGGGCGGCGACAACCAGAAGTGGCGCCTCAACTCCGACGGATCCATCGTCGGCGTCCAATCCGGCCTCTGTCTCGACGCCGTCGGAGCCGGCACCGCCAACGGCACCCTGATCCAGCTCTACTCCTGCTCGAACGGCGGCAACCAACGCTGGACCCGCACCTGATGGGACCTGCCTCGAACGAGAGGGTGAATCGATGAAGACCTACGGTGCGGCTTCCCCCGCCCCTCCACGCGGACACCGCTGGTGGTCCCGAGTCGCCGCCGTGGTGGCCGCGACCCTCGCGATCGGCATGCTCGGCGCGGTGAATCCGGCGCCCGCCGAGGCGGCGACGGTGGACCCCAACGCCTGGTACGTCCTGGTCAACCGCAACAGCGGCAAGGCGCTGGACATCTCCGGCGCGTCCACCGCCGACGGCGCTCGGGTCAACCAGTGGACGCGCGACGACGGAGCCGACCAGCAGTGGCAGTTCGTGGACTCCGGCGACGGCTTCTACCGCCTCAAGGCGCGGCATTCGAACAAGGTCCTCGACGTTGCCGGTGCCTCGACCGCGGACGGTGCCGCGATCCAGCAGTGGGCCGACCACAACGGGGCCAACCAGCAGTTCCGTCTGGCCGACTCCGACGGGGGTCACGTCCGGCTGATCAACCGCTCCAGCAGCAAGGCGGTGGAGGTACAGGGCGCCTCCACCGCCGACGGCGGCAATGTCGTCCAGTACACCGACTGGGGCGGCGCCAACCAGCAATGGCAGATGGTCAAGCTGTCGTCCGGTGGCGGCGGCGGATGTGGCAGCGCCCCGACCCTGGCGAGCGGTACGCACACGATTCAGAGCGGCGGCAAGAGCCGCAGCTTCATCCTCAGGGTTCCCGCCAACTACGACAACAGCCGCCCCTACCGGTTGATCTTCGCGTTCCACTGGCGGGGCGGAACCGCCGGCGACGTCGCCTCGGGCGGCACGAGCGGGAACGCCTGGTCCTATTACGGCCAACAGGAACAGTCCAACAACAGCGCGATCCTCGTCGCCCCCCAAGGCCTCGGTAACGGCTGGGCCAATTCGGGCGGTGAGGACGTCACCTTCGTCGACGACATGATCCGGCGCATCGAGGCCGGCCTCTGTGTCAACCCGGCCCAGCGTTTCGCCACGGGATTCAGCTGGGGCGGCGGTATGAGCTACGCACTCGCTTGCAGCCGGGCGAACGTCTTCAGGGCCGTCGCGGTCATCTCCGGCGCTCAGATCAGCGGATGCAGCGGTGGCACCCAGCCCATCGCCTACTTCGGGATCCACGGCATCAGCGACTCCGTCCTCAACATCGGGCAGGGACGGTCACTGCGCGACAAATTCGTCAGCAACAACGGCTGCACGCCCCAGAGCCCGCGCGAGCCCGGCCCCGGCAGCCGGACGCACATCACCACCACCTATTCGGGCTGCCGTGCCGGATACCCGGTCCAGTGGGCCGCGTTCGACGGAGGCCACATCCCCGGTCCGGTCGACGGCTCCTCCGGTGAAAGCGGCGTCACCACCTGGACCAAGGGAGAGATCTGGAGGTTCTTCGCGCAGTTCCAGTGACACACCGGCACCACGGAGTGGAGCCAGGACGATCCTGGCTCCACTCCGACGATGGCCGTCACGGCGGGTCGGGGACCGCTGGGCGGTGGGATCGTCCCTGCGTCGGACGAACACCCGGAACTCCCCTGTGACCCGCTCGGCGGCGTCGGCCGAGCCGGTGAGCCCCGTGAACCGAGGGCAGACGCGCAGGAAGTCCCGTAGGACCCGCGGAGTGTCCCGATCGGGGTCGACCGTGATGTAGAGAGGGGCACAGCTCATCGGCCTCCTCCCCCTGCAACTGTGTGGCATCGCACGGGGACAGGGGTGCAGGTTCTTCGCCGCCCGGGCGGCTTTCCGTACAGAGGTGCGAGTGGTGTTTCCGTGGCTCTGGCCGATCGGCTGGCCGGCCTTCGCTCCGCCCCTGGTCGTCACCTCGCTGCGAGGCTGGGTGCCCAAGTGAGTCCGCCGCCGGACGAGCCCCGCGGGGGAGCGGCCTGGACAGCGAGGACGCCGGCTTTCTCGCTTCCGTGGTGCAGGCGGAGTCCTGGTGCAGGGACGTCTGTCCGAGCAGTCGACCCGCCGCAGGAAGGCACTCTCCGGTGCGGCATACTCTCCCGATGAGTTCACGCACTTCCCCGATCAGCCGGCCGATCACGATACGGAGGGCCGTCGCGCGGGATGCCAAACGGCTCACGCGGCTCGTGCGTGGCTCAGGCGCCTACGCGGGTAAGTACGCGGCCGCAGTGGCGGGCTACAGGGTTGGCCCTGATTACATCGAGGCCCACCGCGCCTTTGTGGCCGTCGGCGCCGACGAGCATGGAGGCCGGATCCTCGGGTTCTACTCGCTCGTCCTCGCGCCACCGGAGCTCGACCTGCTGTTCGTCGCCGACGAAGCGCAAGGACGGGGTATCGGACGGCTGCTCGTGGCGCACATGCAGTCGGAGGCCCGTGCCACCGGGCTCGACCGTGTCAAGGTCGTGTCGCACCTTCCCGCCGAGGACTTCTACCACCGTGTCGGTGCGGTGCGGACCGGGACCGCGTTGGCGAACCCGCCCGCCGTGCCGTGGGACCGTCCCGAATTCGAGTTTCGCATCCCTTCGGAATGACAACGGTGCCGGTCGGCGGGGCGCCGGCTTCGTCTGCATGGTGGCCGGCAAAAGAGCGTAGGGCGGAAGTTTCAGCGGCGGCCGAGCAACCCGGGGCGGAGGCGGCTCGATGTGGTTCGCTTCAGCCGACACGAACTGCGCACTGCCCACCGGCCCTGAACCCCTGATCGCTCCGTGGAGGCGAGGTTTCTCGGAGCCGTCAGTGGACTCGCAGCATGTCGAGAGCCGTGAGGGCCACGTGCAGTTCGGTGCGCTGTGCCCCGGATTCGAGGTCACAGCCGAGGAGGCGTTCGATGGTGCGCAGGCGTTGGTAGAACGTCTCGCGCGACAGACCGCCGCGGCGGGCGGCGCTGGTTTTGTTGCCGGCCGCGTCGAGGTAGTGGCGGAGGGTCGTCAGCAGGTCGGTGCCGTGTCGGGCGTCGTGATCGAGGAGCCGGCCGAGTCGTCGTTCGGCGTACTCCTGGATCCGGGTGTCCTCGCGGAGCGCGTACAGCAGGCGGCGCAGGTCGACATCGCGGAGTTCGTGGAAGGAGCGGCCCGGGGGGAGAGGCTGGTCGGGTGGGGTGGCCTCGGCCACGCGGCTCGCCTGGTGGAAGGAACGGGGAGTGTCGGTGAGGTGGTCGACCTCCAAGCCGACGCTCACGACGGCCCGCGGGGAGAGGTCGCGCGCCACGAGGCTCAGCCGTTCGACCACGGGTTGCCAGGGGTGTGAGGGGCTCAGGGCGAGCAGTACTCCCAGGCGGCCGGGGTTCAGTTCGCCGATGAGTGCCGGGATTCCCGTGGCGCGCAGGACTTGGGAGAGATGGGCCTCGGGACGCGCTGTGGTGTCTGTCGCGGGGAGGTCCACCACGACCGTGAGGAAGCGGCTGTTCTCGGTGGGCAGGCCCAGTGCGGCCAGCCGGGCGCAGGCGTCCGCTGCGGAGCGGTGGCGCTGCTCGACGAGATCGCGCAGGGCGTTGCGGTGAGCGGTGCTTTCCCAGGGGGTCGGGTGGGTGAGGCGCGCGACGGTCAGGGCCATCGCCGTCCTTTCCAGGACGGTGAGGTGCTCCGGTCCGAAGGCCGGTTCGGTGGTGGGGACGGGCAGCATGGTCACGCGGCCCCAACGTTCACCTTGATACTCGACCGATGCGGTGAGCCAGCCTTCCGGCCCGCATCGGTTCGTGCGGTCGCCGGGCGGGGTCGCTCTGGAGCGCTGCTCCCAGTCGGTGAGCGCTTCCTCCAGGGTGGCGCCGGAGGGTTCGCAGATCAGTGCCTGGTGGACCAGATTTTCCAGGACTACCGTGCGGCCGCTCATCTCGGCTGCCGCGCGCATGACGTCCTCCGGTCCGGCGCCGCGCAGCGTCAGCGTGGTGAACGCCTCGTGTATGCGCTGGGTACGGCGCATCGCCTCGGCCTGGTGGCCGAGGATGAGGCCGTGGACGACCTGGGTGACCTCGAGGAAGTTGACGTCCTTGGCGAGGGTGATCAGGGGCAGCCCGCGGGTGCGGCAGGCGTGGACGAGTGCGTCGGGCGGGCGGTGGTAGCGCCGTACGAGTTCGATGACCAGGGCGGCCGCCCCGATGCGGGCGAGTTCGTCGACGTAGCGTTGGATGCCCGCGGACTCCTCGGGCAGGGGCATGCCGGTGGTCAGGACGAGTTCGCCGCCCTTGAGGAAGGACGCGGGATCCGTCAGCTCGGTGATGTGGACCCAGCGGACCGGTCGGTCGAGCGAGGTCACGCCGGTCACGACCTGGGGCCGGCCGGCGGCCAGGACGGGCAGAGCAAGGACGTCGGCGACGCTGAGGGCGCGGGCGGGCGGGGTGCGGTCCGGGCCGCCCGTGTCCGGCGGTAGTGCCGTCGAACGGCTGTCGTTCACGGTGTCTCCATGGGGGTGCCCCGCCCGAGCGAAGCCGGGAGGGGGAGTGCCCGGTCACTGTGACAAGCCTCGCTGACCCGCGCAAGGGCGGTCCTGGCTCGGTGGGTGAGGCAGCGAGCGCCGCATGTCCGGCCCGTGCTTGACAGAACGTCCGAACAGCGGGCCCGTACCGGACAGATCGCGCGTTGGCTCGCCGCCGGGCGGCGGAGATGCTCGGGATACCGCAGCAGACCGAACACCGAGGCCGGGAGACGAACATGACCGCACTGTCGCCGCACCTTCGCCAGGCCACGCCAGTGGTGGCGGTCCGGGGCGAGGGCGTCCATCTCCACGGTGAGGACGGCCGCCGCTACCTCGACTTCACCGCCGGTATCGGCGTCACCAGCACCGGCCACTGCCACCCCAGGGTCGTGGCGGCGGCGCAGGAGCAGATCGGCACGCTGATCCACGGCCAGTACACGACGGTCATGCACCAGCCCCTGCGTCGCCTCGTCGACAAGCTCGGCGAGGTGCTGCCGGCCGGCCTGGACAGCCTGTTCTTCACCAACTCCGGCAGCGAGGCCGTCGAAGCCGGGCTGCGCCTCGCCCGCCAGGCCACCGGCCGGCCGAACGTCATCGTCTGCCACGGCGGCTTCCACGGTCGTACGGTGGCCGCCGCCTCCATGACCACCTCCGGCACCCGCTTCCGGTCCGGCTTCTCCCCGCTGATGAGCGGTGTGGTCGTCACGCCGTTCCCGTCGGCCTACCGCTACGGCTGGGACGAGGAGACGGCCACCCGCTTCGCCCTGCGGGAGCTCGACTACACCCTCCAGACGATCTCCTCGCCCGCCGACACGGCCGCCGTCATCGTCGAGCCGGTGCTCGGCGAGGGCGGCTATGTGCCCGCCACCCGCGCCTTCATGGAGGGTCTGCGGGAGCGCGCGGACCGCCACGGTTTCCTCCTCATCCTGGACGAGGTGCAGACCGGCGTCGGCCGCACCGGCCGCTTCTGGGGCCACGACCACTTCGGCGTCACCCCGGACATCCTCGTCACGGCCAAGGGCCTGGCCAGCGGCTTCCCGCTGTCCGGCATCGCCGCCTCCGAGGAACTGATGGCCAAGGCGTGGCCGGGCTCGCAGGGCGGCACGTACGGTGCCAACGCCGTGGCCTGCGCGGCGGCCGTCGCCACCCTCGACGTCGTACGCGACGAGAGGCTCGTCGAGAACGCCGAGGCCATGGGCAAGAGGCTGCGGCACGGCCTGGAGGCGGTGGCCGACCGGACGCCGGGCATCGGCGACGTGCGCGGCCTCGGGCTGATGCTGGCCACCGAGTTCGTCACCGAGGACGGCAGCCCCGACCCCGAGACCGCCGCCCGCGTGCAGCGCGCCGCCATCGACGAGGGCCTGCTCCTGCTGCTGTGCGGCGCATGGAACCAGGTCGTACGCATGATCCCGGCGCTCGTCATCGACGAGACGGCCGTGGACGAGGGCCTCCAGGCGTGGGCGACCGCGGTGGAAGCCGGTACCTCAGGAGCATCGCCGCGATGAGCGACAGCGTGGCGCGGTTGACCGACCGCCTCACCGAGACGGCTCCCGGCCTGCGGGTGGAGTCCGGCCAGAGCGCCCTCGGCCAGTACGCCTACGACGCCTCCAACTACCGTGTCCCCCCGCAGGCTGTGGCCTTCCCCCGCAGCGCCGACGACGTGGTCGCGGTGTTGCGGGCCTGCAAGGAGACGGGCGTCCCCGTCACCGCGCGCGGCGGCGGGACCAGCATGGCCGGCAACGCGGTCGGGCCGGGCGTCGTCCTGGACTTCTCCCGGTACATGAACCGGATCCTGGACATCGACCCGGCGAGCGGGACCGCGCGTGTCGAGGCCGGAGTCGTCCTCGACGCGCTGCAGAGCGCGACCGCCCTGCACGGGCTCTCCTTCGGCCCCGACCCGTCCTCGCACAGTCGCTGCACGCTCGGCGGCATGATCGGCAACGACGCGTGCGGCAACCGGTCCGTGCGGCACGGGCGTACCAGCTCGCACATCGAGGCGCTGGAGATCGTGACGGCCGACGGCGTGCGCGCCGTCGCCGACCGCACCGGACTGCACGCGGTGGATCCGCGGGACGCCGGACCCGTCGCCCGTCTCGAGGCGGACGTACGCCGTCTGATCGCGGACAACCTGGCGCCGATCCGTACCGAGCTGGGCCGCATTCCCCGTCAGGTCTCCGGCTATCAGCTGCACCACCTGCTGCCCGAGCACGGCTTCGACATGGCCCGCGCCCTGGTCGGCACCGAGGGCTCCTGTGCGGTCGTCACCGCCGCGACGGTCCGCTTGGTGGCGACCGCACAGGCTTCCACGCTTCTCACCCTCGGCTACGACGATGTCGTCGACGCGGCCGAGGACGTGCCGGAGATCCTGCGCTGGAACCCCACCGCCGTGGAGGGCATGGACGAGGCGATCGTCGCCACCATGCGCGCCCGCCGCGGCCCGGACTCCGTGACCGGACTGCCCGAAGGGCGGGCGTGGCTGTACGTCGAACTCGACGGCGACGACGAGGCCACGGTCAACACCCGCGCGGCGCAGCTCCTCGACGTGCTCAAGGCACAGGGCCGGATGACCGGCGGGCGGGTCGTGGAGAGCGTGGCCGAACGGCGCTCCTTGTGGCGCGTCCGCGAAGACGGGGCCGGCCTGGCCGCCCGCCTCGTCGACGGTGGGGAGTCCTGGCCCGGCTGGGAGGACTCGGCGGTCGCGCCCGAGAACCTCGCCGGCTATCTGCGGGACTTCCGCAAGCTGCTCGCCTCCCATGTACTCACCGGCGTGATGTACGGGCACTTCGGCGCGGGGTGCGTCCACGTGCGCATCGACTTCGACCTCGCGACGGACGTGGGCCGCGCTGCCGCCCGCCGCTTCCTGCACGAGGCGGCCGAACTGGTCGTCGCGCACGGCGGGACCCTGTCCGGCGAGCACGGCGACGGGCGGGCGCGCGGTGAGCTGCTGGAGGTCATGTACAGCCACCGCATGATCCGGGCCTTCACCGCTTTCAAGGACGTATTCGACCCCGACAGGCTGCTCAACCCGGGCGTGATCGTGGCCCCGGCCCCGCTCGACGCCGATCTCGCGCTGCACCAGATCCAGCCTTTGGCGACGGAGTTCTCCTTCCCGCATGACGAGGACGGCTTCGCGGGCGCGGTACGCCGCTGCGTCGGCGTGGGCCGCTGCCGCAGCGACGCGGGCGGTGTGATGTGTCCGAGCTACCGGGCCACCGGGGAGGAGACCGACTCCACCCGGGGCCGTGCCCGACTCCTTCAGGAGATGGTGCGGGGCGACATCGTTCAGGACGGCTGGCGCTCGGCGGAGGTACGGGACGCCCTCGATCTGTGCCTGTCCTGCAAGGCGTGCTCCAGTGACTGCCCGGTCGGCGTCGACATGGCCACGTACAAGGCGGAGTTCCTGCACCAGCACTACAAGGGGAGGATCCGGCCTCGCTCCCACTACTCGCTGGGCTGGCTGCCGCTGACCTCGGCCCTGGCCGGATGCGCCGCCCGCCCCCTCAACGCGCTGCTGCGCGGACCGGTCGGCAAGCTGCTCGCCCGGCTGGGAGGGGTGACCACGAAGCGCCGGATCCCGGCCTTCGCCTCCCGGCACGCGCTTCGCCGGGCCCTGCGCGGGGCGAGGACCGGCGAACCGGCGAAGGCGCTGCTCTTCGTCGACAGCTTCACCCGTGCCTTCCGCCCCGAGGTGGCGGGCGCCGCGAGCCGCGTCCTCGCCGACGCGGGAATCCCCTGCACGGCGGAGGACGGCCTGTGCTGCGGCCTGACCTGGGTCAGCACCGGCCAGCTGTCCGTCGCCCGCCGCGTCATGGCTCGTACGGTCGCCCACCTCGACAACGGTGACGAGCGGCCCATCATCGTGGCCGAACCCAGCTGCGCCGCCGCACTCAAACGCGACGTGCCCGAGCTCCTCGGCACGGACGCCGCCCGTCGGGTCGCGGAGCGCGTCCACACCTTCACCGGCGCCCTGACCGACCTGGCCGCCCCCGACTGGACGCCCCCCGAGCTGCCGGCCGATGTCGTCCTGCAGACCCACTGCCACGAGTACGCCACCTTCAAGGGCAGCCGCCCCACCGACCTGCTGCGCCGATGGGGCGTGGTCAAGGTCGACGAGGCCGAGGGCTGCTGTGGACTCGCCGGGAACTTCGGCTTCGAGGCCCAGCACTACGACACCTCGATGGCCGTCGCCGACCTGGCCCTGAAGCCACGCCTCGACGGCATCTCCGCCATCGAAGGAGACACGCCGACCGTCGTCGTCGCGGACGGCTTCAGCTGCGCCACCCAGATCGACCACCTCGCCGGTGACCGGGGCATCCGCGCCCTGCACCTCGCGGAACTCCTCGACCCTGCCGCCGATCGAACCGTTCAACCAGGAGAGACGTCATGACCGACACACCCACGCAGTTGTTCATCGGCGGGGACTGGGCGGACGCCGCGGACGGCGCCACCATGCCCGTCGACGACCCCGCGACCGGTGAGATCATCGCGCACGTCGCCGACGCGGGCGCCAAGGACGCCCAGCGCGCCGAGGAGGCCGCCGTCCAGGCGCAGGAGGAGTGGGCCCGTACGGCGCCCCGGGTGCGCAGCGAGATCCTGCGCCGGGCGTACGAGATCATCGTCGAGCGCACCGACGAGTTGGCCCACCTGATGACGGCCGAGATGGGCAAGCCGCTGGCCGAGGCCAGGGGAGAGGTGGCGTACGCGGCCGAGTTCTTCCGCTGGTTCTCCGAGGAGGCCGTGCGCATCGACGGCGGTCACGGTGTCCTGCCCGACGGCCGCAACCGTATGCTGCTCTCCCGCCGCCCGGTCGGCCCCTGTCTGCTGATCACCCCGTGGAACTTCCCGCTGGCCATGGGCACCCGCAAGATCGGCCCGGCGATCGCCGCCGGCTGCACGATGATCCTCAAGCCGGCCCCGCAGACCCCTCTGTCCAGTCTGGCTCTCGCCGCGATCCTCAAGGAGGCCGGGCTGCCGGACGGCGTGCTCAGCGTCGTCACCACCTCCCGTGCGGGGGAGGTGTGCGAACCGCTCCTGCGCGGCGGGAGGATTCGCAAGCTCTCCTTCACCGGCTCCACGGGCGTCGGACGCCTGCTGCTCGCCCAGAGCGCGGAGGCGGTCGTGCGGACGTCGATGGAGCTGGGCGGCAACGCGCCGTTCGTCGTCTTCGAGGACGCCGATCTGGACAAGGCGGTCGACGGCGCGATGGTCGCCAAGATGCGCAACATGGGCGAGGCCTGCACCGCCGCCAACCGGTTCTTCGTCCACTCCTCCGTGGCGGAGGAGTTCGGGCGTCGCCTGGCCGAGCGCATGGGCGCGCTGGTCGTGGGCCCCGGCACCCGGGACGGCGTCGACGTCGGCCCGCTGATCGACCGGACCGGACGGGCCAAGGTCGAGGAACTGGTGGCCGACGCGGTGGAGCGCGGCGCCCGGGTGCTCGTCGGCGGCCGTACGCCCGAAGGTCCGGGCTGCTTCTACCCGCCGACCGTACTCACGGATGTCGCCTCCGACAGCCGCCTGATGGACACGGAGATCTTCGGCCCGGTCGCGGCGATCCTCACCTTCGACGACGAGGACGAGGTGATCCGCCGGGCCAACGACACCCCCTGGGGCCTCGTCGGCTACGTCTTCACCGAGGGCCTGGACCGCGCCCTGCGGGTCAGCGAGCGTCTGGAGGTCGGCATGGTCGGCGTCAACACCGGCCTCGTCTCCAACCCGGCCGCCCCCTTCGGCGGTGTCAAGCAGTCCGGGCTCGGCCGCGAGGGCGGCCGCGTCGGTCTCGACGAGTTCCTGGAGTACCAGTACCTCGCGGTGCCTGTGCGATGACGGCGGTCCTGCCCTGACATACGCTTCCTCGCGCACCGCGCGGGCCGGGCCGAAGGCGCCCTCAGCGCAGGTGGCGCGCGGTGATCTCCGCCGCCGTCTCGGTGACCAGTCGCCCCAGCTCCGCGAGCCGACCGGGCTCGAAGCGTGAATCAGGCAGGGAGACGGCCACGGCTGCCAGTGGGACGCCGTCACCGTCCAGGACGGGTGCGGCGATGGCGCAGATCCCCTGGAGGTACTGGTTGTGGTTGACGGCGTAGCCGCGCTCCCTGACCCGCTGGAGTTCCGTGCGCAGTTCCTCGGGGTCGGTGATGGTCTCCTCGCCGTACCCCTCGAACGTGCCCGTGGCGAACTCGTCGACCTCGGGACGCGGGAGATGGGCGAGGATCGCGTGCCCGGTGGCCGTGGCGTGCAGGGGTGAGGTGTCGCCGATGGTGTGGAAGGTCCGTACGGGATGGTCGCAGTCGACGCGGTCGACGACGACCATGCTGTGCAGTGCGTCGGGCACCGAGAGGTGGATGGTCTCGTTGACCGTGTCGCGGAGGTGGATCATGGGTTCGCGGGCGGCGGCGAACAGGCTGGAACCCTGCAGGGCTGCGGGCCGTACGGCCAGTACCCGGGCGCCGATCTCCCAGCGGGTGGTGTCCTTGCGGTGGGCCCGCAGCCAGCCCGCCTCGTTGAGGGTGACCAGGGTGCGCTGAACCGTCGACTTCGGCAGTCCGAAGAGTTTCGTCAACTCCCCGACGGTGACCGGCTGGTGCCGGGCGACCGCCTCCAGGATGCGCAGTGACCTGATGACGCTCTTCATCTCCATCCGGGGCCCCCATCAGTCGCGTGGCTTCGTCGCTCACCTCTGACTCCCTCCCCGGAGCCGTGGGCACGATTCATGCCGCATTTTAGCATGGTGTTCCACGATGCGGCATGGGGTGGAATGAGGCCCCGATGGCCTTCCCGGCGATGAGCGCCGGGAGCGCCTCTGCCCCCGTCGCGACGGCTGCCCTGACATGCGGAGAGGGGCGGCTCGCACGCTTGGAAGCCTGCG
>NZ_JAVRFJ010000041.1:0-102237 GCF_031845845.1 Streptomyces gottesmaniae
GACCGTGGGCGCCGCAGCACCAGGCAACCCCGCCAGCCGGTCGGTCGGCCGGTCGGTCCGCCAGTCAGCCCGGTGGCAGTCCCTCACGGTCGCCGGGCCCGAGGGCGCCCCCATGCCGGTGGCGCCGACAGTTCCGACTCCAGCTCGCGCAGCCGGGACCGTACGGCCGGAGTGGGGCGGACGGCTGCCAGCGCCCGCCACACTTCCAGGTCGTCCTCACCCCATGGGGCGTGCGCCCAGTCCGCCAGGAGGTCGGGGTCGTGTACGGCTATCAGCGCCGACCGCAGGCCGTCGGCGAGCCTGCGCCGCAGCCGTGCGACGGCCGGTGCCTGCGAGCCCGGCAGCAGCGGGCCCGCGTACGCCGACGCGGCCGCCGTCACCGCACCCGTCTCCAGTCTCCGTTCCACCACCGCCACATCGGACTCGACGGGAACCAACAGCCGATACGGCCGTGACCCCAGCAACCCCGACCCGAGGAGACGGCGCAGCCGCGCCAGTTCGGCCCGCAACGTCACCGGCGTCACCGACTCGTCCTCGTACAGCGCGCAGAGCAGCTCGTCGCCGGACAGTCCCTCCGGGTGACGGGCGAGCAGCACCAGGATCTCGCTGTGCCGACGGCTGAGCCTGATCTTCCGCCCACGGGCCAGGAGTTGGGCCTCGTCCCGCCCCAGGGCGGCCAGTTCGAGCGCGTTCGTCGACGCGCCGGGCGGAGTGAGCAGGGCGAGCTGGGACTCGGCCGCCCTGGCGACCGCCTGGACGAAGCCGAGGCTGTGCGGATGAGCCAGGCCGTCGCCGCCGGTGATGTCGACCGCACCGAGCACCCGCCCCGTGCGTGGATCGTGCACCGGCGCCGCCGCGCACGTCCACGGCTGCACCCGCCGTATGAAGTGCTCGGCCGCGAACACCTGCACGGGCCGGTCCACGGCGACCGCGGTCCCCGGAGCGTTCGTGCCGACCGCGGACTCCGCCCACCGCGCACCGGGGACGAAATTCATCCGGTCGGCCCGCCGTCTGGTCGCCGCGTCTCCTTCCACCCACAGCAGTCTGCCCTGCGCGTCGCAGACGGCCAGCAGATGTTCACCGTCCGACGCGAACGTGCCCAGCAACTCGCGGACCAACGGCATCACTCGGGCCAGCGGATGCTCCGCGCGATAGGAACCGAGGTCGCCGTCCGTCAGTTCCACCCTGGCGGTGCCCTCCGGTCCCACACCCGCCTTCGCCGAACGCCGCCAGGAGTCCGCCACCACGGAACGCACCGGTCGCCCCACCGTGCCCCGCTGTGTGAACGCCTCATGCGCGCGACGCAGCACCCGTCCCCGCTCGACGGGGTCGGCTCCCGGCTCCAGAGCCACCCAAGGATCGGTCAACTCGGCCTCCCGGACACGCGCTCACGGCTGGAACCCATCGTCACCGCCGGACCCGCACCCGGACAAGCCGCGCGCTCCCTCGACCTCAGGCGGCGTCGACCAGGCGTATGTAGCGGTCCCAGTCCCAGTGCGGCCCCGGATCGGTGTGGTCGGTGCCCGGCACCTCGTAGTGGCCGATGATGTGCGCGCGGTTCCTGGGGATGCCGTGCCTGTCGCAGATCGCCGCTGTGAGTGCCGCGGACTGCTCGTACATGGCGGTGGTGAAGTACTCGGGCCGGTCGATCCAGCCCTCGTGCTCGATGCCTATGCTTCGTGCGTTGTAGTCCCAGTTGCCGGCGTGCCAGGCGATGTCGCGTTCGCGGACGCACTGGGTGACGCGCCCGTCGGCCGACCGGAGCAGGTAGTGCGCGGAGACCTGTTTCGCCGGGTTCCAGAAGACGGGCAGGGTGTTCTTGTACGTGGTCTGCGTGACGTGGATGATCACCAGGTCGATGGGTTGACCGGCCGGACGGTCGGCCGCGGTGTAGTTGGCCGGGCTCGCCGGTTCCCATCGGGCGGGTGCGTGGTCGAGGGGCGGCGACTGGGCGCCTGCCCGGGGGCTCGGGAGCAACGCGTAGGGGATCGCGGCGAGGGCGGTGCCCTGCAGCAGCCGCCGTCTGCTCGGCAACGGCCTGGCTCGCTCCATGTGGCTGTGCCTTTCCGGTCGGGAGTGGGGCATGTGCTGGTCGGTTCGTATCCGTGAGCGAAGACGCAGCCGCAGGTCGAATGGCTGCGCCTCACGTGGATCACGGTACGGCGACTGGCGGACGGGCTGTCCGAGCGTGTGGAAAACGGTGGAAAACCGGCGAGCTGTGGATAACTTCGTCACCCGGCAGAGGGAACGGGTGCGTTGCGGAGTCCGGTCGAGGGCGGCGTCGGCCTGCGCATCGGCGCAGCCCATGACCGCTTCCGCAGAGCTACGGCCGCACCCCGACCGTCGCCGGATCGTCCAGCACCCCACGCACCACCGAGTGGGCCGCACCCAGCAGCGGGCCCTCCGACCCCAGCCGGGACACGGTCACGGAACACGCCGGACCGGCCGTCCGTCGCGCCAACTCGCGCTCCAGCGAGGGCAGCAGCCAGGGCGCGAGGGCGGCCAGGGCGCCGCCCAGCACGACGGTCTGCGGGTCCAGCAGATTCACCGCGCCGGTCAGTGCCACACCGAGCGCTGTGCCGGCGCCCCGCAGGGCCCGGTGCACGTCCTTGTCGCCGGCGGCGGCCCGCTCGGCGAGGAACTCGACACGGTGTTCGCCCGGTTCCAGTCCGGCCGCCCGGAGTACGGCTTCCTCACCGGCGTACTGCTCCAGGCAGCCCCGTCCACCGCACGCGCAGTCCGGTCCTTCCGGCCGGACGGGAACATGCCCCAACTCGCCCGCGAATCCACGTGTTCCGCGGAGCAGCCGACCGTCCACGACGACCGCGCCGCCGATGCCGATCTCTGCGGAGACGTGCAGAAAGTCGAGCGGTGTGTCGTCACCGAGCCAGAGTTCCGCGAGACCGCCGAAGTTGGCCTCGTTGTCCACGGTCACCGGCAGGCCGGCGGGCAACAGGGCGCCCAGGTCCGTGTCGTGCCAGTCGAGGTTGGGGGCCCGAACCACCGTGCGGGCGTCGCTCGCGACCAGCCCGGGCACCGCGACGGCGAGCCCGGCGGGCCACAGGCCCTCGCCCTCCGCCTCGGCGACGACGCGGCGGACGAGCTCGGTCAGCTCCGCTATGACCGGCTCCGGCGCCCGGCCGCGATGGGTGCCGTGCCGCACCGCCCGAGCCCGCACCTCACCCCGCAGATCCACGGCGCAGACCGCGAGGTGGTCGACACCGATCTCCGCGCCGATACCGGCGGGGCCGCGTCCACTGAGGGCGAGCGCCGAACCGGGCCGTCCGACCCGGCCGGGGCGCTCGGGACCCAGTTCCTCCAGGAGTCCCGAACGGATCAGCTCGTCCACCAGCGTCGACACGGCGGCCCGGGTCAGGCCGATGTGCGAGGCGACGGCGGCTCGGGACAGCGGCCCCTCGGCGTTGAGGGTGTGCATGACCCGGGAGAGGTTGCGGCGCCGCATGCCCTGCTGGTTGTCGGGCAGACGGCGGCCGGAGCCGCTGGGGCGGGTTTCGTGCGGTGGTGCGGTCATGCCTCCCTCGGCTCCCGTCGGTGCGTCCCGGTGGGTGTTCCTGTGCGGTTTCCTGTCCGTGCCCTGTAGATCATGCCGGAATCGGATTTTCCCACTGGGGACACCCCCTCGCCGGTCAGTCGCTGTCCGGTCCGCTTTCCAGCAGCGGTGCGGCGTCGGACAGCACCCGGGAGATCCTGGTGAGCGTCTCCTCGTCCCGCTCCACGGCCTCCAGCACCGGCCCCCGGGTGGTGTCCCAGCGGCGGGCCACCGCGGCCGGGTCCTCGCCGGTGAGCAGCCCGGCGGCCTGTGCGGCGGCCCCCAGCGCGACCAGCTCCCTGGCCTCGGGGACCTGCACGGCACGCCCGGAGAGGCGGCGCACGGTCTGTTGCCAGGCGGTGCCCCGCGCGCCCCCGCCGATGAGCAGCAGCGGTACGGAGGTGTCCGCGTCGGAGTCGAGCACCAGGTCAAGGGCGCCGAGCAGTGAGTGGACGGCGCCGTCGTACGCGGCCTGCAGCAGTTGTCCGCCGGTCGTGTCGTGGCGCAGCCCGTGCAGCAGACCCGAGGCGTGCGGCAGGGCCGGGGTGCGCTCGCCGTCCAGGTAGGGGAGGAGCGTGACGTCCGTGCCGGGTTCCACGGACTCGCGGTCGAGGCCCAGCAGGGCGGCCACCCGGTCGACGGCCTGGGTGCAGTTCAGGGTGCAGGCCAGCGGCAGCCAGTCCCCGTGCGCGTCGGCGAAGCCCGCCACCGTGCCGGTCGGATCCGCCGTGCGGTGCCTGGAGACCGCGTACACCGTGCCCGAGGTGCCCAGGCTCAGCACCGGGGTGCCGGGGCGCAGTCCGAGGCCCAGCGCGGCGGCCGCGTTGTCGCCCGTACCGGCGGCGACCAGGGTCCCCTTGGCGAACGGCAGCTCGTGGGCGTCCCGTACGGTCCCGGCGACCTCGCCCGGCCGGACGACACGGGGCAGCAGCGCCGGGTCCAGCCCGACATGGGCGAGCACCTCGGCGTCGTACGCCTCCGTCGCCGACGCCCACCAGCCCGTGCCGGAGGCGTCGCCGCGATCGGTCGTGCCCTGGCCCGTGAGGCGCTCGGTGAGGTAGTCGTGCGGCAGGCGGACGGCGGTGGTCGCACGGACGGCCTCGGGCTCGTGCTCGGCCAGCCAGGCCCACTTCGTCACGGTGAAGGACGGCCCCGGCACGCTGCCGGCGCGCTCCGCCCAGGCCTTCGCGCCGCCCAGTTCCTCGACCAGTCGGACCGCCTGCGGCGCCGAGCGCACGTCGTTCCACAGCAGCGCCGGCCGCACCGGCTCGCCCTGCGCGTCGAGGGTGACGAGGCCGTGCTGCTGACCGCCGATCGACACCGCCGAGGCCTCGCGCGCCGCCTCCCCGCACTGGTGCAGCGCCTCGCACAGCGCGTCCCACCACTGGCGGGGGTCACTCTCCCGACCCGCCCCGGAGGACACGGTGTGCGGCGCCTGCCCGCTCGCCACGACCCGACCGGTCGACGCGTCGACGACCAGGGCCTTGGTGGACTGTGTGGACGAGTCCACACCGACGACGAGCGGACCCTCGGCAGCTGACATCGGGCTCTCCTTCTCACGCGGCTCGTGACCGCCGCTGACGCGGCTGACGCCTCCGTCCGGCGACATCTTGTCTTCCCAGAGACGCGTCCGCATACTAATTTGTAAATCGCCATGACGAAATAGTCGGAGCGCAAGGAGCCGCGGCATGAACTACCAACCCACCCCGGACGACAGGTTCACCTTCGGCCTGTGGACCGTCGGCTGGCAGGGAAGGGACCCGTTCGGCGACGCCACCCGGCGCGCCCTCGACCCGGTCGAGACGGTGCAGCGCCTGGCGGAGCTCGGTGCCTACGGTGTGACCTTCCACGACGACGACCTGATCCCCTTCGGGTCCTCGGACAGCGAGCGCGAGGAGCACATCAAGCGCTTCCGCGCGGCCCTGGACACGACCGGCATGACCGTGCCCATGGCCACCACCAACCTCTTCACGCACCCCGTCTTCAAGGACGGTGCGTTCACTGCCAACGACCGCGACGTCCGCCGGTACGCGCTGCGCAAGACGATCCGCAACATCGACCTGGCGGTCGAGCTCGGCGCCAAGATCTACGTCGCCTGGGGTGGCCGTGAGGGCGCCGAGTCCGGTGCCGCCAAGGACGTCCGGGACGCGCTCGACCGCATGAAGGAGGCCTTCGACCTCCTCGGCGAATACGTCACCTCCCAGGGCTACGACCTGAAGTTCGCGATCGAGCCCAAGCCGAACGAGCCGCGCGGCGACATCCTGCTCCCCACGGTCGGTCACGCCCTGGCCTTCATCGAGCGCCTGGAGCGCCCGGAGCTGTACGGCGTGAACCCCGAGGTCGGACACGAGCAGATGGCCGGGCTGAACTTCCCGCACGGCATCGCGCAGGCCCTCTGGGCGGGCAAGCTCTTCCACATCGACCTCAACGGCCAGTCCGGTATCAAGTACGACCAGGACCTCCGCTTCGGCGCGGGCGACCTGCGCTCCGCCTTCTGGCTGGTCGACCTGCTGGAGAGCGCCGGTTACGCGGGGCCGAAGCACTTCGACTTCAAGCCGCCGCGCACCGAGGACTTCGACGGCGTGTGGGCGTCGGCCGCGGGCTGCATGCGCAACTACCTCATCCTCAAGGAGCGCGCGGCCGCCTTCCGCGCGGACCCGGCGGTCCAGGAGGCGCTGCGTGCCGCGCGGCTGGACCAGCTGGCGCAGCCCACGGCCGCCGACGGCCTGCAGGCGCTGCTCGCGGACCGGACGGCCTTCGAGGAGTTCGACGCCGAGGCCGCCGCCGCTCGCGGCATGGCCTTCGAACAGCTCGACCAGCTGGCGATGGACCACCTGCTGGGCGCGCGCGGCTGATCACGCGCGTGGGGCCCTTCGAGTCGAAGCCGAAGCCGAAGCTCCAACCGCAAGGCAGCTCAAGCTCAGAAGCAAGCCGAGGCCGAGGCGGTGAGGGCCCCTCTTTCCGCCGGTGACCGTCAAGGTCGACTCCGACGCCCTACCTCGTCGGTTTCCGTGCGTAAATCTCCGGAATCGCGCGACCCACGGTGTGGGCCCTATCAACTTCCGTACGGGGCTCGCGCCTTGGCCGTTTCGCGGGGACTCTGGACGGTATGGGCATGCCGCCGCCACCGTCCCAGCCGCCCCGATCGCCGGACGGCACACCGCCGTCGAACGGCGGAGGGTTCGGGCCCCCGCCAGGGGGTTTCGGTCCGCCTCCGGGTGATCCGCCCGGGGGAGGCGGTGGCAGGCGGCCCCCGGGTCAGGGCGGGGGCCGCCTGCCACCCGATCCGCCCGGTGGACCCGCTCCCGACGGACGTCGCAGGCTCGCGCTCATCGCACTGGCCGTGCTCGTCACCCTCGGCGCCGTCCTCGCCGTGGCGCTGGTGGCCGGCCGGGGCGCGGGGTCGCCGGACGAGAAGCCGTCGAGCGGGACCGGTGGCGGTGCGAGTTCTTCGCCGACCCCGTCGCTGAGCCTCCCCTCAGGGCTGCCCAGCGACCTTCCGACACTGCCCTCCGGGCTTCCCAGCGATCTGCCCAGTGGTTTCCCCAGCGATCTGCCCAGCGGATTCCCGACCGGGTTGCCCGGCGACCTGGACCCACTCTTCCCGGACCCGGTCGGCCACACCGGGTGACGGAACCGCTCCGAGGTGTCAGTCGTCGGGTTCGCCGGCGACGGCAGCCAGTGCCGTCGCAGGATCATGGGCTGCCGGGCCGGCCGGTGCCCAGCGACCCCGCTCCTTGCGGTAGGGCCACCAGCGGCCGTCCCGTCCGAGGCGGAGTTGGGCCGACCCACCCACGACGGTCCAACGGTTGTGAGTGGACCGCAGCGAAGGGCGCTCGCCCTCGTCCCACGCCGTCTCCACAGCGGCACGCGCGCGTGCGAGCGACTCCGCCGGTACGTGCCACTCCTCGTCCAGCACGGCGAGACCGGCCGCCCCGCCGTACCGCCAGGCGCGGACGGCGAGCGCCAGTCCTTCCCGGCCACGCCCGGAACCCTCGCCGAGACGCGCCGCGATGCTCGTCCCCGGCGCACCGGCCGCCAGGCGCACCACGTCCTGGTGGAACGGCAACTCGTCGCCCAGGGGCTGCTGCTCATGACCGGGGTGGAGAGCCTCGGCCAGCAACCGGTGTGCCTCCATGGCCGTCTGCGCCGCCAGGAACTCGAGCGCCGTCGGGTCGAGTCCCGGCGCGGGCGTGGTCTCGCTGTCCAGGGAGGGCGGCAGGCCGGGCTCCACCGGCAGCGCGGGCGGCTCGGGCAGCGGCGGGAGGACCTCCCCCGCCGCGAACGCCTCCGCGGCGTCCACACCGTCACTGTGGCTGTCCGCGAGGCTGCTGCGGAGGTCGTTCATCGCCTCCTCGCCGCCCGCCGCGGGCACGGTTGCCCGCACGTGCAGTTCGTCCAGCAGCGCACCTTCCGTACGGCCGCGCATCAGCAGCAGGACGAACGGGTCCTGATCCAGCAGGCGGGCCACCTGGTAGCAGAGCGCCGCGGTGTGTCCGCAGTGGTCCCAGGCACCGCAGTCGCACTCCGCCTCCAGATCACCGAGCCCGGGCAGCAGCTCCACTCCGGCCGTCGCGGCGTCCTCCACCAGGTGCGGTGGCATCTCACGGTCGAGCAGGGCGGCGACATGCCCGGCCCGCTCGACCGCCATGTCCAGAAGACGGTCCCAGTGCTCCCCGGACAGTTCCTGAAGCAGGACGTCGGCACGGTGGCCGGTGCCGTCGCGGTCCTGGACGACCGCGGTGACGCGCCCGGGGCGCACCGACACCGCGCCCACGGCCCCCGCGCGCGCCAGCCGGCGCCCGACCTTCACCTGCTGCCCGTCCAGCGCCGCGTCCTCGAGCGCCTTCAACCAGGCCCGCCCCCACCACGTCCGTGCGAAACCCCCGCCCCGTACGGGAGCCAGTGCGGCGAACGTGCGCTCTTCGGCATGTCCCGTGCGTTCCGTCATCGCGCGTCCCCTCGAAGCTCCACCAGATCGGCCAGTGCCGCATCGGACAGCTCGGTCAGCGCCGTGTCGCCGGCGCTCAGCACCGCGTCGGCCAACTCCCGCTTGCGCAGCAGCATGTCCGCGATGCGGTCCTCGATCGTGCCCTCCGTGATCAACCGGTGCACCTGTACCGGCCGTGTCTGTCCGATGCGGTACGCCCGGTCCGTGGCCTGCGCCTCGACGGCCGGGTTCCACCAGCGGTCGTAGTGCACGACATGCTCGGCCCGCGTCAGGTTCAGACCCGTGCCGGCCGCCTTCAGCGACAGCAGGAAGACCGGAACCTCGCCTTCCTGGAAGCGTTCCACCATCGCCTCGCGCTCGGGGACCGGTGTCCCGCCGTGCAGGAAGCGGGTGGGCACCCCGCGTGCCGCCAGGTGACGTTCCAGCAGCCGGGCCATCCGGACGTACTGCGTGAAGACCAGAACGCTCGCCCCCTCGGAGAGGATGGTGTCCAGCAGTTCGTCCAGCAGCTCCAACTTCCCCGATCTGCCCGGGATCCGCGGCTTCTCCTCCTTGAGGAACTGGGCGGGGTGGTTGCAGATCTGTTTGAGCCCGGTCAGCAGCTTCACGATCAGTCCCCGTCGCTCCATGCCGTCGGCGGCGGCGATCTCCGCCATGGTCTCGCGGACCAACGCCTCGTACAGCCCCACCTGTTCCCTGGTGAGCGACACGGCACGGTCGGTCTCGGTCTTCGGCGGGAGCTCCGGCGCGATGCCCGGGTCCGACTTGCGGCGGCGCAGCAGGAACGGCCGTACGAGCCGGGAGAGCCGCTCCGCCGCGGCAGGGTCCCGACCGGCTTCGACGGCCTGCGCGTACCGGGTGCGGAAGGTGCTGAGCCGGCCGAGGAGACCCGGAGTGGTCCAGTCGAGGATCGCCCACAGTTCGGACACGTTGTTCTCCACCGGAGTGCCGGTAAGGGCCACGCGCGCGCGTGCCCCGATGGTGCGCAGTTCCCGCGCCGTGGCCGAGTAGGGGTTCTTCACGTGCTGCGCCTCGTCGGCCACGACCAGGCCCCAGGGCACGTCGGCGAGGCGCGGTGCGTCGAGCCGCATCGTGCCGTACGTGGTGAGCACGAACTCCGCGTCGGCGAGCCCGTCCAGACCGCGCCGGGATCCGTGGAAGCGGCGCACCGGCACGCCCGGGGCGAACTTCTCGATCTCCCGCTGCCAGTTGCCCATCAGGGACGCCGGACAGACCACGAGGGTGGGGCCCGCGGAGGAGGCGTCCGACTGCCGGTGCAGATGCAGAGCGATCAGGGTGATCGTCTTGCCGAGCCCCATGTCGTCGGCGAGACAGCCGCCGAGTCCCAGGGAGGTCATCCGGGCCAGCCAGTCGAGCCCCCGCAGCTGGTAGTCCCGCAGCGTCGCGGCGAGCGCGGACGGCTGCCCGACCGATTCCTGCCCCTCGGGGTCCGACAGCCGTTCCCGCAGCGTCGCCAGCCACCCGGTGGGCAGCACGTCGACCGTTCGGCCGTCGACCTCCGTCGAGCCCGTCAGAGCGGCACTGAGCGCGTCGACGGGTGACACTTTGCGGTCCTGCTGCGCACGGGCGCGGTGGATCTCCTCCGGATCCACCAGGACCCACCGGTCACGCAGTCGCACCATGGGGCGGTTCGCCTCCGCGAGCAGGTCGAGCTCCTCCCGGGTGAGCCGCTGATCGCCCAGCGCGAACCACCAGTCGAAGGCGAGCAGCGCGTCGGCGGACAGGTACGACGGGGTGTCCGACACGTTGCTGCCCGGGCCCTGCCCGTCGTCGTCCGGTGGGCCGATGACCGCGCGGGCGGTCAGCCCGCGGGCCAGTTCCCTGGGCCAGTGCACGTCGACACCGGCCGTCGCCAGCAGCCGGGCGCCTTCGCCGAGCAGTGCGGTGACCTCCTCGTCGGCGAGTTCCACGGCGTCCGGCACGGCTGCCGACAGCAGCGGGCCGAGCGGGGCCCAGGCGCGGGCGGCGCGGCGCAGCGCCAGCAGGGCGTCCATCCGCGCGCGCGGCCCGAAGGCGGCCGCGTCGGCCCACACCGCGGAGGCGTCCGCGACGAGCGTCGGGTCGCTCACGCTGTGCAGCTGAGGGACGACACGGAACGCCGGCCTCGTCCCGGCCGGGTCGTCGGCCCCGAGCGAGGCGAGCCCGGGAATCTCGACACGCAGTGACACACGGACCCCGGCGTCGTGTCCGGCGGCCACGTCGGCGGCCCAGGCGCGCTGTTCGGGAACGAACCGCGGATCACGGGCGGCGAAGGCCGGGCCGCCCGTCGCGACGCTCGCGGCGGGGGAGCGCGGCAGCGAGTCCACGACGGCGTCGAGGAACGCGCGCAGCAGCCGCTCCGGATCGGGCAGCCGGGGCGGCTCGCCGTGGTCCACCGGCAGGGCGTGCGCCTCGGGCGGCATCGCGGCGGCCAGTTCCCTGACCCGGTCCAGGTCCTCCGCCCGCAGCGGCCCCGCCCGCCAGGCGTCCTGTCCGCTCGCGGTGACGCCGGGCAGCAGCAGGCCTCGCGCGGCGAACTGGAGCCCCAGTAGGGTGGCGGCGCCCCAGAAAGCCGTCGACCGGTGGGCGCCGGTGGTGGCACGCGCGCGCGTGAGAACCGGAAGCGCGGCGTGCACCGGGAGCGACACGACGGGCACCGTGACCCGTCGGACGCCACGGTCGCCGGGCAGCGCGAGCGTCAGCTCCCCGTCGTACCCGTGGGCGACCAGGGACGGTGCGGAGCCGTCCGGTCGCCAGAAGGCGACGTGACCGGTGCGGGCGGGGTCCGCGGCCACGAAGACGGCAGGGCATCGGGCCAGTTCGGAAACTTCGGGGAGGGTTGCCACGGGGTTCGTCGGCACAGGGATGCTGAACTCCTCAAATTTGACTACTGGAAGGCAGAATCGCCGAGGATACCTCATCTCAAACCTCTTCCCGATACCTTGTGGAGTGACGTGGGTCACTTTTCCCGTGCGGTGACGAGGGCATCTCAGGGTTGTACGGGGGTTCGACTCAGGGGCATGTCAGGGTCGCGGTCCGGAACCGCGGGGACTCCGATCCCGTTTTCAGGACAGAGAGCGGCAGTGGCCGCGAAGGAGGCGACGGAGATGTCGAAGAGTACGAAGATCGTCGCAGGGGGTGCGGCACTCGGGATCGTCCTGCTGATCCTGTTGCCGTTCCCCTTCTGGGCCAATCTCCTGATAGTCCTGGGGATCCCCACAGTCGCGTACCTGGCGCTGGACCCCTCGCAGCGGCGCAGGCTGCGCCGCACCGGCCGCAAGGAGCTCGGCCGCTGACGTGCCACCGGCCCGCCCGCGCGGGCCGGTGCGGCACACGCAATCAGTTCGGGCGTACGGCGATCTTGTCGAGCGACTCCAGAAGACCGGGCAGTTCCGGGCCCCTGCCCACCGGCAGTACCTCTCCGGGTTCCTCGTCGAGAAGGACGAACGCGATGTCGTCGGTCCTGGCCACCATCGACCAGCCGGGGCCGTCGGCACGGAGCGTCCGCGCGCCGCCCGGCGCGAACGAGGAGCGGACCCGCCCGAGAGGCGGAGGGGACTCCACGTAGGCGCGCGCCTCCGCGAGCACGCGGCGGATACCCGTGCGAGGAGCACCGTCGTCCTTCCCGGCACCCGCTGCGGCTTCCGTCGTGTCGCCGGACGCCGCCCGGTCCGAGCCGTCCTGCCCGGCGAACGCGGCGTCGTCGATCTGCTCCCGCCACATGGCCCACTGCAGAGCGATCTCGTCGGCGCCCAGACGACGCTGGGCGGGGCCCCAGATGCCGGTGTCCGGCGGGCTCAGCGGAGGCCGGTCCGAGACCTCGGGATCGGGGTCGTGCGGAGCGGGCACCCCCGGGGCCGCGACAGCGACCGCCAGAGGCCAGCCCGGCAGCGCTGCCACGACGGAGTCCTCGTCGGGCGACAGGTCGTACTCCATGCCGCAGTCCCACGACGCGATGGCCACGGCGACCAGCGACACGTCGTCGACCGCCACCGTCCACCTGGCTCCTTCGCCGTCCTGGCCCAGGACGATCCCGTAACCGTCCGCGAGCGGTGCGAGGCCCAGGGCCGCGCAGGCCTCCGGGTAGTCGTCGCCCAGCACGCTGGGGAAGTTCGCGGGCGTGAGCAGTACCGCCGTCAGCACGTACAGCGCGTCGTCGTCCCCGGCGGTGACGGCGTCCTCGTCCGTCCCGGCCATGCAGGCCTCCCATCGCTCTCGCTCGTCCGTCGGCGCACCCTAATGCGCCCGGCGTGCCCTTGTCACGAGCGGGAACCCCGTGCGGAGCTGCGGATATCCGGGGCGAGCTGCAGGTATCCGGGTGGACAGGGGCGAAACGACCGGAGACCCTCACTCGTTCAGGCGGCGGGCAGGCCCAGCAGTGACCGCGCGACCGTCTGCGGCGACTCGTCGCGCTCCCGTGCGAGGGCGATCACCGCACGGCACGCCAGCTCGCTCACTCCGAACGACAGGGCCTCGGGCGACACCCAGGTGGCGGCCTCGTCGATCTGGTCCTGATCGTCCTCGGCGCACGCCGCTATGTAGACGGCGGCCGCCTCGAACAGGTTGTGCGTGCGTTTCGTCTTCTGCGCGGTGGCCTCCGCGCCCCACGAGTCGAGGAGTCTGCCGAAGGACTTGCGAACGCTGTCGAACATATGGATTACCTACCCCCGCGTCGGTATCACAGCTCGTCCTATCCAACGTAGAGACGGATCTGCGGCGACAGAAGGGGGAGGGCCGGGTGAAGCGCGGCGAACGGCGCATTCAGGACGCTGCTCGGCGCGATCCACCAGGGCCGCGGCAGGGCTCAGCCCACGCGCTTGGCGAGCGCCAGGAAGCGGGCGTCCTCGTCGGCGTAGGACGTCATGCGCCAGCCCGAACCTGCCAGCAGCGGCCCCAGATTCGCCTCGGCGCGCAGATCCCGCGGGGTGATCTGCCGCCCCTGGCGCGCGGCGAGCGCCGCCCGGCCGATGGGGTGGAAGAGCGCCAGAGTGCCGCCCGGCCTGACCGCCCTGGCCAACTCCCGCAGATTCTCCGCGGGGCTCGGGAGGTGTGCGACGAGCCCCGCGGCGAAAACCGCGTCGAGCGACTCCGTACGCAGCGGCAGGCGGCCGACGTCCGCGAGCACCAGCCGCCCGTCACGGTCCCGCCCGGCCCGTACGGCGGCTGCCAGCATGGCGGGGGTCAGGTCGACGCCGAGGACCACTCCCGAGGCGCCCACGGCAGTGCGCAACGCCGGCAGGGCCCGTCCCGTACCGCATCCCGCGTCCAGCACCCGGTCGCCCTCGTGCAGGCCCAGCTCGGTGACCGCGGCGGCATAGGCGGGCCCGTCGTCGGGGAAGCGGGCGTCCCAGTGGTCCGCCCGTGCCGTGAAGAACTCCTGGACGTGTGTGTGGTCGTCGCTCATGCTCCGCATGATCCCTCACCGGAGCGGGGGACGGGATGACGCGCATGTTCGGGCGGGAGGCGATCGTTCCTGTGCATATATGCGCCACATTCCAGCAGCTTTAGAAATGCGCCCCCTCCGTGCTCCCATGCCCCCACTAGCGTCCCGGGGCCATGGGACACCTGGACCACGCCACCTTCGGCTGGCTGACCCCCGCACTGTCGTACGCCATGGCCTGCATCGGCGCCGCCCTCGGACTGCGCTGCACGGTCCGCGCACTCGCCACCACCGGCAGGTCCCGCCGCAACTGGCTGATCACCGCGGCGTCGGCGATCGGCACCGGCATCTGGACCATGCACTTCGTGGCGATGCTCGGCTTCGGCGTCAGCGGCACCGAGATCCGCTACAACGTCCCACTGACCGTCCTGAGCCTCGTGGTCGCCATGCTCGTGGTCTGCGCCGGCGTCTTCGCCGTCGGCTACAGCCGGGACCGCGCCCGGGCGCTTCTGCTGGGCGGGCTCACCACCGGTCTGGGCGTGGCGAGCATGCACTATCTGGGGATGGCGGCCGTACGGCTGCACGGCGAGGTCACCTACGATCCGGCACTCGTCGCCCTCTCCGTCGCGATCGCGGTGGTCGCGGCGACCGCCGCCCTCTGGGCGGCACTCAACATCAGGTCGCCCATCGCGGTCACCGTCGCTTCACTCGTCATGGGCGGAGCGGTGAGCAGCATGCACTACACAGCGATGTGGGCGGTGCGCGTGGAGGTCACCCCGTCCACGGCGGTCCTGCCCGGGGCCACGGCGATGCAGTTCATCTTCCCCCTCGCCGTCGGCCTCGGGTCCTATCTCTTCCTCACCTCGGCGTTCGTCGCACTGTCGCCGACGGCCGGGGAGCGTGAGGCATCCGCGTCGGCCCAGCGGCCGGTCGAGAACGCCGCCGCCCACTAGCCGCGAAGAGGGTTCTCCAAGTCCGCCCCCGAACCCCTGATCGAGGAGGCCATGCGTACACCCCGCAGGACCCCGACCGCCGCTGCCGAGGCGTCGCCCCAGCCGGCGAGACGCGGACGCCGCGCCCACGCCGGACCACCGGCCGACGAGCCCCTCGCAACCGACGGCACCGGCGCCCCGACGACCGGCCCACCCACCCGCGCGGGACGTCGGCACCTGCGCCCCCGCACCGTCCGGGCCAAGATCGTCTGCCTGTTGATGGTGCCTGTCGTCTCCCTGCTCGCGCTGTGGGCGTACGCCACCGTCACCACCGCCCAGGACGTCGCCCGCTACCGCCAGCTGCAACGCGTCGACGCCTCCGTACGCGGCCCGGTCGCCGACGCCGTCGCGGCGCTCCAGGCCGAACGCGCGGCCGCCGTACGGTACGTCACCGGGCCCTCCCCAGAGCGGGAGAGCGCGCTGCGCGGACTCACCCGGCGCACCGACCGGGCGGTGGACGCCCTGCGCCTGGGAGACCGCCACACCGTCGCCGACGGCACCGACCTGCCCGCAGGTGTGTCCGAACGCCTCGCCGCCTTCGTGACCGGCGCCGACCACCTGCGAACACTGCGGACCGCGGTCCTCGACCGCCGCAGCGGCTGGGCCGAGACGTACGAGCGGTACACGACGGCCGTCTCCACGGCCTTCGGCGTCGGCGGTGCGCTCACCGGCATCCAGGACGCCGAACTCGGCTCCGACGCGCGCGTGCTGCTCGAGTTCTCCCGCGCGGGCGAGGCACTTGCGCAGGAGAACACGCTCCTGTCCGGAGCCCACATCGCCGGAACCCTCGACCGCGAGCGGCTGCGCCTGTTCACCGGAGCCGTCGACACGCGCCGCACCCTGACCGAAGCGGCCGGCGCGGACCTACGCGGCCCGGAACGCGTCGCGTGGCAGGAACTCGCAGGAGGAGACGCCTACGCCGACCTGCGCGCCCTCGAGGACGAGGTGCTCGCGAGCCACCCCGGAACCAAGGTGCTCCACGCCGTCCCCGCAGCAGCCTGGGAGTCCGCCCACGCGCGCGTGCGGAAGGACATGCGCGACATCGAAGCGGACGCCGGACGCGAAGTCGCCGACCGGGCCGACCCGTTCACCCGCGCACTGCTCACCCCGGCCGGGGTCGCCGTGCTCCTCGGCCTCGCCGCGGTCGCCGCCTCCCTCGTCATCTCCGTACGCATCGGACGCGCTCTGGTCGTCGAGCTGGTGAGCCTGCGCAACGGCGCCCTGGAGATCGCCCGCCGCAAACTGCCGCACGCGATGCGCAGACTGCGCGCCGGCGAGGAGATCGACGTCGACACCGAGGCACCGACCGGCCCACCTGCGGAGGACGAGACAGGTCAGGTCGCCGAGGCCCTCGGCACCGTGCACCGCGCGGCCCTCCGCGCGGCGGTCGAGCGCGCCGAACTCGCCAGCGGCATCTCCGGGGTGTTCGTCAACCTCGCCCGCCGCAGCCAGATCCTCGTGCACCGCCAACTCGCTCTGCTCGACAGCATGGAGCGCCGCTCCGACGATCCCGACGAACTCAGCGACCTCTTCCGCCTCGACCACCTGACCACGCGCATGCGACGCCACGCGGAAAGCCTGATCATCCTTTCCGGTGCCGCCCCGGGGCGTGCCTGGCGCATGCCCGTGTCCCTGACGAACGTGGTCCGGGCGGCCGTCTCCGAGATCGAGGACTACGCGCGCGTGGAACTGCGGCAACTCCCGGAAGCGAAGATCACCGGCACCGCGGTCGCCGACCTGACCCACCTCCTCGCGGAACTCGTGGAGAACGCCGCCCAGTTCTCACCACCCCACACGCGCGTGCGGGTCACCGGGGAACCGGTCGGCAACGGCTACGCCCTGGAGGTCGAGGACCGGGGCCTGGGCATGGGCAAGGAGACGCTCGCCGAGGCCAACCGCCGAATCGAACAGTCCGAGGCCCTCGACCTGTTCGACAGCGATCGGCTCGGCCTGTTCGTCGTGAGCCGCCTCGCCGCCCGCCACGGCATCAAGGTCCACCTGAGGACCTCCCCCTACGGCGGCACCACGGCCGTGGTCCTCCTCCCCACCAGCCTGATGCACAGCGGCATGCGGGAACGTTCCATCGAAGCCTCCACCGAGACCTCCACCGCAGCCTCAGCCGAAGCACCTCCGCAGCCCGAGGAACGCGAGTACGCGCACGTGACCGCGGCCCCGTACCAGGAACCCGTCGACCAGGCGAGGGACCGGCGCGCCCCGATCGCGCCCGTCGCCCCCGCGGGACGGAGCACGGGGGACGGCCCGCCCGAGAGTCCGGCCGGCGTCACCACCCTGCGGCCGCAGCGCCGACCGCCGGAACCGGACAGCACAGATGAACTGCCGCGCCGCGTGCGCCAGACGCACCTCGCCCCCCAACTGCGCGAGCGACACGACGGACAGCCCGCGTCGGCGACGCCCCCCGGAGCGGACGTCGAGCGCACCCCGGAGCTCGTCAGGGACCGTATGGCGGCCTATCGCGACGGCTGGGCACGCGGTGGCGGCAGGGCACCCGGCAGAGGAGTCGGCAACGGCCCCACGACGGGCAGCGACAGCAGCGAAGGAGACCCCGCATGATCCAGGACCCGAGGACCAGGGCCACCGAGCGGTCCGGTGAACTCGACTGGCTGCTGGACGACTTGGTCATGCGCGTGCACGAGGTGCGGCACGCCGTGGTCCTGTCCAACGACGGACTGGCGGTCGGCGCCTCCAGCGACCTCAGGCGCGAGGACGCCGAGCATCTCGCCGCGGTCGCCTCCGGCTTCAACAGTCTCGCCAAGGGCACGGGCCGTCACTTCGGCGCCGGGGGCGTACGGCAGACGATGGTGGAGATGGACGAGGGATTCCTCTTCGTGGCAGCCGCCGGAGACGGTTCCTGCCTCGCCCTCCTCACCTCCGCATCGGCCGACATCGGGCTGGTGGCGTACGAGATGGCACGGCTGGTGAAACGCGTCGGCGAGCACCTCCGCACACCGACCCGCGCCGGCGCACGCCCGCCCACGGCCGACTGAACCGGGGACGGGTCGTGCTCATGACCGAAAGCAGGGGCGCCGGCGCCCCGCACGAACCGCAGGGCAGCCGTTGGTACGACAACGAGGCCGGGCCGCTCGTCCGCCCCTACGCCATGACGGGCGGACGCACCAGGCCCGGCCCCGGCGGGAGCCGCTTCGACCTGATCGCCCTGATCTCGCTCGACACCGGCGCATCCGCCGCCGACGACACCTTGCTCGGCCCGGAACACCGCGCGCTCCTCGAACTGTGCCGGACCGAGACCCAGTCGGTCGCCGAACTCGCCGCCGGCTCCGACCTGCCCGTCGGCGTTGTGCGGGTCCTCCTCGGGGACCTCCTGGAGGGGGGACGAGTCACCGTCAGCCGCCCCGTGCCGCCCGCGCAACTGCCGGACGAACGGATCCTGCGCGAGGTGATCGCAGGGCTGAGGGCGCTGTAGATGAACACGCACACCGTTCCGGCCCGTACCGACTTGCGATCCAACCCGGCACCGAACGAGCACAAGCGGTCGGTGACATGAAATACCGATCCAACGCCCCACGCACGGGCGGCAGTTGCCAAGATGCTGACTCCTCACAGCCGTAGCCATGTCGACCATGGCCGACACACCCGACACTCCCGAGAGAAGTGATCGATGCTCTCCGAGCACTCCGACGAGACAGACGGGGACACGGGCGCCCTGGCATTGAAGATCCTCGTCGCCGGCGGATTCGGCGTCGGCAAGACCACGTTGGTCGGCGCCGTCAGCGAGATCAAACCGCTGCGCACCGAGGAACTCCTGAGCGAGGTGGGCCAGTCGGTGGACGACACCGACGGCGTGGACCAGAAGGTCACCACCACCGTCGCCATGGACTTCGGCCGCATCACCATCAGGTCGGGGCTCTCCCTCTACCTGTTCGGCACACCCGGACAGGACCGGTTCTGGTTCCTGTGGGACGAGTTGGCGCAAGGGGCCTTGGGTGCCGTCGTCCTCGCGGACACGAGGCGACTGCAGGACTGCTTCCCGGCCGTGGACTACTTCGAGCACCGGAACATCCCCTTCGTGGTCGCCGTCAACTGCTTCTCGGAGGCGCGCGCCCACGGTGCCCAGGACGTCTCACGCGCCCTCGACCTCGATCAGGGCACCCCCGTGGTCCTCTGCGACGCCAGGGACCGCGACTCCGGCAAGGAGGTGCTGATACGGCTCGTCGAGTACGCGGGACGGATGCACACCGCCCGGTTGCTCGACTCCGTGAGCTGAGCCGACGGCAACACGCCTGACCCTGGCCGGATCCTGTGCCTTGACACCGCTGTTTCGGGTGGGGAAGCACCCGTTGTCGCTGTTCGCGCGGAAGGACCGGCATGCCTTGTCGGTCATCTTCCCTGCCATGTTCCGATCCTGCTTGCTCCGACCGCAGCGGTGGGGAAGGCTGAATCGTCGGATCCTCCGCGTCCGGGGGAACGACGAAACGGGGAGTGCGAACGATGTCGCAGAACGCGGGACTCGGTTGGCTGCTGGACGACCTGACCGAACGCGTGGAACCCATACGGCACGCGCTGGTCCTGTCCAACGACGGACTGGTCACCGCGGCCAGCACCGGGCTGAGGCGCGAGGACTCCGAACACCTGGCCGCGGTCTCGTCGGGTCTGCACAGCCTCGCCAAGGGCTCGGGTCGCCACTTCGGTGCCGGTGACGTGCGCCAGACAATGATCGAGTTCGACGACGCGGTCCTCTTCGTCATCGCCGCCGGGCCGGGCAGTTGCCTGTGCGTCCTCAGCGCGGCGGAAGCGGACATCGGCCAGATCGCCTACGAGATGACCCTGCTGGTGAACCGCGTCGGGGAACACCTCCGCGTGGATGCCAGGCACCCCGAACGCTCGGCCGCGATGGACCGCTGACCTGCGGGTTTCTCTGTTGGGGGCCGAGTTATCCACAGGCCCGCCACGACTCTCCGCGAACGGGCTACGGTTTTTCCCGAGGCGAGCGCCAGACCAGCGCGAGCACCACACCGCACGGGGGAGAACCGTCATGTCCGGCGACACCGTCACGCAATCCGCCACGCGTACCGCGCACACCACGATCACCGAGCCCACCACACTCACCACGCTCACCACACGACGCGGGGCTCCCGCACCGGCCGGCCCGGCCGATGGCACCCTGGCACTGGGCCGAGCAGCCCGCGAACTGGGCCTGAAACGAAGCGAACTCGACCTCGCCGTACAACTGGGCAGCCTGCGAACGGTCGTCGACGACGGAGGCGGAGGCCGTCGCATCACACAGGCGGAGATCGACCGGCTCCGTGCCGAGAAGGGCTTCCCGGGGGCCCTGCGGGAACGGGTCGAGGCCGTGGGATCGAAGGCAGCCGCCGAGATCCTGGGCGTGCCGCCCACCCGGTTCATGCGTCTCGCGCGACTGGGCCTGCTCACACCGGTCAAGTTCTCACTCAACCGCTACCGCACCGTGATCTGGGTCTATCTGGCGGCGGAGCTACGGCAGTTCGCGGCCGACGAGAGGAACGCCCCCTGGCTGACGGGCCGTATCCCGGAGGACCTCAGGCGCCGGCTGGACGCGGGGCTGGACCTGCGCCCCCGGAACTGGCGAGGGCGCCACCTCGGATTCCTGCTGAGGCACGCCGACGACCCCTGGAGCCGGGCGGCCGCTGTGGCCTCCCTGCTCGACCCGATCCAGGTGGCCGAGATCGTCCAGGACCCCTATGAACGTGCACACCTGCATTTCCACCGGCCCGCACGAGCCGACCACGGGACGCCCGACTCGCCCGCCGCGAGGATCACCGCGCGGATCATGACCGCGGACGACCCCGATGAGATCGCGTGGCTGCGGACGGACCTCCAACAGTCCCTCGTCGAGGCCCGAGCGCATCGACTCGCCCCGAGGGCCCGCCGGAAGGTGCCGCAGTCGGCGGCCTGGCACGAGACGCCCGTCGGGACAGCGCGACCTACACCGCGACCGCGCCGGGGCCGACGGCGTCCCGGGCAAGGCCGACCCGGCGCCGGGACGGCTCCCGAGGGGCGACGCGGGCTGCTGGGCTGGCTCCGACGCGGTCACCACTGAGCGCGCCGGTCAGGCATCCGGTCCGCCTGCCGTCAGGCGCCGAGCTTACGGAACAGCCCTTCCTGGACGACCGACACGAGCAGACGTCCCTCCAGGTCGTAGATACGGCCGCGGGCCAGTCCGCGGCCGCCGACGGCGATCGGGGACTCCTGGTCGTACAGGAACCACTCGTCCGCGCGGAACGGCCGGTGGAACCACATCGCGTGGTCCAGCGACGCCATGTCGAACCCACGGGGCCCCCACAGAGGCTCCACCGGGATACGTACGGCGTCCAGGAGCGTCATGTCGCTGGCGTACGTCAGCGCGCACGTGTGCACGAGCGGGTCGTCACCGAGGGGACCCACGGCGCGCATCCACACCGCGCTGCGCGGCTCGGCGTGCTCGATCTCCTCGGCCGTCCAGCGCAACCGGTCGACGTACCGGATGTCGAAGGGCTGACGCCGGGCCATGCGCTCCAACTGCTCGGGGAGCGTGCCCAGATGCTCACTGATCTCCTGCGTCACCGTCGGCAGCGATTCGGGGTCCGGCACCTTGCGGGCCGGCGGCAGCTGATGCTCGAAGCTCCCCTCTTCAGGCTTGTGGAAGGAGGCGGTCAGATTGAAGATCGTGCGGCCCTGCTGCACGGCGGTGACTCGGCGCGTGGTGAACGACCGCCCGTCCCGCACCCGCTCGACCTGGTACACGATCGGCACCCCGGGACGGCCGGGGCGAAGGAAGTACGCGTGCAGCGAATGCACGGGCCGGTCGCCCTCGGTGGTGCGTCCGGCGGCGACCATCGCCTGGCCGGCGACCTGGCCGCCGAAGACCCGCTGCAGGGACTCCTGCGGGCTGCGACCGCGGAAGATGTTGACCTCGATCTGCTCCAGGTCGAGCAGGTCGACGAGCCGCTCGGCGGGGTTGGTCGTCATGTGCTGGCCTCTCCTGTGCTCACAGCTGACCGACGTCGGTGACCTTGACGACGGCGCGTCCCTCGGCGTCGGAGGCCGCGAGGTCGACCTCCGCGCTGATGCCCCAGTCATGATCGCCGTTCGGGTCGGCGAAGGTCTGCCGGACGCGCCACAGCCCGTTCTGCGACTCCTCCTCGATCATCAACAGCCGCGGGCCACGGGCGTCGGGACCGGTGCCGAGCTCCTCGTACTCGTCCCAGTACTTGTCCATCGCCTCGCCCCACCGCTCGGCGTCCCAGCCGGACTCGGCGTCCATCTCGCCCAACTCGTCCACGTGGTCGAGCGCGGCCAGTTCGACGCGGCGGAACATGGCGTTGCGGACGAGCACCCGGAAGGCACGCGCGTTGGAGGTGACCGGCTTGACCTGGTCGGCCCTCTCCTGGGCCTCCTCGGCCGTCATCTCCTCGGGGTTCGCCAGCTGCTCCCACTCGTCGAGGAGACTGGAGTCGACCTGGCGCACCATCTCGCCGAGCCAGGCGATCAGGTCCTCCAGATCGTCCGACTTCAGATCGTCGGGGACGGTGTGGTCGAGGGCCTTGTAGGCGCCGGCGAGGTAGCGCAGCACGATGCCCTCGGTGCGGGCCAGCTCGTAGTGGGACACCAACTCCGTGAAGGACATGGCCCGTTCGTACATGTCACGGATCACGGACTTCGGCGACAGCGGATGGTCACCGACCCAGGGGTGGCTCTTGCGGTAGGTGTTGTACGCGTGGAAGAGCAGCTCCTCCAGCGGCTTGGGGTAGCTGACATCCTGCAGCCGCTCCATGCGCTCCTCGTACTCGACGCCGTCGGCCTTCATCGCTGCCACGGCCTCACCGCGTGCCTTGTTCTGCTGGGCGGCGAGGATCTGCCGCGGGTCGTCCAGCGTCGACTCGACGACGGACACCATGTCGAGGGCGTAGGACGGGGACTCCGGGTCGAGCAGTTCGAACGCGGCCAGCGCGAAGGTGGACAGCGGCTGGTTGAGCGCGAAGTCCTGCTGGAGATCGACCGTCAGCCGGACGACACGGCCCTCGGCGTCGGGCTGGTCGAGCTTCTCGACGACGCCGCCGTCGAGGAGCGAGCGGTAGATCGCGATCGCGCGGCGGATGTGCCGCAGCTGCTGCTTGCGGGGCTCGTGGTTGTCCTCCAGCAGATGGCGCATCGCCTCGAAGGCGTTGCCCGGCCGGGCGATCACCGACAGCAGCATCGTGTGGGTGACCCGGAAGCGGGAGGTGAGCGGTTCCGGATCGGAGGCGATGAGCTTCTCGAAGGTGTTGTCGGTCCAGCCGACGAACCCTTCGGGAGCCTTCTTGCGGACCACCTTGCGACGCTTCTTCGGGTCGTCGCCGGCCTTGGCGAGGGCCTTCTCGTTCTCGATGACGTGCTCGGGTGCCTGCGCCACCACGAAGCCCGCCGTGTCGAAGCCGGCCCGTCCCGCGCGACCCGCGATCTGATGGAACTCGCGGGCCCGCAGGGTCCGCACACGATTGCCGTCGTACTTGGTGAGGGCGGTGAACAGCACGGTGCGGATGGGGACGTTGACGCCGACGCCGAGCGTGTCCGTGCCGCAGATGACCTTCAGCAGACCGGCCTGCGCGAGTTTCTCCACCAGGCGTCGGTACTTCGGCAGCATGCCGGCATGGTGGACGCCGATGCCGTGCCGCACGTAACGGGAGAGGTTGCGGCCGAACTTGGTGGTGAAGCGGAAGTTGCCGATCAGCTCGGCGATCTGGTCCTTCTCCTCCCGCGTGCACATGTTGATGCTCATCAGCGCCTGCGCCCGCTCCACGGCCTGCGCCTGCGTGAAGTGCACGATGTAGACCGGAGCCTGCTTGGTGGCGAGCAGCTCGGTGAGCGTCTCCGTCAGCGGGGTCAGCACGTACTCGTAGGACAGGGGCACCGGGCGGGTCGCCGAGCGGACCACGGCGGTCGGGCGACCGGTGCGCCGCGTGAGGTCCTTCTCGAACATCGAGACGTCGCCGAGCGTCGCCGACATCAGGATGAACTGGGCCTGCGGCAGCTCGAGGATCGGGATCTGCCAGGCCCAGCCCCGATCGGCCTCCGCGTAGAAGTGGAACTCGTCCATCACGACCTGGCCCACGTCGGCGTGCTTGCCGTCGCGCAGCGCGATGGAGGCCAGCACCTCGGCGGTGCAGCAGATGATGGGGGCGTCGGCGTTCACGGAGGCGTCGCCGGTGAGCATGCCGACGTTCTCGGTACCGAAGATCTTGCACAGCTCGAAGAACTTCTCCGAGACGAGCGCCTTGATCGGGGCCGTGTAGAAGGTGACCTCGTCGCGGGCGAGGGCAGCGAAATGGGCGCCCGCCGCGATCATGCTCTTGCCGGAGCCGGTGGGTGTCGACACGATCACGTTCGCGCCGGAGACCACCTCGATGAGCGCCTCCTCCTGATGCGGATAGAGGGTGAGACCGCGTTCCTGGGCCCACGACTCGAAGGCTTCGTAGAGGGCGTCGGGGTCGGCGGTCCGCGGCAGCTGATCGATGAGGGTCACGCCCCCATCTTGCCTGCCCGCGCACCCGATGGGGGAATCGGCTGCGGGACCGAAGATCGCGAACGCTACGCTGTGGCGCCGACGCAGCGTCAGCGCACCTGGACAACTGGACAGCGGCACAAGGCGCCTGAACAGCGGCACGAACGGAATGGGACGGGGCACGGCCATGATGGGACCAGCACACTCACTGTCGGGAGCCGCGGCCTGGCTCGGCGTAGGAGCCGCAGCGGCCGCCGCGGGGCACACGATGCCCTGGCCGGTGCTCCTGGTCGGTGCGCTGATCTGCGCCGGTGCCGCACTCGCCCCGGACCTGGACCACAAGGCGGCCACGATCTCCCGCTCCTTCGGTCCGCTGTCACGCTGGGTGTGCGAGATCGTCGACAAGCTGTCGTACGCCGTCTACAAGGCGACCAAGAAGCAGGGCGACCCGCGTCGCTCGGGTGGGCACCGCACCCTCACGCACACCTGGCTGTGGGCGGCGCTGCTCGGTGCCGGTGCCTCCGTCACCGCGATCACGGGCGGCCGCTGGGCGGTGCTGGCCATTCTCTTCGTGCATCTGGTGCTGGCCATCGAGGGGCTGCTGTGGCGGGCGACCCGGGGGGCGAGCAGCGATGTGCTGGTGTGGCTGCTGGCGGCGACCAGTGCCTGGATCCTCGCGGGTGTCCTGGACAAGCCGGGCAACGGGGCGGACTGGCTGTTCACACAGCCGGGCCAGGAGTACCTGTGGCTCGGGCTGCCGATCGTGCTCGGTGCCCTGGTGCACGACATCGGGGACTCGCTGACCGTGTCGGGGTGCCCGATCCTGTGGCCGATACCGATCGGGCGCAAGCGCTGGTACCCCGTGGGGCCACCGAAGGTGATGCGGTTCCGGGCCGGCAGCTGGGTCGAGCTGCGGGTGCTGATGCCGGTGTTCATGGTGCTCGGGGGAGTGGGCGCGGCGGCAGCCCTGAACGTCATCTGACACCCGGGCACTGCCGCCGAGGGACCGGCCGCCCAGGACCGGGTGACGCGTTCGCCCGGGGGTCAGCTCGGCTGGGAGTCCTCGTCCACGATGTGCATGGCGGCCTCCTCGGCGGAGGCGGCCGCGCCGTCGATGCCTATGTCGGTGGCGATCAGCCCGCTCTCCTCGTCCTCGTGCGCGCCCTCGTCGGGGGCGACCAGACGGCCGGAGCGCAGGTCTCCCACCTCGTTGTCCAGCGGCTCGCCGTCGGTGTCCTGGGAGTCGCCGATGCCGTCCCCGTCGGGGTAGGCGATGTCCGGGAGTTCCTCGGCGAGGCGCTGCTCCAGGGTCTCGCCGCGCAGCCGCTCCGCCGCCGTCACACCGGTGTGCTCCACCGCCCATGGCCGCTCCGGCGGGGACCAGCCCCGGTCGAGGGGGTCGGCCACACCGTCGGCGACCAGGGTGTCCTCGGCGTCCAGCAGCCCCGCGTCGTCCTGGATCTCGGATCCGTCTGGCTGGTAGACGTCGTCTCCCCATCCGCCGGCTCTGTCCACGGGTACCTCCAGTGGTGGGGCGGGCCCGGTGCCACCGTTCGGCGACGGTGGGCGCGCGGACCGCTGGGCGGCGGCCCGAACCCCGTGAACCGGGCGGTTCACGGGCGTCCCCCGAATCAGTGCCCACCACCAGCCTTCCACTCGCGTTCGGCACCGCGCAACGGCAGGGCGACGGCGCCCGCCGGACCCGGCCGGGGCCGGTCGTCACGGCCGGAGCGCAGCCCACTGCCTGGGCGGGAGCCGAGGCGGCCGTCGAGGCAGGTCTGGAGGCGACGGCCGAGGCAACGGTGGAGCCGGCCGCCGAGGCAAGTGAGGAGGGGACGGCCCAGGCAACGGGGGAGCCCGCCGCCGAGGTCGGTGCGCCTCGCGATCCGGCGACAGCGCTCCGACGGTGTGGCCCCACCCGCCGTGAGCACCGTGCAGGAGCCGGTCAGGGGCCTGGGCCGGGGCGCCGTCCGGTCGGGGACGGTCGTTCTCCGCCTGGTGGCGGTGCCCCCGCGCCGGTCAGCCGTGCCACGACCTCCACAGTGCGGCGTACGCGCCGTCCGCCGCGACGAGCTGGTCGTGGCTGCCCAGCTCGCTGATGCGGCCGTTCTCGACGACGGCGATGACGTCGGCGTCGTGGGCGGTGTGCAGACGGTGGGCGATGGCGACGACGGTGCGGCCGTCGAGGACGCGGGCGAGGGAGCGTTCCAGATGACGGGCCGCCCGCGGGTCGAGAAGCGAGGTCGCCTCGTCCAGGACCAGCGTGTGCGGGTCGGCCAGGACCAGCCGGGCCAGTGCGATCTGCTGGGCTTGCGCCGGGGTGAGCGTGAACCCGCCGGAACCGACCTCGGTGTCCAGCCCCTCGTCCAGTGCCCGTGCCCAGGTGTCGGCGTCGACCGCGCCCAGCGCTGCCCACAGCTCGGCGTCCTGCGCGCCGGTGCGGGCCAGGAGCAGGTTGTCGCGGAGGGAGCCGACGAAGACATGGTGCTCCTGGTTGACCAGGGCGACGTGGGAGCGGACGTCCTCGGCGGGCATCCGGGACAGCTCCGCACCACCGAGGGTGATGCGGCCGTCACGGGGCGCGTAGATCCCGGCGAGCAGTCGGCCCAGGGTCGACTTGCCCGCGCCGGAGGGGCCGACGAGCGCGAGCCGGGTGCCCGGCGCGACCTCCAGGGACACCTTGCGCAGGACGTCCACGCCTTCGCGGTACGCGAAGCGCACCTGGTCGGCGTGTACATGGCGCCCCTCGGGAGCCACGGTCGGGTCGCCCGCGTCCGGCTCGATGTCCCGCACGCCGACCAGGCGGGCCAGCGACACCTCGGCGACCTGCAGTTCGTCGTACCAGCGGAGGATGAGGTTGATGGGGTCGACGAGCATCTGGGCGATGAGCGCGCCCGTGGTGAGCTGCCCGAGCCCGATCCAGCCCTGCAGGACGAACACCCCGCCGATGATCAGGACGGACCCGAGGACCGTGGTGTGCGTGAAGTTGATGACGGGGAAGAGCACCGACCGCAGCCACAGCGTGTACCGCTCCCATGCGGTCCATTCCCGGACCCGCTGGTCGGACAGGTCGATGCGGCGTGTGCCGAGGCGGTGGGCCTCGACGGTGCGGCCGGCGTCCACCGTCTCCGCGAGCACGGCGGCGACGGCGGCGTACCCCGCGGACTCCGATCGGTAGGCGGAGGGGGCGCGCTTGAAGTACCAGCGGCAGCCGACCACCAGCAGCGGCAGGGCCAGCAGGACGGCGAGCGCCAGCGGGGGAGCGGTCACGGCGAGGCCGCCGATGAGCAGCACCACCCAGACCACGCCGATGGCCAGCTGGGGCACGGCCTCACGCATGGCGTTGGCGAGCCGGTCGATGTCCGTGGTGATGCGGGAGAGCAGGTCACCCGTGCCGGCACGTTCCAGGACACCGGGCGGCAGGCCGACCGACCGGACGAGGAAGTCCTCGCGCAGGTCGGCCAGCATCCGCTCGCCGAGCATGGCGCCGCGCAGACGTACCTCCCGTACGAAGACGGCCTGGACGACGAGGGCGACGACGAACACCGCCGCGGTGACTTCCAGATGGAGTTCGCGTGCCCCGTCGGAGACCCGTTCGACGAGTGCGCCGAGCAGGTAGGGGCCCGCCATCGAGGCCACGACCGCGACGGTGTTGACGGTGATGAGCAGGACGAACGCCCGGCGGTGCCGGCGGAACAGTTCGGCCACGTAGGCGCGTACGGTCGCGGGGGCGCCGACGGGCAGGGTGTTCGCCGTCGTCGGGGCGGCCGGGTCGTAGGCCGGGGGCGCCACGCCGATCATGCGGTCTCCTCGATCTCTTCCAGTTCGTCCAGCACTTCGCTGAGGGGGGTCTTGCGGTCCTGCGGCCGGCCGGTGAGGGCGGTCGTCGCGTCGGCCTCCTCGTCGGTCTCGCGGGTGACGACGGCCCGGTACCGGGGTTCCCTGCGGACCAGGTCGTGGTGCAGGCCGACCGCCGCGACCTCGCCGTCGTGGACGAGGACGACGCGGTCGGCGAGGTCGAGCAGGAGGGGCGAGGAGGTGAACACGACCGTCGTGCTGCCCGCCCGCAGGGAGCGGATGCCGTCGGCGATCCGGGCCTCGGTGTGCGAGTCGACGGCAGAGGTCGGCTCGTCGAGGACCAGCACCTTGGGATCCGTGATCAGGGAGCGGGCCAGGGCGAGTCGCTGGCGCTGGCCGCCGGACAGCGACCGCCCGCGTTCGGTGATCCGCGCGTGCATCGGGTCCTCGGCGTCCAGTGATCCCTGGACCAGGGCGTCCAGTACGTCCCCGCACTGGGCGGCGTTCAGCGCCTCCTCGGCGGTGACCTGGCCCGAGGAGGGGACGTCGAGGAGTTCGCGCAGAGTGCCGGAGAGCAGCACCGGGTCCTTGTCCTGGACGAGGACGGCCGTGCGGGCGGAGTCGAGGGGCAGTTCGTCGAGCGGTACACCGCCGAGGAGCACGGAGGTGCCCTCTTCGGAGGCGTGGCCGCCCAGCCGTTCCGCCAGTCGTCCGGCCGCGTCCGGGTCACCACACACCACCGCCGTGAGACACCCGGTGGGGGCGAGCAGCCCGGTGGCCGGGTCGTACAGGTCTCCGGTGGGCATGGCGGCCTCTCGGGACCCCTCGGTGTCCGTGGCCCGCTCCAGTGACAGCACTCCGGCGGCCCGCTTGGCGGACGGGCGGGAGAAGGAGTACGCCATCGCGATCTCCTCGAAGTGTCTGAGCGGGTACGTCAGCAGCATGACCGCGCTGTACACGGTGACCAGTTCGCCGACCGTGATGCGGCCCTCGCGGGCGAGACCCACGCCGTGCCAGACGACCGCGATCAGCAGCAGTCCCGGCAGCAGCACCTGGATGCCGGAGATGAGCGCCCACATACGGGCGCTGCGGACGGCGGCGTGGCGGACCTCCTGGGAGGCGCGGCGGTAGCGGTCCAGGAAGAGGTCCTCGCCGCCGATGCCGCGCAGCACACGCAGGCCCGCGACGGTGTCGGAGGCCAGCTCGGTGGCGCGGCCCGCCTTCTCGCGCTGGAAGTCGGCGCGGCGGGTCGCGCGGGGCAACAGCGGAAGCACGGCCAGGGCGAGAACGGGGACTCCGACCGCGACGACGACGCCCAGGGCGGGCTGGTACACGACCAGGCCGACGCAGACCAGCACCACGGTGAGGGCGGCGGCGGTGAAGCGGGAGATGGCCTCGACGAACCAGCCGATCTTCTCGACGTCGCCGGTGGAGACCGCGACCACCTCTCCGGCCGCGACCCGGCGTGTCAGAGCTGAGCCGAGCTGGGCCGTCTTGCGGGCCAGCAGTTGCTGGACGCGGGCGGCGGCCGTGATCCAGTTGGTGACGGCGGCCCGGTGCAGGAAGGTGTCGCCCAACGAGATGGTGAACCCGCACACGATCAGCACCACCCCCGCGAGGGCGAGTCGGGATCCGGAGCGGTCGACCACGGCCTGGATGGCGAAGCCGACACAGAACGGCAGGCCGGCCACGGAGGTGAAGTGCAACAACCCCCACGCCAGCGCCTTGAACTGTCCGCCCAGCTGATTCCGGCCGAGCCACCACAGGAATCGAGGGCCCGAGCGCGCGTCCGGCACTCCCGGGTCTTTGTACGGAAGGTCTTGAATCTGCATGACGTCCCAGAGGCTCGTGTCAGGGATGGGGGGAAGGGAGGAGAAGTGGGGGTAAGTGGGGAGAAAAGGGGCGGCGAGGTCCAGCGACCGGCCGTGAAAGGTTCGCGTCGCGGCGTGGTCGGAAGCAAACGGTTTTCCGGGGGCGGGCAAAGTTTCGGCCTGGACACTCCGCGGGAAGCCCGACGTGCGCCACGACGGGCGCCCGCGTCCGGCGAGCGGTGCGACGATGGACCGCATGCGAATAGGCGGTACGAGGCGGGGACGAACCGGCACGGTGAGCGACGCGGGCCCGGGTGCCGCGGGCAGCGCGGACGACACGGGTGCGAGGAACGGCGCGGCTCGTGTCGGGCTCGCCGTGGTGGTCTGTGGCGCGCTGGTGATGTCCGTCGCGGCGTGCGGCGGTTCGGGTGTCACGAACGACGGAGCCAGGGCCGACACGAACGCCACGAAGTCCGGTGGCGGGACGGATCGGTCGGGGGAAGGGACCGTGGACCCGACCCGTGTCCCGGGCGTCGGTGACCGCCTCCAGAAGCAGATCCCCGCGGAGTCCCGCCAGGTCGTGGCCGTCTACGGAGAGGGCAGGAACGACGCCGACGCCACGGTCGTGCTCTACACGAAAAGCGGCTCCGACTGGAAGAAGACCCGCAGCTGGGAGGGCCACAACGGCAAAAAGGGGTGGACCACCGACCATCGGGAGGGCGACAAGCGCAGCCCGGTCGGCGTGTTCACGCTGAGCGACGCGGGAGGGGTGCTGGCCGACCCGGGGGCCAAGCTCCCGTACAGCCGGTCGGCGTCGTTCCAGGCGCCCCACTACTGGGCCAAGTCGCACTGGCACGACTTCGACTACGTGATCGCGATCGACTACAACCGGGTCAAGGGCACCTCGCCGATCGACCCGACGCGCCCCGAGGGCCAGTCGAAGGGCGGCAGCATCTGGCTGCACATGGACCACGGCAGCGGCACCTCTGCCTGTGTCAGCCTGCCCAAGTCGGGCATGGAGTACCTGCTGCGTACGCTCGACCCGGCCCTGCACCCGGTGATCGTCATGGGGGACAAGGCGGAGCTGAAGGCCTGAGGCGCCCGGTGCGCCTGTGTCTGCTTGTGGCCGGAGATCCCATTGCGGCGGAGTGTCGACTCCCCGTAGAACTCCGGCCATGAGAAGCCGGATCATCATGTCCATGCTCACCGGGGCGACCCTCCTGGCGAGCACCCTCCTCGGGGCCACCCCCGCCCGATCCGCCGCGACCCCCGACGAATCCGCCGCCACTTCCGCCCGATCCGCCGCCGCCCCCTCCCGGACCGACGCATCGCCCGCCGTCCCCGCCGAGTTCGGCACCGACTGGCACGATCCGATCACCGCTGCCCCGGCCGTCTCCAGGCCCGAGAACGCGAAGTCGTGCCACGTGGCTGTCGCCGAGGCGCAGTTCAAGGACTTCACGCCCTACCGGGGGACCTACACACCACCGGGGGAGTGCGGGAAGAGATGGAGCAAGGTCGTCCTGCGGCTCGACGGCAAGGTCAAGGGCCGCCAGTTCGACCGGCTCGGCCATCTGCACATCGGCGGCGTCGAGGTGTTCCGGACGTCGACCCCGCAGCCCTCGCCCGACGGCATCGAGTGGTCCGTGGAGAAGGACGTCACGCGCTACAGCGACACCCTGCGTTCCGAGCAGCCGGTCGAGATGCTCATCGGCAACGTCGTCGACGACACGTACACCGGCATCCTCGACGTCAAGGTCACGCTGACCTTCTACGTCGGCCGGCCCGACGCGAGAACGGCGAGAACCGTCCCCGACCGCGTCCTCACCCTCCGGGACGGCACCGGCCTCACCACCCCGCGCAACAGCGAACGCGTCATCGCCGAGGTGTACGCGACCGGGTCCGGCGGCGGTTGCGAGGAGTACTGGTACCTGACGGTGCCCGACGAGGCGCCGTACTCCTGCAAGGCTGACGACGGGCCCTACCGTGAGGTGCGGATCGCGGTGGACGGGCAACTGGCCGGAATCGCCGCACCGTTCCCGAACGTGTGGACCGGCGGCTGGTCCAACCCCTTCCTCTGGTACGTCGTCCCCGGGCCCCGCGCCTTCGACATCCAGCCCCTCCGCTACGACCTCACCCCCTTCGCGGGCCTGCTCAACGACGGGCGCCCGCACCGGATCGAGGTGTCCGTCGCCGGTGTGCCCGAGGGGCAGAGCGGCTGGAGCACCCCGGTCAACGTCCTGGTCTGGCAGGACGAGAAGAGCGAGCACGTCACCGGCGCCCTCACGAAGGTGAGGGAGGGCGACTTCGCCAACTCGTCCACGTACACGCCGGGTGCGGAGCACCGCCTCGACACCGAGGGGAGCCATCGGCTGACCGTCGCCGGCTACGTCGACACCTCCCACGGCCGGGTCACGACCACCGTTCGCCGCAGCCTCGTCAACACCTCCACACACACCTGGTCGGACGGCGAGAACCCCGACGCGCTCGACGCGAGGTGGAGCGACGACGAGACGGTCACCGTGAGCGGAGGCGGAGGAGGATCCAAACGCGGGCAGGACCGGACGACGCGCGTCCAGCGGTCGTACACGATGGACGGAACGACCACGCTCGGCGCGGGAGATCGGCTGCGGACCGTGCTCACGCTCGGCGACCGGGCGGCGGTCACCGAGACGCGCGGCGGGAGGCGCACGGCGTGGTCCCGGCTCGACGACACCTACACCGGTGACGCCACGTACACCGCGAACGTACCGCGCGACCAGCGGCATGCCGTCGGGACCACGAGCGAGCGCTACCGAACGTACGGGTCGGACGGTTGCTACGACCGTTCGCTGGTCTCCGTACAGGGAGTGCTGACCCAGGACCGTATGGGCTGTTGATGCCCCATGCGTGCGATGTGACGTCTGTTCGATGATTTACCTCCGCGAAACGCGACGGTCTTCCCCGTGAGCGACGACTCCCCGATAGTGATCGACGCGGAAGCAGTTTTCCGCATGACAGAAAGTCCCCTCGGAGGAGTGCCCGTGCCGCAGTCCGTACCGTCCCTGCCGCGACGCGTCGCACGCATGCTGCGTACCTCATTGTTCGCGCAAGTCGGAGTCGCGCTTGTGCTCGGAATCGTCGTCGGAAGGTTGTGGCCGGACACGGCCACGACCTTTCAACCGCTCGGCGACGGTTTCATCCGGCTCATCAAGACCGTCATCTCGCCGCTGGTGTTCTGCGTGGTCGTCGTCGGCATCGCCAAGGCCGGCAATCTGAAGGCCTTCGGACGGATCGGGCTCAAGGCACTGATCTGGTTCGAGGTCGCCTCGACGGCCGCGCTGCTCATCGGTCTGGTCGCCGCCAACGTCTTCGGTCCCGGCTCGGGCATGAACGTCGATCCCTCGAAGCTCGACACCTCCGCGGTCGACGCGAAGACCGCCGGCGGTGAGCTGCCGACGACGAGCGAGTTCATCCTCAACGCGCTGCCCCAGAGCGCGATCGGCGCGTTCGCCGAGAACGCGCTGCTCCAGGTGCTCGTGCTCGCCTGCCTCACCGGCGCCGCGCTGCTGCACCTCGGTCACACCAAGGTGCCCAAGATCCTGCCCGCCATCGAGCAGGCCCAGGAGGTCATCTTCGCGATCGTCGGCTTCGTCATGAAGCTGGCCCCGCTCGCCGTGTTCGGCGCGATGGTCCACCTGGTCGGCGAGTACGGCCTGGGCGTGATGAAGACCTACGCCAAGCTGATTATCCTCTGCTACGCCGTCGCCGCCGCGTTCCTGGTGCTGCTGGGCGTCGCGCTGAAGCTGATGACCGGGCTGAGCCTGTGGAAGTTCGTCCGCTACACGCGGGCGGAGATGCTGCTCGCACTGGGAACCGCGTCCAGTGAGTCCGTGATGCCGCGCATGATGCAGAAGCTGCGGCAGGCCGGCGCCCGTGACGACGCCGTGGGTCTGGTGTTGCCCACCGGGTACTCCTTCAACCTCGACGGCGCGTCCATCTATCTGTCCATCGGCACCCTGTTCATCGCGCAGGCCGTGGGAGTGGACCTCAGTCTCAGTCAGCAGGTCACGGTCGTCCTGGTCCTGATGCTGACGAGCAAGGGCATGGCGGGCATCCCCGGTTCGGCCTTCCTCGCGCTGTCGGCGACCGCCTCCTCGCTCGGTGCCATCCCGGCCGGCGCCGTCGCCCTGCTCCTCGGCGTCGACCGCATCATGGACTCGATGCGCGTCGTCACCAACCTCCTCGGCAACTGTGTCGCCGTCTTCGCGGTGTCGAAGTGGGAGGGCGCGCTGGACACCGACCGGGCGAAGAAGATGCTCGACGGTGAGATCGAGTTCGTGGAGGAAGAGGACGAGCTCGGAAAGCCTCCCGCGAAGGCGGAGAGCGAGGCCGATGCCGAGGCCGATGCCGGCGAGGGCACTCCCGTGGAGGCAGAGGTTTCCGCTCTCTCCAAGGGGGAGACCAAGGAGGCCGCGTCCGGAGTGAGTTGATCCTTCCTCTGGATCCCTCCTTCTCCGCCGACCAGCGTGTCGAGCAAGCCTTCGAGTACGGTCCGCTGACCGCCCGACAGCGGTGCCAGGATCTCCTCCGCCGCCGAGCGGCGCGCGTGGTGCAGCTCCCGCAGGACCTCGAGGCCTTCGTCCGTGACCTCTATCCGGATCACCCGCCGGTTGGTGGGATCGGGCGCCCGGCGCACCCGCCCGCTCTCCTCGAGTGCGTCGACCAGCGTCGTCACGGCCCGGGGCACGACCTCCAGGCGCTCCGCCAGATCGGCCATCCTCGGCGGTGTGTCGTAGTGGGCGAGGGTGCGCAGCAGTCGCGACTGCGCAGGGGTGATCTCCAACCCGCTCTGCTGGAGGTGGCGCTTCTGGATGCGGTGCACGCGGCGGGTGAGGCGCAGCAGTTGCTCGGCGAGCAGTCCGTCGGCATCGGGGTCGGTCATACCGGGAACAATATCAGGACCATGTGCATTGTGAGTATAGGTAACAATGAGCTAGGCTCCGCAGGCCCCCGGAAGTCCCTAGAAGTGCCCAGAAGTGCCGGAAGCCCCCGGAAGTCCTCGTCGTCACCTCGACCTCCAGTCCGTCTCACCTCCCGTAGGAGCCCATGCATCCCCATCACGAACCCACCCGGGCGCCCTCCGCCGACACGGGTGAACAGCCCCGCCAGGTGCGTCGCATCCTGAAGCTCTTCCGCCCCTATCGCGGTCGACTGGCGATCGTCGGTCTCCTCGTCGGCGCCGCGTCACTCGCTTCGGTCGCCACGCCCTTCCTCCTCAAGGAGATCCTCGACACCGCCATCCCCGAGGGGCGCACCGGGCTGCTGAGCCTGCTGGCCCTCGGCATGATCCTCAGCGCCGTCCTGACCAGCATCTTCGGTGTCCTGCAGACGCTGATCTCCACCACCGTCGGCCAGCGGGTCATGCACGATCTGCGCACCGCCGTCTACGGCCGTCTGCAGCGGATGTCGCTCGCCTTCTTCACCCGGACCAGGACGGGTGAGGTCCAGTCCCGGATCGCCAATGACATCGGCGGCATGCAGGCGACCGTCACCTCCACGGCCACCTCCCTGGTGTCCAACACCACCAGCGTGGTCGCCACGGTCGTCGCGATGGTCGCCCTGGACTGGCGGCTCACCGTGGTCACCCTGCTCCTGCTGCCGCTCTTCGTGTGGATAAGCCGGCGGGTCGGCGACGAGCGCAAGAAGATCACCACCCAGCGGCAGAACCAGATGGCCGCCATGGCCGCGACGGTCACCGAGTCGCTCTCCGTCAGCGGCATCCTGCTCGGGCGCACCATGGGCCGCGCCGACTCGCTCACCAAGTCCTTCGCCGAGGAGTCCGAGGGGCTCGTCGACCTGGAGGTCAGGGCCAACATGGCGGGGCGCTGGCGTATGGCCATCATCACCGTGGTCATGGCCGCCATGCCCGCCGTCATCTACTGGACCGCCGGCGTCGCGCTCCAGCTCGGCGGCCCGTCCGTCTCCGTCGGCACGCTCGTCGCCTTCGTGTCGCTGCAGCAGAACCTGTTCCGGCCGACCGTGAGCCTGCTGTCCACGGGCGTCCAGATCCAGGCCTCGCTCGCCCTCTTCCAGCGCATCTTCGAGTACCTCGACCTGCCGATCGACATCACCGAGCCCGAGCACCCGGTCCACCTCGACCGCATCAAGGGCGAACTCCGCTTCGAGAAGGTCGAGTTCCGCTACGACGCGGACGGCGCCGACGGCGCCGCCAGCCCCGGCGAGAACGGTGGCCCCGGCGACGACGCGAGGTCGCGCCCGATCCTCGACGGCATCGACCTGAGCGTTCCGGCCGGCGGCAGCCTCGCCGTCGTCGGGCCGACCGGCGCCGGCAAGTCCACGCTCGGCTGGCTGGTGCCGAGGCTGTACGACGTCACGGGCGGCCGGGTCACCCTCGACGGGGTCGACGTGCGCGACCTGGACTTCGACACCCTGGCGCGGGGCATCGGCGTCGTCTCGCAGGAGACGTACCTCTTCCATGCCTCGGTCGCCGACAACCTGCGCTTCGCGAAACCGGACGCCACCGACGAGGAGCTGCACGCGGCCGCGCGGGCGGCCCAGATCCATGACCACATCGCGGCCCTGCCCGACGGTTACGACACCGTCGTCGGTGAGCGCGGACACCGCTTCTCCGGCGGGGAGAAGCAGCGTCTCGCCATCGCCCGCACCATTCTGCGCGATCCCCCGGTCCTCATCCTCGACGAGGCGACCAGCGCCCTCGACACCCGTACCGAGCATGCGGTGCAGGAGGCCATCGACGCGCTCTCCGCGAACCGGACCACCGTCACCATCGCGCACCGGCTCTCCACCGTCCGCGGCGCCGACCAGATCGTCGTGCTCGACTCCGGGCGGGCCGTCGAACGCGGTACGCACGAGGAACTGCTGGAGAGCGGTGGGCGGTACGCGGCGCTGGTCCGGCGGGACGCGCGGCTGAAGCCCGGTCGGGAGGTGGCCAAGGTGCCGAAACTGGAGCCGACAAGATGAAGATATGCCGGGTTTGAGGTGATATGCGGGTTACCGTGCCCGCATGCAGATGAACACTCCGCCACGGAGCACGATTCGACTGACGCGTCGGGGCCGGGCCGCCCTCATCGCGGCCGGGGCCGTCGTGGCGGCCACCGCCGTGGCGGTGCCGCTGCTGAGTGTGGGAGGCGGTGGCGGCGCGGCCGAGCGCCCCGCGTCCCTGGTGATCCCGGAAGGCTGGCGCTCCGGCCAGGTCTACGAAGCCGTCGACAAGGCCCTCGCGCTGCCCGCCGGATCCACCAAGAAGTCGCTGTCCAAGGCCCGGCTGATGCTGCCCGACGACGCCGAGGGCAACCCGGAGGGCTATCTGTTCCCGGCGACGTATCCGCTGCGGGAGAAGTCGACCCCCGAGTCCCTGCTGGCGTCCATGGTCGAGACCGCGAACAAGAAGTTCAACGGCGGCCAGGTCACGGCCGGGGCCCAGCGCAACGCGATGAACGTCTATCAGGCGGTCACCATCGCGAGCATCATCCAGGCCGAGGCGGCCACCGAGCAGGACATGGGCCGGGTGTCCCGGGTCGTCTTCAACCGCCTGGAACGCGGGATGCCGCTGCAGATGGACTCCACCATCAACTACGCGCTGAACCGCTCCACGTTGAACACCACCGTCGACGACACGAAGATCGACAGCCCGTACAACTCGTACCGGCGCATGGGCCTGCCGCCGACTCCGATCGCCAACCCGGGTGAGGCGGCGATGCGTGCCGCCGTCAACCCGACGGAGGGCGACTGGCTGTACTTCGTCACGGTCAAGCCGGGCGACACCCGCTTCACGGCGAACTACCAGGAACACCTGCGCAACGTCGCCGAGTTCAACCAGAACCGCAGAAAGGCGTCACCGGAGGCCGGGACGGTCAGCGGGTCGCCCTCGCCGACGACGGGCTGAGGGCCGGGGCCGGGGCGGCTCGGGATGTCAGGCGGCGGCCGGTGTGTTCGCCAGGAACCGCCGGATGTCCCGCACCGCCGCACGGCCGGCCCGGTTGGCGCCGATGGTGCTCGCCGAGGGGCCGTACCCGACCAGGTGAACGCGGTGGTCGGCGACCGCGCGGGTGCCGTCGACGCGGATACCGCCACCGGGTTCGCGCAGCCGCAAGGGGGCCAGATGGTCGACAGCGGCGCGGAAACCGGTCGCCCAGAGGACGACGTCGGCGTCCGCACGGCGGCCGTCGTCCCACTCCACGCCGTCGGGGGTGATCCGGTCGAACATCGGCAGCCGGTCCAGGACGCCGTCCGCGATGCCCTGCCGGATCGCGTCGTCGAGCGGCAGACCCGTCACCGACACGACGCTCCTCGGCGGCAGTCCTTGCCGCACCCGCTCCTCCACCAGGGCGACCGCCGCCCGCCCGGCGCCCTCGTCGAACGGTCCCTCGCGGAACACGGGCGGACGCCTCGTCACCCAGGTCGTCGCGGCGGCGTACGGCGCGATCTCCAGCAGATGCTGTGTCCCGGACGCGCCTCCGCCGACCACGATCACCCGAAGTCCCGCGAACTCCTCGGGCCCCGGGTACTGGGCGGTGTGCAACTGTCGCCCCCGGAAGGTCTCCTGCCCGGGGTAGCGCGGCCAGAACGGCCGGTCCCATGTCCCCGTCGCGTTGATCAGTGCCCGCGTCGACCACCCACCGTCCGAGGTCTCGACGGCCAGCCGCCCGTCCTGGCCCTCACGCACGGCGCGGACGTCCACGGGACGCCGTACCCGCAGGTCGAAGGTGCGCTCGTAGGCGTCGAAGTACTCCCTGACGACCTCGGACGACGGTCGCGCCGGGTCGGCCCCCGTCAGCTCCATGCCCGGCAGCGCGTGCATCCCGTGCACCTTGCCGTACGTCAGCGACGGCCAGCGGAACTGCCAGGCCCCGCCAGGCGCGGGGGAGTGGTCCAGCACCACGAACTCGCGCTCCGGCTCGAAGCCGGTGCGGCGCAGGTGGTAGGCGGCGGCCAGTCCTCCCTGGCCGGCGCCTATGACGAGCACCTCGACCTCACGCGTGTCGTTCATGCCTCTACCAACGGGGAGGGGGTGCCGGATCTTCCCCGGGGGCACCGGTGCGGTGGAGGAGGCGCGGAGTACACGGTTCACGCCGGCGCCTTCTCGGTGCGCGAGGATGGAACCATGTCCGATGCCTTCACCACCCGAGTACTGAACGTCGCCTCCGGCTCCCACGAGCGGGTCGTCGACCTCACCCACGACTGTGAGGAGTTCCTCCGCGAGGCCGCGGCCGGACGGGACGGCCTCCTCAATGTCTTCGTCCCGCACGCCACGGCCGGCATCGCCATCATCGAGACGGGCGCCGGCAGCGACGACGACCTCCTCGCCGCCCTGCGCAACCTCCTGCCCGCCGACGACCGCTGGCAGCACCGCCACGGCACCCCCGGCCACGGCCGCGACCACGTCCTCCCTGCCCTGGTCCCACCCCACGCCACCCTTCCGGTGATCGCCGGACGACTGGAACTGGGGACGTGGCAGTCGGTGTGTCTGGTGGACACGAACAGGGACAACCCCGACCGTCAGGTCCGGCTGAGCTTCCTCGGTTAGGTGGCCGTTCTGCGGAGACCGTAGAGGTGGAGTCCGGCCGCGCCGAACGGGGCGAGGAGCGGGGCTGGGAAACGGTTCGCCTCGGACCCGGCGTGCCTGCCGGAGGTGTGCCGGCAGGTTCTTCGTCCGCTGGTGGTGCGGGTCCTGCACATCGTCGTCCAGCTTCCCGCCACGCCATCTCGCGTGTGGGTGTCGTGATTCTCGGCCACCTGGGCGGACGGTCGCCGTCGGCCGTTCCGTGAATGGCTGCGTGAACCGTTGACTCGGAAACGCTTCGAATCTAGCGTCCGTCCGAATTCGCGAGCACAGTTCGGCATTTCGGACGATCGAAGGGTGGACCGTGAGCGGTGAAACACGCCTGAGCAGAAGGAAGTTACTCGTCGGCACCGGAGGGCTGGTGCTGGGTGCGGCGGGGTGCGCCGCGCCCTCCTTCGGTGCCGAGGGGAAGGCCCGGCTGCGTTACTGGCACCTCTTCGGTGGCGGCGACGGGGCCAATATGACCGCGCTGGTCGACGCGTTCGCCAAGGAGCACCCGGAGATCGGCCTGGAGGCGACCCAGCTTCAGTGGGGTACCCCGTACTACACGAAGCTGGGCATGGCGGGGGCCGGCGGGCGGGCGCCCGAGGTAGCGGTGCTCCACCTGGCACGGCTCGCGGGGTTCGGGCCCGGGCGGCTCCTCGACCCCTTCGACCTGGACCTGCTGCGTGAACTGGGCGTGGCAACCGACCAGTTTCCCGAGGACATCTTCCAGCGCGGCACGGTCGACGGGCAGCAGTACGCGATCCCGTTCGACACCCACCCCATGGTGCTCTACTACAACACCGACGTCTGTGAGAAGGCCGGGCTGCTCGGCGACGGCGGGCGGCTCCGACCCCTCGGCAGCGCGCGGGAGTTCATGGACGCCCTGCGCGCGGCGAAGAAGGCCACGGGCGCGCCCGGGCTGAGCGCCGAGACGACCGGACCGGACTGCGTCACCCCCTGGCGGCTGTTCGCCACGTTCTACTCGCAGCTGGGCGGCACGGTCCTGTCCGCTGACGGCAGACGCCTCACGCTCGACGACGCCAAGGCCCTGGAGGTCCTCGAGTTCATGGCCCGGCTCACGGCGGACGGATTGATGGTGCGCCGCGTCGATTACCCCGGCTCCATCGGGGTGTTCAACGCCGGCAGGACCGCCTTCCACCTCAACGGCGAGTGGGAGGTGTCCACGTTCGCCACCGCCGGGCTGCCGTTCTCCATGACTCGTGTGCCCGCGCTGTTCGGGCGTCCCACCGCCCAGGCCGACTGCCACTCCTTCGTACTCCCGCACCAGGACGGCGGCCGCCCGGGCGGGGCGAACGAGGCGGCCCACACCTTCGTCGCCTGGATGCTCAAGCACTCCGTGGAGTGGGCCAAGGGCGGCCACGTCCCCGCGTACCTGCCGACGCTGACGCGACCGGACTATCTGGAACTGGAGCCGCAGTCCGCCTACCGGTCCGTCATCGACGACGTGGCCCTCGACCAGCCCGCCTGGTTCGCGGGCTCGGCCTCGCCGATGTGGATCCAGCTGGGCGCGGTCTTCTCGGGCGTACTCACCGGATCGCGCACGCCGTCGGGTGCCCTGCGCGAGGCGAAGAAGCGGCTGCGAAAGCTGCTCGACACGCCGGATCCGCTCGGCAGTGCTCCCCTCGGCGTCGCGCTCGGCGGCAAGTCACCGGTCAGCGAAGGAGGCGCCGCGTGACCACCACGACGACCGCGACCACCGTCCCGGTATCGGCGGAGCAGCCGACGGCGCGACCCGTCACCGTCCGCCGGAAGTGGACCGAGCACGGCCTGGTGTTCATCGCCCCCTTCTTCCTCACCTATGCGCTCTTCCTGCTCTGGCCGCTGGTGTCCGGCATCGGAATGAGCCTGCGCAGCGACAACATCACCGGCGAGGGGGGAGAGTTCATCGGCTTCGACAACTACACGGAGGCGTTCCAGGACCCGGGCGTCTGGTCGTCGCTGTGGAACACGATCTGGTTCACGATCCTGTCCACGGTCCCGTTGGTGGTGACGGGCCTGGTCCTCGCCCTGCTCTCGCATCATCTGCGGGTCGTCCAATGGCTCTGGCGGCTCTCCTGGTTCGCGCCCTTCCTCCTGCCGTCGGGCGTGATCGGCCTGCTCTTCCTCTGGGTGATCTTCCCCTCCGGCTTCGGCTTCGCGGACCAACTGCTCGCCCGGTTCGGCCTGCACCCGGGCATCGGCTGGCTGACGGACGAGCGGTACGCGATGCTGTCGATCGTGGCGGCCACCGTGTGGTGGACGGTCGGCTTCAACTTCCTTCTCTACCTGGCCGCGTTGCAGTCGATTCCGCAACACCTGTACGAGGCGGCGGAGTTGGACGGCGCGGGCGCCTGGCAGCGGCTGCGGCATGTGACCCTCCCCCTGCTGAGGCGAGTCACGGGAGTCGTCCTGGTCCTCCAGATCCTGGCCTCCCTCAAGATCTTCGACCAGGTGTACATCATGACCGGCGGCGGCCCCGACGACTCGACCCGCCCGATCCTCCAGTACGTCTACCAGTCCGGCTTCACCGGCTACCGCATCGGCTACGCCTCGGCGGTCTCGTACCTCTTCTTCGCCCTGATCGTGATCGTGTCGCTGGTACAGCTGCGGTTCTCGCGGCGGAGGGGAGAGTCGGCATGAGCGCCGTGCCGTCGACGGACGAGGGCCGCAAGGTCCGTTGGACCCCGGGCCGCTGGGTGATGCTGGCCGCGGCCCTGCTGCTGGCGGTGGTGTGGGTCCTGCCTCTGGCCTGGGCCCTGGCGACGTCCCTCAAACCGGAAGGCGAGGCGACACGAACGCCCCTGCGCTGGCTCGGCTCCCACGTCACCTTCGACGCGTACCGGAAGGTGTGGGAGGCGGGCGACATAGGCCGCTGGATGTTCAACACGGCGTACATCTCGGTGATGACGACGATCCTGACGGTTCTGCTGTGCGCGATGGCGGCGTACGGCTTCTCGCGCACGGAGTTCCGTGGCCGCAAGGTGCTGTACGCCGTCGTCCTGGCCGGAATCATGGTCCCGCCCCAGGTCCTGATGGCCCCGTTGTTCGCGGAGATGGTGCAGCTGGGCCTGGTCGACACGTACTGGGGCGTGATCCTGCCCCAGGTCGCCGTCCCCGCCATGGTGTTCATCCTGGTCAAGTTCTTCGACGGCGTCCCCCGCGAACTGGAGGAGGCGGCCTTCGTCGACGGCGCGGGCCGCTGGCGCGTCTTCTGGACGATCGTGCTGCCCCTGTCCCGTCCGGTCCTGGCGGCGGTCGGCATCTTCACGTTCATCTCGACGTGGAACAACTTCCTCTGGCCGTTCCTGGTGACCACGGACCCGGGCGGCATGACGCTCCCGGTGGGCCTGGTCAACGTCCAGACGTCCTACGGCCTGCGCTACGAGCAGATGATGGCGTCGGTCGTCATCGCGGGCCTGCCCCTCCTGATCGTCTTCGCGCTGTTCCAGCGGCAGATCGTGCGGGGGGTGGCGCATACGGGGTTGGCGGGGCAGTGAGGGGCGGCCTACCGGGGCGTGACGTGCCCTGGTGAGGTGGCCTCGCGCACAGCGTCGTGCTGTCGGCGAGCGGGCAGTGGACCACCGCTCACAGTCCGGTGACCTTGGCGCTCGCCGACAGCTCGTAGACCAGGGTGACTGTGCGGCGGCTGCCGGGCGGCAGGGGGACGTCCCAGCGGGCGATGCCCTCGGCGTCGACCACGTCGGGCGCCGGGGAGCATGAATCCTTGTGCAGGCGTATCTCGACCGCCGAGACCTCGGAGACCGGGATCCGCTCCCGAAGGACGACCACCCGCTCGTCGTGCTCTCCGGGGGCGGAGAACCGGGACAGGTGCAGCCGGACCGTGCGGGTGACCACGGTCCGCTGCGTGATTCCGGCGGAGCCGCGGGACTCCTCGGCATGCCGGGCCACGCGGTAGTCGTCGCAGCTGCCGAAGGCCAGCTCGACGGGGGCGCCGGGGGCGGTGAAGTCCAGCGTGCCGCGGCCGCTGAATCCGCTGCCTCGCACCAGGTCCACGGGCCCGGCGAGCAGCACGTGGCCGGACAGGTTGTCGAACCGCACCACCTGGGTGACCAGCGGCGACACCTCGGGTGAGCAGGCGTACTCGCTGCTCGCGGCGGTGGTGAACACGGTGAGCGGCACCCGGTGGGCGTGGCCGTCTCCGGGTACGGAGACCGGCGCGGGGGATCTCAGTACCCGCGCCTCGCCGCCGTCGTCCACCCCGGGCAGGCCGAGCACCGGGGCTGGGCCGAGGTCCCCGATCTCCTCCTCGCGCAGTTCGACGTCGAGCGTGCGGCGCTCCGCCGCGGAGCGGTCCTTGAGCGTCAGCCGGTCCTCGCCCAGCCGTGGCGGATCGGTGGCCCGCGCCGAGCGGGCCGTCGACAGAGTCAGCCGTACGTCCGACCAGTCCTCACCGGTGCGCTGCCAGACCATCGCGTCGGTCTCCAGCGTCAGGGAGTCCCCGTCGAGCACGGCCCGATAGGCGGGCCGCCACAGCGCACACGGGGTCAGGTGACTCAGGCGCAGCCCGACCGGCCCGGCGACCGCGGCCTCCACAGTCAACTCGACATGGCCGACCAGCTCGGCGGGCTCCTCCTCGGAGAGATCCATGGCTCGCCGGGCTTCCCCGAGTTCGGCGGCGAGGGCGGCCAGCCGGGCCTCCACGGTGCGCAGTTCCTCGCCGTGTGCGTCGCGTTCGTCGTCCACCCGGTCCAGTTCGCGGGCCCAGCGGGGTCCTTCGCTCTCCCCGGAGCCGGCGCCTTCGCCGATCTCCCGCAGCAGATCGGCGGCGAGGCGGCCGAGCAGGTCGAGGCGGGCACGCAGCCGGTCACGTCGCTGTCCCAGAGCCAGCTGCTCCTCTTCGAGGGCGTGTACGCGCCGGCGCAGGGCGGAGTCGTCGGTGGACGGCAGTGGCCCGCGTGGCGTCCAGCCGCGGACGACCCGTACGTCGAGCACGGTCGCGGGGTGATCGGCGGTCAGCTCGGCATGGAGGGTCCGGTCGACGGCCAGCGCACTGACCGGCCCGAGACGCAGCCGCTGGACCCCGGCCTTCAGGTCGAGGACGGCGGCGCGCTCGATGTGGGCGCGATCCTCCAGACACGTGACGGCGGTGACAGGGAGGGCGATCGGCTTCGGGGCCGTGGACATGGCGTGTGTCAGCTCCTGCGGTTGCCGCCGACCAGGGCCTTGCCGGTCGGGATGCGGATCTCGTAGCCGCCGTCGAGGGCGGCGGTGGCGCCTGCCGGCAGGTCCAGTCGCCAGACGCGGGTGCCGGGCGCATGGCGATCGGGCCCCGTGCCTTCCTCGGGTGCCGCCCAGTCGGCCCGCTCCTCGATCCGGACGTCCGGCTCGGAGGTGACCGGCACCCGCTCGCGGACTTCGACGGTGACGGGCCTCGCGAGCCGGTTGGCCAGCTCCACGTGGACGCGGTGGTCCAGCACGGTGGTGTTGCCCCGCAGGCCCGAGGTCGTCTCGTGCAGGTTCGTACGGCGCGTGACCCGGATGCCCTCGGCCGGCCCGAGACCCACCCGGCGGACACCACCGGGGGCGAGTGTGGGCAGCGCGGTGGTGAGCAGGAAGTCGTCGTCGACGGTGACCTCCACAGGGCCGGCCAACAGCGCCTGGTCGGTGGCGTTGGAGAGCACCAACGTCGCGTACACGGTCTGCTCCACGGACGGCACACAGAGGTACTCGGTGCGCAGGCCGACCGGGATCTCGCCGACGGTGACGGTGTGCCAGGTGCCGTCCGACGGAATGTCGGCGCGGGCGGTGGCATCGAAGCGGTGGTCGAAGGAACCCGCCGACTCGCGGGGCCGCACGGCGTGGCCGGGCAGCGGCAGCGCGGCCACCGCTTCGGCGCGGCGGCGGTGCTCGTTCGCCACCGGGTCGAAGCGAGAGCCGGGAAACAACCGGCCTCTGCGATCCCCCTGTCCGTCGGGGCCGCACAGGACGAGGGCGGCGTAGTCGAGCTCGGCGCCGCTCGGCTGCGGCGGACCGGCCACCGGTGCCGGAAGGGGTGGAGGTGCGGCCCGGCCGGGAGCCGCGGGCGCCATGGGGGCGGCGGCACCCGCGAAGGAACTGCCGCCGGTCCGCGGCCTGCCGGCCGGCCGGGAGGAGGTCGGCTGCGCACGGTCGGCCACCCCGCCGCCGAACGACACCGGGGAGGGGGCGTACGCGCCGCCAGGCGCCGGGACCGCGGCCGACGGACCGCCGTAGCCCTGCGAGGCCGGCGGCGGGGGAGGCGGCGGTGGTGGAACGGGACCGGACGCGGAGCCGTCCGCCGCACCCACGGACGCGGAGCCGGCCACGACAGCCGCAGGTGCGGCGGTTGTGGCAGGGCGGGGGCCGGCTGCCTCGTACCCGGTGAACAGGTCGGCGAGTCCTGCCGGAGGCTCGCGCCAGCCGGAGGGCGCGGGGGCGGGCTGACGGCGCCCGATCCGGATCGAGCGGAGCCGCGGCAGGTCGGTGCGGCGCCGGAGATCGGCGGTGGCCAGGGCGATGCGCACGCCGGTCCAGTCCTCGCCGGTCCGCTGGGCGACCGAGGCACGCAGCATCAGACGGCCACTGCCGTCGCCCTGACGGTGCGTGAGACGGTAGGTCGGCACCCAGACGGCGCCCGGCACCCCGTACTCCAGCTCCACCTCGGGCTGCGCGTCACCGGTGCCGTCGAGGGTCAGGACCGCGCAGACGGTGGTCTCCACATGCGCTGACGGTGCGTCGGTGGAGGCGCGGGCGAGCCTGTCGGCGGCGACGGCGAGCCTGTGCTCGACGTCGTGCAGCGCATCCTCCAGCTCGACGAGGCGGGTGTGCAGTCCCGTCAGCCGCTCGTCGACGAAGTCGGCGAGCTCCAGCCACGCGTCGACCGGGGTGCGGCGGTGCGGGTCCTCGCGCCTGCGGGGAGGTGGGATCGGGTGCAGAGCCCTCACTTCCTCGATCAGGCCCAGCTGCCGGTCCCGGCGTCCCCGTGCCGCCGCATACGCGTCGCGCAGCCGCTCGACCTCGCGCCGCAACTCGTCGGGCGTGTCCCCGCCGAGCGGCTGGGCCTCGACCTCCACCCGGGCTTCGGCGACACGGACCCCAGGTGCGCCCAGGACACGGGCCCGCAGCGAGCCCGGGTCCAGCGAGTGGGGCAGTCCCGTCACCCGTACCCGGCCGTCGGGCGGCACAATGCCCCGGGCCAGACGGCGGCAGACCGCGCCCTGCGCATACACCACGACCGAATCGAGGGTCGACCCCCACCTCTGTGCTGCCTCAACCGTCATGTGCTCCGCCCCGCCCTGTCCATGCTGAGCGAAGCCTACGCCCGGGCGGTCTGCGCGTCCGCGTCGCCTCAAGAGGACGGCGTCCGGGTCCACGCCTGATGCGAGCCCCGCACAGCAAAGCTGTCAACCGACGTCGAAGAGGTTCGGCAGCCGGAGGAGGTACCGGATGCGGTCGTGGCGATTGAGCGCCTCGAACTCGGGCCCCGGGGCGCCGGGGTGACGATGCATCACCTCTGCGGCGCCCGATGGCGTGCGGCGAAGGCACTCCCGGGCCGACCGCGGCCGGCCGTCCAGAGTTCCGAGGCGATGTCCAGGGCGGATGACACCGCTCTCCCGCGTTCTCCTCCTCCGGCGACGGACGCGCCGACCGCCCGCGTAGAGCAGAGGACGGAATCCACACAGGGAGGGGCCGCGAGATGGCGGTGCGCATGGTGTTCAGGACGGTCGGTACGGCGAGAGGGACCAGATGCACGGCGATCGCGGCGGCGGCCATGGCCGCGCTGACCGCTTCCCAGGCGCCGGGGGTCTCGGCACAGGCCGCGGAGGCGGCGCGGAACGCGGCGCGCGCCGAGCACGGGCCGAGCGTCTCCGGCGACGCCCCGTACCGCACCGAGCTTCCGCCGCTGCGGACCGGGAAGTCCGACGAGGACACGGCCGCGGGGCGGGCCGGCGGTGCACTGCCCGCGACCGTCTTCGCCGCGTACCGGCGCGCCGAGTCGGAGCTCGCGGGCACCGCACCGGGATGCCGACTGGAGTGGCAACTGCTGGCCGCCATCGGCCAGGTGGAGTCGGGGCAGGCGCGCGGCGGCCGGGTGACCGCAGACGGTACGGCCGTGTCACCGATCCTCGGCCCCCGGCTGAACGGCGGCGCCTTCGCGGTCATCCGGGACACCGACGGCGGCCGGCACGACGGGGACACGGCGTACGACCGGGCGGTCGGCCCGATGCAGTTCATCCCGTCGACCTGGACCCGCTGGGGCGTGGACGGCAACGGCGACGGGCGGGCCGACCCGAACAACGTCTTCGACGCGGCGCTCGCCGCCGGGCGCTATCTGTGCGCGGGCGGGCGGGACCTCTCCGACCCGGCCGACCTGGACCGGGCGATCCTCGGCTACAACCACTCGGAGGCCTATCTGCGCACGGTCCGGGCCTGGTACGCGTACTTCCTGGAAGGGCATCGGGTGGTGCCGGACCAGAGCGGCGGGTCGTCCGCGCGACCGGAGCCGTCGAGACCGAGCAGTACCCGCGAACCCGCGCCGGAGCCGTCCGAGCACCCGGGCGCGAGCCCGTCCCCTGCGCCGCCCACACCGTCCGCCTCAGCCCCGCCCTCCCCCTCTCCCACCCCGTCTCGTCCGGCGGGCGGAGCGCAGGAGGCGGACGAGTCGCCGCTCCCCCTACCCGATCCTTCCGTTGAGCTGCCCGGCGGCGGCGACGTGCTGCCCGGTGCCGGCCCGCTGACCAGCAACGGTGAGGACACGATGCGCCCGTCCCCCTCCACAACCACGGATACCGGGCGGTAATGTCGCCACCCGCCGGACGGCACGAGCCCGGCGGAGTGAGCGCGAAGGGGCCCTCATGGCGACGGACATGCCTGCTGAGACAGAGGCGGCCATGGCTGCTGGGACAGAGGCGGACCACGACCGTTGGCAGCGCATGTGGAGCCACCGCGAGCAGTTGCTTAAGGTGGCCCGGCGCAGGTCGATGAGCCCGGAGGACGCCGAGGACGCCGTGCACGAGGCGATGCTGCGTGCCGCCGAGCGTCCGGACCTCGACGACGAGCGCCTCGGTGCCTGGCTGACGACCGTGACCATGCGGCTGTGCGTCGACCGGTACCGGCAGGTCAACCGCGAGGCCGAGGTGCGCACCAGCCCCACGCTGATCGCACCGGGCCCGGTGCCCGTCGAGGAGGCGGTGTGCGACCGGGCCGAGGCGAAGTGGCTGGCCGTGCGCAGCGGGGAACTGCCCGCCCGGCAGGCGGAGGCGCTGCGGCTCAAGTCCGAGGATCTGGACGTCGGCCAGGTCGCCACGGAGATGGGGCTGAGCTATCGGACCGTGGAGTCGCTGCTCGCCCGGGCCCGGCGGACGCTGCGCGCCTCGCTGGCCGGGACGCTCGGCGTGGTGCTGTTCCTGCTCGGGCGCGGACGGCCGCGGGGAGGCGGGAACGCGCATGCCGTGGCCGTCGCCTCGACGGCGGCGACCCTGGCGGTGGCGGGGTTCGTGATGCCGTACGCGCTCGACGGGAGCGAGGGCGGTCCGGCTCCGCGGCCCTCCGTGTCCGGGCCCTCGGTGGCGCTCACGAGCGACGGGGGCGGCCGGGAGCGCGCGCCGGAGTCGCGCGCATCGTCGCCCGCGTCGGCGGCTCCCGGCGACGGTCCGGCGGGATCCGCGGCCGGCGACGGATCGATGCTGCCGCTGTCCGTGCCGCCCTTGCCCGAGGCCTCGGTACCCCCGCTTCCGGGGCTGCCCGCGCCCAGGGTGCCCGGAGTCCCGGGCGTGCCAGAGCTGCCGGACACACCAGACATGCCGAATATGCCAGTTGTGTCAGATGTTCCGGATATGCCGGATGTGTCAGGCGTGCTGGATGTGTCGGATGCGCCGGTCGAGTCCGCTGTCCCCCCGCTGCCGTCGGCGGCGTCGATGTCGTCGGTTCCGGACACATCCTCCGTACCGGCCACGCCCCTCTCCCTCCCCACCGCGACCGAGCTGCCGTAAACGCGCTGGTCAGGAGGCTGTTAAGGCCGCCTGACCAGCAGTCCGCAAACTCGTCCGAAAAAAATCGGCCTCGTCGCGACGGACCTCCCGCCCCTCCCCGTAGAGCAGATGTCGGAGCTGCTCCACGGCTGAAGGGTGAACCGGATGGGTGTCGAGATCTGTGTGGAAGGGCTGACCAAGTCCTTCGGTCACCAGGTCATCTGGCAGGACGTCTCGCTGACGCTGCCCGCCGGGGAGGTATCGGTCATGCTCGGCCCCTCGGGCACGGGCAAGTCGGTGTTCCTCAAGACGCTCGTCGGGCTGCTGAAGCCGGAACGCGGCTCGATCAAGGTCGCGGGGCGGGACATCACGAAGCTCCGTGAGCACGACCTGTACGAGGTGCGGAAGCTGTTCGGGGTGCTGTTCCAGGACGGCGCGCTGTTCGGTTCGATGAACCTGTACGACAACATCGCCTTCCCGCTGCGCGAGCACACCCGGAAGTCCGAGAGCCAGATCCGGCGCATCGTGCTGGAGAAGATGGACATGGTCGGACTGATCGGCGCCGAGGGGAAGCTGCCCGGCGAGATCTCCGGCGGTATGCGCAAGCGGGCCGGGCTGGCACGCGCCCTGGTGCTGGACCCCGAGATCATCCTCTTCGACGAGCCCGACTCGGGCCTCGACCCCGTACGCGTCGCCTACCTCAACCAGCTGATCGTCGACCTCAACGCGCAGATCGACGCCACCTTCCTGATCGTCACGCACGACATCGCCTCCGCCCGCCAGGTGCCGGACAACATCGGACTGCTGTTCCGCCGTGAGCTGGTGATGTTCGGCCCGCGCGAGAAGCTGCTGACCAGCGACGAGCCGGTCGTACGCCAGTTCCTGAACGGCCGGATGCAGGGGCCGATCGGCATGGCGGAGGAGAAGGACGCCGCCCAGGTCGAGCAGGAGCTGGCGCAGCTCGGCGACGGCGAGCACACCACGACGCCCGGCGGTCAGGAGCTGCCTCCCCGCCTGCTGCCGGGTCCGGGCATCACCAGGCCGCCCCGCTGGGAGGCCATCGCCCGACGGGAGGCCGAAGTGCACCGGAAGGAGCGGAAGGCCGAGCCGCACCGGAAGGAGGTGGCCGGAGCATGAGCCTGTCACCGACCGGAGCGCTGCGGCAGTCGGGCAACCTGTTCGCGATGGCGCTGGACGTCGTGCGAACCATACCCCGACGGCCCTTCCAGGCACGGGAGTTCATCCAGCAGGCGTGGTTCGTCGCGAGCGTCACGATCCTGCCCACGGCCCTGGTGTCGATCCCCTTCGGGGCCGTCATCGCCCTCCAGATAGGCAGCCTGACCCGGCAACTCGGCGCCCAGTCCTTCGCGGGTGCCGCCTCCGTCCTCGCCGTCCTGCGGGAGGCCTCGCCGATCGTCACCGCGCTGCTGATCGCGGGCGCGGGCGGCACGGCGATCTGCGCGGACCTCGGGGCGCGCAAGATCCGCGACGAGATCGACGCCATGCAGGTGCTCGGCATCGACCCGATCCACCGGCTGGTCGTCCCCCGCGTACTGGCCTCCATGGTGGTGGCCGTGCTGCTCAACGGCCTGGTGTCGGTCGTCGGTGTGGCCGGCGGCTACTTCTTCAACGTGGTCCTCCAGAACGGCACCCCCGGCGCGTATCTGGCGTCCTTCACCACCCTCGCCCAGCTCTCCGACCTGTGGGCGGCCGAGGTGAAGGCGCTGGTGTTCGGGGCGATCGCCGGGATCGTCGCCTCGTACAAGGGGCTCACCGCGAAGGGCGGACCCAAGGGCGTCGGCGACGCGGTCAACCAGTCAGTGGTGATCACCTTCATGTTGCTGTTCGTGACCAACTTCGTGATGACGGCGGTGTACTTCCAAGTCGTCCCGCAGAGGGGCTGAGGAACCGACGATGCGACCTCCACGACTCCTCGACCGCCCGCTCCGCTCACTGGAGGAGCTGGGCACCCAGCTCTCCTTCTACGGCCGCTCACTCGCGTGGACGGGCCGTACCCTGCGCCGCTACAAGAAGGAGATCCTGCGGCTGCTCGCCGAGGTGAGCTTCGGGCGCGGCGCGCTGGCCGTCGTCGGCGGCACGGTCGGCGTCATCGCCTTCCTGTCGTTCTTCACCGGCACCGAGGTGGGCCTCCAGGGCTACGCGGCCCTCAACCAGCTCGGCACCTCCAACTTCGTGGCCTTCCTGTCGGCGTACTTCAACACCCGGGAGATCGCCCCGCTGGTGGCCGGGCTCGCCCTGTCCGCCACGGTCGGCGCCGGCTTCACGGCACAGCTCGGCGCGATGCGGATCAGTGAGGAGACCGACGCCCTGGAGGTGATGGGCGTCCCCTCGCTGCCGTTCCTGGTGACCACCAGGATGGTCGCGGGATTCGTCGCCGTGATCCCGCTGTACGTGATCGGCCTGCTCTCCTCCTACCTCGCAGCCCGCACCATCACCACCGTCTACTACGGGCAGTCGACCGGCACGTACGACCACTACTTCCACCAGTACCTGCCGCCCGTCGACGTGCTGTGGTCCTTCGGCAAGGTGATCGTCTTCGCCGTCCTGATCATCCTGGTGCACTGCTACTACGGCTACTACGCGAGCGGCGGTCCCGCCGGGGTCGGCGTGGCGGTGGGCCGCGCGGTGCGGACCTCGATCGTCGCCATCAACGTCCTGGACTTCTTTCTGAGCCTCGCGATCTGGGGCGCCAACACGACCGTACGGATCGCGGGGTGAGGTCGATGAGAGTACTGAGGCTTCGGTTGTACGGCATCGCCTTCATAGCCGTGCTCGCGCTGCTGCTGTCGCTCGCCGTGGCCGTCTACCAGCAGGCGTTCACCTCGGTCGTGCGCATCACCCTGGAGGCCGGCAGCCTCGGCAACCAGCTCGATCCGCGCGCCGACGTCAAACTGCGCGGACTGCTGGTCGGCGAGGTGCGCGCGGTGCGCGCGGACGGCGAGAAGGCGACCCTCGACATCGCGCTCAAGCCGGAGTACGTCGCGTCCATCCCGTCGGACGTGCACGCGCGGCTGCTGCCGAAGACGCTGTTCGGCGAGAAGTACGTCGACCTCGTGGCACCGCGCGGCTCCTCCGCCCGGCCCATCCGCGCCGGGGACGTCATCACCCAGGACCGTACGAAGACGGGTATGGAGCTGCAGCGGTTGCTGAACGACCTGCTGCCGCTGCTGCGCACGGTCGAGCCGGCCGAACTGAACGCCACGCTCTCGGCGTTCGCCACCGCGCTGGAGGGCCGCGGCGACCGGATCGGCGACAACCTCACCCGCGTCGAGAGCTATCTGCGCCGCCTCAACCCGCACCTGCCGTCACTCAAGGAGGACATCTCCCGCTTCGCCGATGTCGCCGAGGTGTACGGGGACGCGGCGCCCGACCTGATGCGGATCCTGCGCAACACGGTCACCACCAGCCGCACGATCGTCGAGAAGAAGGACCGGCTGGCCGCCGCGCTCCGCACCACCGCGACCGTCGCGGGCACCGGTGAGGACTTCTTCGACGCGAACGGCGACCGGCTGATCACGCTGGGCCGGGTCTCCCGCCCCACCCTTCAGCTGTTCGCCCGCTACGCACCCGAGTACCCGTGCCTCCTCGAAGGGCTGGTCCGGCAGGAGAAGGCGTCCGAGGAGGCGTTCCGGGGCGGCCGGATGCGGATCACCCTCGAAGTCGTCCGCCCACAGGCCGCGTACGAGCCCGGCGAGGAGCCGCGTCACGCCGAGCGGTCCGGGCCGAACTGCCGGGGTCTGCCCCATCCACAGGTGCCCGCACCGCACACGAAGCTCGACGACGGTACGTCGCCCGGTGGTTCGGGCGGCGCCCCGCCCGGAGGCGTCGACGTGTCCGCCACCGGGGCCGAGCAGCGGGCCGTGGGCTCGCTCGTGGCCCCCGTCCTGGGCGTACCGGCGGACGAGGTGCCGCCCGTGGCGACCCTGCTGTTCGGCCCGCTCGCTCGTGGGACGGCGGTGAGCGTCGTATGAGGACGACGGGAGCTCGCCAGACCATGGCGCCGCTGGTCAAGTTCACCCTGTTCGCGCTGGTCACCGTCCTGGCGACGGCTCTGCTCGCCGCCACCATCGTCAACGTGTCCTTCGCGCCGAAGGACACCTACCGAGCCGTGTTCAGCGATGTGACCGGCCTGGAGGAGGGCGACGACATCCGCGTGGCCGGGGTGCGGGTCGGCGAGGTCGAGGGCATCCGGATCAAGGACCGGACCCTGGCCGAGGTCACCTTCACGGTCACCGCGGAGCGCCCGCTGCTCACCAGTACCGGCGCGGTCGTCCGTTACCGGAACCTGGTCGGGCAGCGGTACATCGCGCTCACCGAGGGCGCCGGCGACGGCACCCGGCTGCGGCCCGGCGGCACCATCCCGCTGTCCAGGACCCAGCCCGCGCTGGACCTCAACGCGCTGCTGAACGGCTTCAAGCCGCTGTTCGCCGCGCTCAGCCCGAACGACGTCAACCAGCTCGCCACCGAGATCATCAAGACCCTTCAGGGCGAGGGCGGCACGGTGAACAGCCTGCTCGCGCACACGGCGTCGCTCACCACGACGCTCGCCGACCGCGACGAGCTGATCGGCTCCGTGATCGACAACCTCAACTCCGTACTGAAGACGCTCGACGAGCGCGGTGGCCGCTTCTCCGGACTGCTGAAGCAGTTGCGGCGGGTGATCTCCGGACTGTCCGCCGACCGCAAGCCCATCGGGGAGTCCCTGGTGAGCATCGGCGACCTCACTGAGGCCACATCGGGGCTGCTCGACGACGCCCGCCCGCCGCTGAAGGACGACATCACCGAGCTGGACGAGCTCACCGGAACGCTGAACAGGAACGAGAAGACCGTGGAGGGCGTGCTGAAGCGGCTGCCGAACAAGCTCACCGAGCTGACGGGGACGGCGTCCTACGGCTCGTGGTTCAACTTCTACCTCTGCGACTTCGACGGCCGGATCGTGCTGCCGAAGACGAAGCAGGTACTCACCCCCGAGTTCCACGTGGCGCGGGCGAGGTGCGGCGCATGAGGATCCGCATCCTGCCGCGCAGGACACGGCGCCGCCGCCCCGAGCCCCTGATGAAGGTGCGCGTCATGCCACCGAAGCTGCCCGGGCTGCCGAAGCCGCGGCTCCTTCCCCGCAGGAAGCGTCGCCCTGAGCCCTTGATGAAGGTGCGCGTCCTGCCACCGAAGCTGCCGAGGATCAGGCTGCCCCGGAAGGCGGCGGGCCGCCCGCGGCTGAAGCCGTTCCGGGACCGCAACCCCGTGGTCGTCGGCGCGGTCGGGCTCACCACCCTCGCGCTGCTGACCGTGGCCGCGTTCAACGCCGACAGCCTGCCGGTGATCGGCGGCGGCGAGACGTACAGCGCCGCCTTCTCGGAGGCCGGCGGCCTCAAGCCGGGCGACGAGGTGCGGATCGCCGGGGTCAAGGTCGGCAAGGTCGAGGACGTAGATCTGGACGGCGACCACGTCAAGGTGACCTTCAAGGTCAAGGACGACCCGGACCTCGGCACCGAGACCGGCGCGTCGATCCGGGTCAAGACGATCCTCGGCGCGAAATACCTGGCGTTGCACCCGAAGGGGCCGGGCCGACTGAGGGCGGGCAGCGAGATCCCGCTGCGGCGGACGGTGTCCGCGTACGACGTCGTGCAGGCGTTCAGCGACCTGACGACCACGACGGAGGAGGTCGACACGGAGCGGCTCGCGAAGGCGCTGGACACGATCTCCACCACCTTCCAGGACTCGCCCGCGGAGGTGCGGGCCTCCATCAAGGGACTGTCACGGATCTCCCGGACAGTGGCCTCGCGTGACAAGGCGCTGCGTGAGCTCCTCGACCACGCGAACGGGGTCACCGGGGTGCTGGCCGAGCACTCGGAGGACTTCTCCGCGCTGGTGAAGGACGGCGACAAGCTGTTCAAGGAGATCAGCAAGCGGCGCGCCGCGATCCACAAACTGCTCAAGAACTCCGCCCTGCTGGGCATCGAGCTCTCCGGCCTGGTCGAGGACAACCGCGAGGAGATCGGGCCCGCGCTCAAGAACCTCAACACCTTCGTCAGGATGCTCGAACGCAACCAGGCGAGCCTCGACCGGAGCGTCAAGCTGCTCGCGCCCTACGTGCGGGTCTTCACCAACACCCTCGGCAACGGCCGCTGGTTCGACTCCTACGTCCAGAACCTGGTCGCCGCCCCGGTGGTGCCCCGCACGGGAGGCTCACGATGACCAGGCGACTGCCCGCCCCGCGCACCCTGGTGCTGCTCACCGCGCTCGCGGTCCTCGCCGCGCTCGCCGTGGTGCTGTGGCCGCGCCCCCAGGCCGTCCGGGTCACGGCGTACTTCCCGCGCACCGTCGGTATCTATCCCGGCTCGGACGTCCGCGTCCTCGGCATCCGCATCGGCGAGGTCAGGCGGATCACGCCGGAGGGCGGCCGGGTGCGCGTCGAGCTGGAGTACGAGGAGGGCCGCAAGCTGCCCGCCGACGCGCAGGCCGCCATCATCAACTCCTCGGTGGTCAGCGACCGTTACGTGCAACTGCTGCCGGTGTACCGCAAGGGCCCGGTGCTGCGGGACGGCGACGTCATTCCCGAGTCGCGCACGGCCGTCCCCGTCGAGCTGGACCGGATCTTCGACAGCCTGCACACCACGTCCGAGGCCCTCGGCCCGAAGGGCGCGAACAAGGACGGCTCCCTGTCGCGACTGCTGGGCGTGAGCGCCGACAACCTCGAAGGCCAGGGCGAGAACCTCAACCAGACCGTCGAGGACCTCTCGCAGGCCGTCACCACGCTGTCCGACGGGCGGGGCGACCTGTTCGGCACCGTACAGAACCTCCAGGTGTTCACGGCCGCGCTCGCCGCCGACGACCGAGGCGTGCGGTCGTTCAACACCAGCCTCAGCAAGGTGGCGGAGCAGCTCGCCGGGGAGCGCGAGGACCTCGCGGCGGCGCTGAAGCATCTGGGCGCGGCACTCGGCGACGTGTCGGAGTTCGTGAAGAAGAACAAGAAGTCACTGACCTCGAACGTGCGGGGCCTCAGCAAGGTCACCAAGGTCCTCGTCACCCAACGCGCCGCGCTGGAGGAGCTGTTGGAGGTCGCTCCCACGGGTCTGTCGAACCTGCAGAACGCCTACAACGCCTCCGCCGGCACCCTCGACACCCGCAACAACCCCGAGGAGCCGCAGGACCCGGCGTCCCTCCTGTGCTCCCTTCTGAAGACGACCGGGGAAGAAGGCGGCGAGAACCCCGACTGCGCGGAGCTGAAGAAGCTCTTCGACTCCCTGCCCGAGGTACCGGCGGCCCCCGCGGTGACGGGCACGGTCGACCGGACGCTCGGCGGAATCCTGGAGGCCCGAACATGAATGTCTCCCGTAGGACGGGCGTGGCCGCGTGGACGGCCTCCGGATCCCTGCTGCTGACGGGCTGCCAGTTCAACGGCTGGTACGACGTCCAGCTCCCCGGGGGAGCGGCGGCGGACGGCCACTCCTACCACGTCACGGTCGAGTTCAGGGACGTCATGGACCTGGTGCCGCAGTCGGCGGTCAAGGTCGACAACGTCACCGTGGGCGCGGTCGAGAAGGTGGAGCTGGACGGCTGGCACGCCCGGGTGCGGCTGCGCGTCGCCGACTCGGTGAAGCTGCCCGCCAACGCGGTCGCCGAGCTCCGGCAGACCAGCATGCTCGGCGAGAAGTACGTGGCGCTGTCCCCGCCGGTCGGCCCCGCGCCCGTCGGACGGCTCCGGGACGGCGACCGTGTCCCGCTGTCCCGCAGCGGCCGCAACCCGGAGATCGAGGAGGTGCTCTCCGCCCTGTCCGCGCTCCTCAACGGCGGCGGCGTCGCCCAGCTCAAGACGATCACCGTGGAGCTCAACAAGGCCCTGGAGGGCCGCGAGAACCGGGTCAGGTCGCTGCTCGGGGAACTCGACACGTTCCTCGGCGGCCTCGACGGGCAGCGCGCGGACATCGTCCGCGCCCTCAAGGGCATCGACCGGTTGGCCAAGCGGCTGAGGAAGGAGAAGAAGACGGTCGCCGATGCCGTCGACACGCTGCCGCCCGCCCTGAAGGTCCTCGCCGACCAGCGCCGCGACCTGACGCGGATGCTCACCGCCCTGTCGAAGCTGAGCAAGACCGGCACCCGGGTCGTGAACGCCTCGCGGGACGACACCGTCGCCAACCTCAAGCAGCTGAAGCCGATCCTGCAGCAGCTCGACAAGGCGGGCGACGACCTGCCCAACTCCCTTGAACTGCTGACCACTTACCCGTTCCCGCGCAACGTGGTCGACGCCGTCAAGGGCGACTACGTCAACCTCGCGGTCACCGCCGACCTCGACCTGGCGGGCATCTACGGCAACGTCACGGACAAGCCCGGCGGGTCCGGCGGCTCCGGTGAGGGGGAAGACGGCTCCGACACCCCGGACCTGCCGGACGTGCCGGACCTCCCGGACGTGCCCGACCTCCCGGCCCCCGCCCCGCTGCCCGAGACCCCCGAGGTTCCGGTCGAACCCTCGGCGCCCACGGACGGCGACGACCTGCTGTGCCCGCCCGTGTGCACCGCGGCCTACGGCCCCCGAGGGGACTCCGGGCGCCTCCCCGCGGGGATCGACCTCGGGCTCGCCGAGCTCATGCTGAAGGGAATACAGCCGTGATCACCCGTACGGTCAAGGCCCAGCTGCTCGCCTTCGCCACCCTCACCGCCGTCGGGGTGTCCTACGTCGGCGCCGAGTACACGGGCCTGGTGGACCAAGTCCTCGGCCGCGGCTACACCGTGCGGGCCGACTTCGCCGCGTCCGGGGGCATCTTCTCCGGCGCCGAGGTCACCTACCGAGGGGTGCCGGTGGGCCGGGTGGGCGAGCTGCGGCTGTCCGGCCGAGGGGTGTCGGTGGCCCTGGAGATCGAGGACGACGCGCCCCGTATCCCGGCCGACACCCTGGCGGTGGTCGCCAACCGTTCGGCGGTGGGCGAGCAGTACGTCGATCTGCAACCGCGGCGGACCGGCGGCCCGTACCTGCTCGACGGCAGCCCGATACCGCGCGAGCGCACCCGGGTGCCGCTGCCCACCACCGACCTTGTCGTCAGCCTCGACCGGCTGGTCAACTCGGTCGGCAAGGACGATCTGCGCACCACCGTCGACGAACTGGGCAAGGCCTTCTCCGGCACCGGACCGCGGCTGAGTCAGCTGGTGGACTCGGGGAACGAGCTCGTCGAGGCGGCGTCCGACACGCTCCCGGAGACGATCTCGCTGATCGAGGACTCGCGGACGGTCCTCAAGACCCAGGCCGACCAGGGCTCGGCCATCAAGTCGTTCTCCCGCGATCTGGCGGCGCTCACGGAGGAGTTGAAGTCGAGCGACGGGGACCTGCGCCGGCTGATCGGCAACGCGACGCCCGCCGCGCAGGAGATCGACTCCCTGCTGAAGTCGACCCGGGCGGATCTGCCGGTCCTGCTGGCCAACCTCATCAGCGGCGGCCAGGTCACCGTGGCGCGGCTGCCCGGAGTCGAACAGGCCCTGGTCACCTTCCCGGTCGTCGTCTCCGGCAGCCACACGGTCGTCCCGGGCGACGGCACCACCCACTTCGGCCTCGTCCTCGGCGCCGACGACCCACCGCCGTGCACCCAGGGGTACGGCGGGACACAGCGGCGGGACCCCGCCGACACCAGCACGCGCCCGGCGAACACCGACGCGCGCTGCACGGCGCCGCGCGGCAGCGACACCTCGGTGCGCGGCGCGCAGAACGCCCCCGGCGCGTCGACGGGTTCGTACGGCGCCGAACGGGCCGCGTACGTCACCCCGTACGACCCGGACACGGGCACCGCCACCGGCCCGGACGGGAGGCCCGTCGAGATCGGCTCGACGGGCGGCGAACAGACCGTCTTCGGAAAGGAGTCGTGGCAATGGCTACTCGTCGGACCGATGGCATGAGCACCGAGGTGACCGAGCGCATGAACGCCGAGGTGACCGAGCGCATGAACGCCGACGGTGGGAAGCGGGTGCGCCACAGGGCGCTGTCCGCCGGACTCGTCGTCGCGACCGTCCTGACGACCGCGCTGTCGATCTGGCTGGCCGTGGGGCTGGCCGGACAGCGCGGGGCCGAGCAACGGCGGCAGGACGTCCTGGCGGCGGCCCGCCAGTCGGCGCTGAACTTCACCTCGCTCGACTACCGCCACTACGACAGGGACAGCGGGAACGTGCTCAAGAGCGCCACCGGCGACTTCAAGGAGCAGTTCACCGCGCAGACCGAGCAGCTGACCGCGCTGGTCGCCGAGAACAAGTCCGTGTCCGAGGGACAGGTCCTCGAAGCGGGCATCGTGAGGTCCGACGCCCGGTCCGCCCGCGTCCTGGTCGTCGCCGACAGCAAGGTGACCAACACCGCCGTGCCCAAGGGAGAGGCGCGCACGTACCGGCTCCAGCTCGACCTCGTACTCAAGGACGGTCGCTGGCTGACGTCCGACGTCGAGTTCGTGGGCTGACAACCGGCCTCCCGTACGAACAGCACGCACGAGGACGAGAGTTGAGGAGAAAGACCGTGGCGAACACGACCTCGCGAACCCGTGGCGCCGGCTCCCCCGCCCGCCGCACCATGACCGCGGCCGCCCGCGCGGCGGCCAAGCGCGCTCGACGCGTGGAGCACCTCGCGGCCGAGGCACCGCCACTGACCGAGGAGCGGTACTCCGGGCGCACGGTGGTGCTCGACGCTCCGGGCGGTGACGGGTGGGACGACCCGCCGGAGCCGGAGCCGGAGCTGGCGTCGGAGTCCGGGTCCGAGTCCGAGGATGCGCTGAAGGAGAGTGCGTCCGTACGACGGCCCCGGCGACGGCTGCTCACCATGGTGTCCTGCGTGGTGCTCGTGGCAGGTCTGGTCGCCATCGCCCTGCTCGGGTGGCAGTACGGGGAGGGGCGGCGCGCGGAACAGGCGCGGGGAGAGGCGCTCGCGGCCGCTCGGAAGGCGGCGCCCGTCGTCCTGTCGTACGACTACCGGCATCTCGACCGGGACTTCGCCCGCGCCCGCACCCATCTGACCGGGTCCTTCCGCGCCGAGTACGGAAGGACCACGACGAAGGTGGTCGGACCGACCGCCAGGAAGTACCACGGCGTGGTGAAGGCGACGGTGGCGGCACCCGCGGGCGGTGGCCTGCCCGCGGCGTCCGTCGTGTCGGCCGGACCGGACAAGGCCGTGGTCCTGCTGTTCGTCAACCAGGTCACCACGAGCACCCAGGTCACGGGAACCCGCATGGATCTGAACCGGGTGCGGATGACGCTCACCCGCACTTCCGAGGGTTGGAAGGTGAGCGCCGTGGACGCGCTGTAGACGCCCCGGATCTCCACGGTCGGCCCGGGGGGAGCATCCGTTCGAGCCGCAGGCCACCACCTGGGCGTCGCCCATGCCGGCGCGTAACCGAAACCGTTGATCGCCCAGTGCAGGGGCGCCGGCCGGAGCCAGCAGGCTTCTCCTTGCGGAATGCGCCGGCGAGAGGCGATGAGGGCTGATCCGCAACAGGTCGAGCGCCCGTCGGCGTCCACCGGTTCCCGCGCACTGCTGTGCTGAGCCGCCCACCAGGACTTCCTGGCTGAGAAGGATCGTCCTGGGGGCGGCCGTGGCTTCTGCCTACCTCGCCCGCGTCGGCGCCAGGACCGTGGCGGTCGCAGGTCAGGAGCCCGGTCTCAGTCGGCGCGCTCGACGCCGCGATCGGGTGCGCTCATGTCCCCTGTGGCGGGGGTGCCGTCGGCGAGTCCGTAGCGCAGGTACACGGCCCCCTTGGGGCCGGCCGCCGGTGGTTCGAGGAGCGTGAGGTTCGTGGGCACCTCGCCGCCGTCGAACACCTTCTTCCCGACGCCGAGCACGATCGGATGCACCCAGAGGTCGAGACGGTCGAAGAGCTTCTCGCGCAGAAGGCTCTGCACCAGGTCCAGGCTCCCGACGACCTTCACATGCTCGTGCCGGTCACGGATCTCGCGTACCGCGGCGGCCAGATCCGGGCCGAGCTGCGTGGACCCGGCCCACGAGAGGTCGGGCTTTCCGCGGGAGGCCACGTACTTCGGGACACGGTTGAAGAGGTCGGCGATCGCGCCGTCCTCGCCGCCCTTCTGGTGCGGCCAGTAGGCGGCGAAGATGTCGTACGTCCGCCGGCCGAGCAGGAGGGCGTCCGTGCCCTCGTACGCGGCACCGATCTGTGCCCCCGTCACCTCGTCCAGCAGGGGTGCCTGCCAGCCGCCGAACGGGAACCCGGCCGGGTCCTCGTCGGGGCCGCCGGGCGCCTGGCCGACGAGGTCGAGGGTTGCGAACAGTTCGATGTGGATGAGACCCATGGCCTACTCCCGATGAGATGGTCGTCCGGTCAAAAGGTAGACCTGCGGGAACCGGCTGACTCATCGCCGCGCGGACACCTGCCGACCGGGAAGGTCGCGCGAAGCCGGGAGGAGGCGGTGCTCAGGGACATGAGGTTCCCTGGGCAAGGCGAGGGTTCTCGTCGTCAGCACCACCGCGACCGCCTGGTGGCGGACGCACCGCGGGTGCCGGGGCCGAACGGTGTGCGGGCCGGCAGACTTTCCGGGCGCCTGCCGAACAGGCCCAGCTCCGGGGTCCGGTTCGGGCCCGTCCGCGCGACGAACGCGCGGTGGAAGACGTCGTAGGAGCCGGTGAACCCGTTGTCGGCCCAGGTGCGGTGAGTCGGTCAGCTCCGCGTCGGCCGGGTGGAGCAGCGCGACGCGCTTGCCGAGCTCGGCCGCCACGTCGGTCCAGTTGTCGCGCGAAGCCGCTTGTGCGGTGGTCACATCGGGCTCCTTGAGTCAGCGGCGGATGCCGTCGGACGATGTGCGGCCAGAGTGCGGGGCCCGGCTACCGCCCGTAGGGGACACGGGTCCTGATCGCCCTGGGCGCTGGTCCCGTCGGGGCCGGTCCGATCCGCGCTCGGAGCGCGCCAACAGCGGCGGCTCGCGCTTCACGTCGGCGAGCGGTCGACCTGTCAGTGGGCCGTGCCAGGATGCCCGTATGACGGAGACAATCGATCACACGGACCTCAGCCCGCTGAGGCTGTTCGGCACATCGCCCGGCAACTACAGCCTGATCCTCAGCGACAACCACTTCGGCGAAGCGACCGACCTCTTCGAAGCCGTCGGGCAGGAGGGCGGCGGCTACAGCTGGGACGCCGTCGCGCACACGGCGGTGCGCATTCATGCGCCGGAACTGGCCGACCGGATCGGCGGCTTCGACCCCGAGGCCGGGATGATGTGTGTCTACGGCAAGGACGAGGCGGCCCTGCGGGAGCTTGGGCTGCTTCTCAGCAGCGCCTTCCATGACCGCGCCGAGCTGGCCGCGCTCATCGAGGCCACCGACCCCGGAGATTGGGACTGAACCCCCTCGCCGCGCGCTGCTCGAAGTCGCGGCGGGTGGGTCCCGGTGATCAGGAGTGCCTTTTTTCTTCGGATCGCTCCTTGATCTGCATGGTCACCTTTGGGTTCCCCAGTCACTGAAAAGTGCGTTCTTCCATGTCAACGGCCACTCTCCTACGGTTCCCGAGTAACCACGAGAGACCGAAGCGCCCTGTCGGGTGGACACGAGCCGGACGGGCGCTCAGGACGAGGAGGAAGACAGCATGGCCATCAACCTGGTGAACCCGAGTGGATTGCCCGAGGTCGATGTCTACCGGCAGGTGTCGATCTCGACCGGGTCGAAGCTGGTGTTCATCGCCGGGCAGGTCGCCTGGGACGCCGAGGGGCACACGGTCGGCGAAGGCGACCTCGCCGCGCAGGTCGAGCAGTGCTACCTCAACATCGGCACCGCCCTGGCCGCGGTCGGCGGTTCCTTCGACGACGTGGCGAAGCTGACCGTCCATGTGGTCGACTGGACCCCCGACAAGATGCCCCAGCTCCTGGAGGGGATCTCCCGGGCGGCCGCAGAGCTGGGCACCACCCCGGTCCCGCCGGCCACGCTGCTGGGTGTCGCAGCACTGGACGTCCCCGAGCATCTGGTCGAGATCGAAGCCACCGCGATCCTCGACTGAGCAGCTGTCGTCCGGCCGAGCGGGCGATGGCTGGCACGTGGCTCGTGCCACGAGCTACCAGGCATCGCTCGGTGTCAGGAAGGTGGGGTTCCGGCCCTACGATGCCCCCATGTCGACGCGGGTACGTGAGAGACGGACGGGACGGCGGGCGTTACGGACCTCCGTGGCCCTGGGCACGGGCATGGTGCTGGCGGCGGCGCTGACCGCGTGTCAGCAGCAGGACGAGGTCACCGAGAAAGTCACGAAGGCCACGGGTGCGTATCCGGCCCGGGTCGAGCAGCCCTCCCCGGGTTTCGAGGTCGCGCTGACCGCGATCCCGCTCGTGGCCGACAAACGGCTTCGGGTGCTCGACGCCGAGAACCGGGTGTGGGCGGAGCCGTTGGAGGCTCCGCGGAAGACGTCCGCCTACTGGGCGTACGAGCGCGACGAGACCTTGTTGAAGGTGGTGCTGGCCGAACGCGCCGAACGCCCCCCGCTCGCTGTCTCCTTGTGGGCCGACGGGGCGCTGGTCGCGGTGGACACCCGGACCGGCACGGTGCGCTGGCGCGCGCGAAGCGGTGATGCCGTCGGCGGCCGGTGGTCGGCGCTCGGCCGGTACCTGTACGACGAGGGTGGCAGCAACACGGACACGAGACTGCGGGTCGTCCCCGGGGACGGTCGGCCGGTGGTCCTGGTCGACACCGGAAGCGGCTTGCTCGCCTTCGACGCCGCCGACGGAGGCGAACTCTGGCAGGAGAGCTGGAAGTGTGACGAGACCGCGGCCACGACCAGCTCCTGGGTGGCCACCCATGCCGTCGTCGTGCGGGAGAGCTGCGAGAAGGGCGTCCGCCTCCTCGACGCGCGGACCGGCAGGCGGACAGCGGACCTGGCCCCGGAGATCCCCGCCGCGTGGCCGCGGATCGGCGAGGACGGTGTCCAGGAACCCACCCTCGGCGAGTACGCGTGCCTGCGGAACGTCTGCGACCTGCTGACGTTCCGGCTGGGTGGGAGCACGGGAGGGGCGAAGGCGCTGTACTGGTGGATCGACGGCGACGGCAGGCCGGTTCCGCTGGAGGAGGGACAGGCCACCCCGAACGCCGAGGACCAGCCCTTCGGGGTGGACATCGCGGACGAGGGCTTCACCCTGGTCGCGACCGACGCGGCCGCCCGCACGACCGCCTGGCGGGTGAAGACACCACTCGACGTGGGGGGCTCTCGCTCCTTCAATGACGTGGCCGTCACCTCCGACGCGGTCTGGGCGGGTTCCACGGACTGGAAGGGCGAGGGGCCCGCGCTCCTGGGGTACGACCTGAAGAACGGCAAGCAGGTCGCCTGCGGGAGACCTGCGGGAACGGCGATCACCCACATGGCCACGGCCGGGGACTACATCGTGGTGAACGACATCGCCCTCGACCCGGCCATGACCGCGGAGCCCGAGATCGACGGAGACGACCCGCCCTTCCTCATGATGAATCCGCGACGGAAGAGCGCGTGCTGAACGTGCGTCACGGCCGGGGCGTCGGCATGGGTCTGCGGCAGTGCCGCAGACGCGGCCGTCGGACCGCCGGCCGTATCGCTCAGCCGCTGTCGACGCGTGGTGAACCCGCCTACTGGACCAGCTCCCAGTCCTGCGAACCGTCCGTCGTCGCCGTCTGCAGCGTCAGCGGGGCCCCGGCGGACGCGCCGGTCAGGTACAGGCTCGTGTTCTTGACGGACTGCAGCTTGTAGAAGCCGTCACCGGTCTTGACGAGGTTCCAGCTGCCGGTGCTGCTGTTGTCCACCCACTGGCCGATCCTCTGCCCGGCTGTCGCGTTGCCGGTCCAGATGGCCGCAGCGCGTCCGCCCGCCTTGTTCAGCAGGGTCACACCGCCGTTGGGTTCCGTCACCACGTGCCAGAACTGGGTGTCCGCGTTCGACGCCGAGCCGGGGGCCTCCAGGCGTACGTCGGGGACGTCGCCGTTGCCGATGTTGGCGTCGTTGGTCTTGTTGCCGGTGCCGATCACCTGGTCGGTCCTGCGGTTCACCAACTGGTAGTAGGCGCCGTCACTGTGCCCGAGGTCGATCTCGGCGAACTTGAGCGTGGAGGTGCCCTGGTTGTTGAGGATCGAGATGCGGCCCGTGCCCTCGACGTACTGGAGGCTGCGGCTGTAGCCGGCCTGGGAGGTGGTCTGGTACTCCTTCCACGTCCCGTCGCTGCGCCCGCTCTCGTTGACCCAGACGTTGCCGCTGCCCGCGGCGTTGTAGACCAGCCGCCCACCCGGGAGCCGGATGATCACGGGGCTGCCGTTCATCGACAGCGCGCGCGAACCGGTGTCCGTCGGCAGCGAGTTGACCCCCGTACCGGTGGGCGAACCGGTGTGGAACTTCAGCGGGTCGTCGGCGATCCGGTACCGGGTGTTGGCTCCGCCGCCCCAGTACTCATAGGTGAGGAGCCACTTGCCGTCCGTCGTGCGGACGACGTTGGTCATGCCGGGCCGGCCGCCGCCGATCTCCGTCTTGCCGCCGCCCATGTCCTGGGTCAGGCCGGCGAGGTCGACGACGGGTGCGCTCCAGTTCGCGCTGCGCCCGTCCCAGGTCTTGTGCACCAGGATCTGGCCCAGGGAGTCCTTGGCGGTGTCGTTGGCGGGGTCGAGGGTCGGGACGCCCGTGGTCGCGTTGAAGCCCGTGTAGTCGTTCTCGTCGGAGTAGTAGCAGACGAGGCTGCCCTTGTGGACCATCAGGTACGGCTCCCAGAGGGGATCCACCTGCCTGTTGGTGTTGGCGTCGGCGATGTTCTGCCCCGTGGCGCCCGCGCTGCCGCCCTGCCAGCCGCCGGTGGCGACGATGTTGAGGATCTTCCAGGTGGCGCCGTCGTCGGTGCTGGAGTACAGGGCGATCGCCAGGTCCTTGCGGTCACCGTCGTTGGAGGGCGTCCAGTTCGGATCGGCCGCCTTGTGCTCCTTGTAGTAGTAGTCGTCGCCCGACACGACACTCGCGAGGAGCAGGGTGCCCTGCTTCAGATCACCGACGTCCTGGGGAAGGACGTAGAAGTACGGGTTGGTCCAGTTGCTCGTGTACTTCGCGTACTTGGGGTCGGCGGAGAGGTACGCCGGTGCCTTGACCTCCGACAGCGGCTGCCAGGACGTGCCGTCGTCGTCGCTCTTGTGGACCGGGAGGGTCTGCTTGTCGGCGCTGCCCGTCTCCGACACCACCGTGGACTTCTCGAACGCGGCCACCAGACGACCGCTCGGCAGCTGCGCCGACTTGGGGTAGACCGCGCAGTTGCCGCGCCCCTTCAGACACGGCTCGCTGCCGAGCTGGTACAGGGTGCCGCCCGTCGGGTTGTACGCCTGCGCGCCGGAGGCGGGTACGGCCAGCAGCGCGGACGCCGCGGCGAAGGTGCCCAGCGCCTTTTTCAACGTGCGTCTTTGCACGGTTCCTCCTTCTAGGGGTGCACACGGTGGTGCCGGGGCCCGTCGGCCATGAGGTGAGGTGAGGTGAGGGTGCGAGTGAGGTGAGGGTGGGCGCCGGTGTCGGCGCGGACGCGGACGGGGCGAGGACACGTACGTCTCACGGGGAGGACACGTACGCCCCGGGTCCGAGTCGGCGCGACGCCGACCGGACCGGATCGTCGTGGCCCCGTCGGTCGGTCCACCGGAGTCGGGCACGTGTTGCGTTCCCGGCCCCGGTCGTGCGGGACATGGACTCCGGAACGTTGTCAGCCGTTCCTGGCCCTGACTGCGCTGTCATGTCTACGCAGTCAGAAGGGGGGCGTCAAGGGTTGCGGACGATATTGGGGAGGGCGCGCGAACCGCCGTTTGACCTGCCGAACACGCGCCGTGCCCGGCGGGTGTCGAGCGACTGTCGTGACGATCATCAAGAGATCCGTCAAGAGATCCGTCAAGAGATCCGTCAGGGGATCCGTCAGGGGATCCGTCAGAGGGCCCTAGGGTGGAGACCCATGGCCACCACAACGCCCGAACAGCCGCCCCTCGTCGACCCCGTCGAACTCGTCGCGGATCCCTACGCGGTGTACGCGCGGCTTCGGGAGGCCGGGCCCGTGCACCGGATCGCCGGGACGGACGGGCTTCCGGCGTGGCTGGTCACGCGGTACGACGACGTACGCCAGGCCCTCGCCGATCCCCGGCTCTCCCTCGACAAGCGCAACGCGACGCCGGGTGGTTACCACGGGCTCGCGCTGCCGCCGGCGCTGGACGCGAACCTGCTGAACATGGACCCGCCGGACCACACCCGCATCCGGCGCCTGGTGTCCCGGGCGTTCACCCCGCGCCGCGTCGCCCGCCTGCGCGAACCCATCAGGCGGACCGCCGACGCGTTGCTCGACGCCATCGAACCGCACGGGCGTGCCGACCTGATCGCCTCGTACGCCGCACCCCTGCCGATCGCCGTGATCTGTGACCTGCTCGGCGTGGCCCCGCACGACCGGCACGACTTCCGCTCCTGGACCGACACCCTGATCGCCCCGGACCCGACGCGACCGGAGCGCGCCAAGGAAGCCGTCCGCGACATGCTGGGCTTCTTCACCCTGCTCATCGCCGGCAAGCGTGCCGAGCCGTCGGACGACCTGCTCTCCGCCCTGATCGCGGTACGCGACGACGAGGACCGGCTGAGCGAGGACGAGCTCATGTCGCTCGCCTTCCTGATCCTGTTCGCGGGGTACGAGAACACCGTCCACCTCATCGGCAACTCCACCCTGGCCCTGCTCGGCCACCCCGGCCAACTGCGCGCGCTGCGTGCCGATCCCGGTCGACTGGGCGGCGCGATCGAGGAGTTGGCCCGCTACGACGGCCCCGTGCCCCTGGCCATCCGGCGCTTCCCCGTGGAGGACGTCACCATCGGAGGGGTGGTCGTTCCGGCCGGTGAGACGGTCCTGTTGTCCCTGGCCGCCGCGCACCGTGACCCGCACCGCTTCACCGACCCCGACCGGCTCGACATCGGCCGGGACGCGAGCGGGCATCTCGCCCTCGGCCATGGCATCCACTACTGTCTCGGCGCGCCGCTGGCACGGATGGAGACCGAGATCGCTCTCGCCGCCCTCCTCGACAGGTTCCCCGATCTGGCCCTCGACATCGCGCCGGACGAGGTCCGTTGGCGGCCGTCCATGCGGGCCCGTGGCCTGCTCGATCTGCCGGTGCGCTTCTGACGGGGTGCCGGCCGTCCGGCGTCGCGCGGACGTGGGTGTCCGGCTCCGTAGTGCTGTCGTGGCGTGAACACCTACCGGCATGTCGTACTGCCGCCGCTCGGCGCCTGACCGGGCGCCGACGCGCTCCAAGGAGGTCCTGCGGATCGACGGCCGGGCGCGGATCCTCACCGACGCCCCGTTCTTCGACGCGATGACGCTCGACGACCGGCGGCCCGCGCTGGCGCTGGTCCTGGAGATCGACGAGATCCATCTGCACTGCCCGCAGTCGTTGCGCCGCTCGGGTGTGTGGGATCCGGGGTCCTGGCCGACCGGCTGATTCCGGCCGACGGGGGACCCCTGTCGGCCAATAATTAGGTTAGGCTAACCTTCGCTTTGTGAGATCTGGTGAGGAAGCAGCCGACGCCCCGAGGCTCCGCGGGCACGCACTGTCGGCCACGGGCGTGACCGTGTCGTACGACGGCGTCGATGTCGTGCACGACGTCGCGATCGCGCTCCGGCCCGGCGAGGTGACCGCCCTGGTCGGCCCCAACGGCAGCGGCAAGTCGACGCTCCTGCGGACCGTCGCCCGGCTGCAGCGGCCGCGCCGTGCCGCGCTCAGGATCGACGCCGACACCGACGGACTCGCCCTGACCTCCCGTGAGTTCGCGCGCCACGTGGCCCTGCTGACCCAGGGGCGGCCCACACCCAGCGGCCTGACCGTGCGGGACGTCGTCGAGTTCGGCCGCTACCCGTACCGGGGCCGTTTCGGCCGCAGGGACCTCGACGCGACGGCCGCCGTCGACCGGGCACTCGCGCTGACCGGCGTCCTCGACCTCGCCGAGCGCGGCGCCGACCATCTGTCCGGCGGGCAGTTGCAGCGCGTGTGGCTCGCCAGTTGCCTCGCCCAGGAGACCGGCGTGCTCCTGCTGGACGAGCCGACCACCTATCTCGACCTGCGCTACCAGGTCGAACTCCTCGACCTGGTCCGCGACCTGGCGGACGACCACGGCATCGCCGTCGGCGTCGTCCTGCACGACCTCGACCAGGCGGCGGCCGTCGCCGACCGCATCACCCTGCTCGAAGCGGGGCGGATCGTCGCCGAGGGCCACCCCGAGGACGTCCTGACCCCGGAACGCCTGACCGCCGTCTACGGCATCCGCATCGATGTCGACACCGACCCCCTCACCGGCCGGCTGCGCACTCGCCCGATCGGTCGTCACCACACCCGCACCACCCGAAGCGAAAGGCTCCGCTCCACCTCATGAGACGTCTCCTGCTCCCCGCTGCCACCGTCGTCGCGGCACTCGCGCTCGCCGCCTGCGGTACCACCGAGCCCGCCGCCGACAGCACCGAGAAGGCCTCCGAGGCCATCACCCTCACCGACTCCACCGGCAAGAAGGTCGAACTCGACGGCCCGGCCACCAAGGTCGTCGCCACCGAGTGGAACGAGGTCGAGTTCCTCCTCACCCTCGGCGTCGACCCCGTCGGCGTCGCGGACGTCAAGGGCTACAAGACCTGGGACCAGGCGGTCCCGCTGAAGAGCGAGCCGAAGGACATCGGCACGCGCGGCGAGCCGAGCATGGACACCATCGCCTCCCTCAAGCCCGACCTCATCGTGGCCTCCTCCGACCTGGCACCCGCCGCGGTCAAGCAACTGCGCGAGATCGCCCCGGTGCTGGGGATCCGGTCCGCTGACGCCTCCGACCAGATCGGGCAGATGCTGGACAACCTCGACCTCATCGCCAAGGCGACCGGCACCACCGACCGGGCCGAGACCGCTCGGGAGAGCTTCGAGGCCAAGGTCGCCGAAGGCAAGAAGGCCCTCGCCGACGCCGGTCTCGACGGCGCGGACATCGCCTTCGCCGACGGCTACGTCGCCTCCAACCAGGTCTCCCTGCGCCCGTACACCAGCGGTTCGCTGATCGGCGCCGTCAACGAGCGGCTCGGTCTGAAGAACGCCTGGAAGGTGAAGGGCGACGCCGCCTACGGCCTCGGCACCACCGACGTCGAGGGCCTGACCGACCTGCCGAAGGACGTCCAGTTCGCCTACATAGGCAACGACGAGGACGAGACCAGCAATCCCTTCGGCGACGAGCTGGCGAAGAACGCCGTCTGGAAGTCCCTCGCCTTCGTGAAGTCCGGCGACGTTCACCGACTGCCCGACGGGATCTGGATGTTCGGCGGTCCCGGGTCGATGGAGGCGTACATCGACGCCCTCGTCGCCGCGCTGACGAAGTAGAAGCGCCGCAGTACGGGCGCCGCAGTACAGGACCGCAGTACGGGCGCCGAAGTACCGGCACCGAAGCCCAGGCGCCGAACCACGAGCGCCTGACGAAGCAGCGACGAAGCAGAAGCACGGAGCCATGGCCGTCACCGCGACTACCCCCGCCACCCGTCCGTCGACAGCGGCGACCCGGACGGGCGCGGCCGCGGTGACGGCCGCGCTCGTCCTCCTGGTCGCCGCCCTCGCCGTCGTCGACCTCACCCAGGGCACCGCCGCCGTCGGGCCCGCCGAAGTGCTCAAGGCCCTGACCGGGCGGGCCGATCCGGGCGACGCGTCCGTCGTGATCGCCTCCCGGCTGCCCCGGATGACCGCCGGGATCCTGGTCGGCGTCCTGCTCGGTGTGGCGGGCGCCGTCCTCCAGGCAGTCAGCCGCAACGTGCTCGCCTCGCCCGACACCCTCGCCGTGAACGCCGGTGCCTACCTGGCACTCGGCATCGTCGGCGTCACCGGTGTCTCGCTGCCCCTGCTCGCCTCCTCCGGCGTCGCCTTCGTGGGCGGGTTGCTGGCGGCGTCCGTCGTGCTCTCCCTCTCCGGCCTCGGCACGGGCACCGTACGGCTCGTACTCGCCGGCACGGCCCTGATGCTGGGCCTGAACTCCCTCACCGAGGGCCTGCTGCTGCTGTTCCCGCAGCAGACCGAGGGGCTCTACCAGTGGAACCAGGGCAGCATCGGCCAGAACGGCTTCGACGGTGTCCTGCAGATGCTCCCGGTCGCCGCGATCGGGCTCGTCGGCCTGCTGCTGACCACCCGTCGGGTCGACGCGCTCGCCCTCGGCGACGACGCCGCGCGCGGCCTCGGCGTCCCGGTCCGCGCCACCCGGGTGACGGTCGTCGTCCTGGCGACACTGCTGTCCGCGGCGGCCGTCACCCTCGCCGGGCCCATCGGCTTCGTCGGCCTGTGCGCACCGGCACTGGTACGCCCCCTCGCCCGCCGCTTCCGGGGCTTCGTCCGCGCCAGGGGCTCCGTGCCCGTGGCCGGTCTGGTCGGGGCCGGGCTGGTCCTCGGGTCGGACGTCCTGCTGCGCGCCCTCGTTCCCTCCGACACGGCGGTCGCCGTACCCACCGGCGTCGTCACCAGCCTGGTCGGCGCCGTGTTCCTGGTGGTGATGGCGCTCCGGCTGCGGGACACGTCCGGCGCCGAGGCGCCCGACCGACTGCGCATCCCCAGCCGCACGACGTTCCTGGTCACGGTGGCCGTCCTCGTCGCCGTGACGGTGGGCGTCACCATCGCCGGCGTCCTGCTGGGCGACAGCAAACTCCTGCTCGGCGACGTCGCGAACTGGGCCCAGGGACGCGCCGGCCGGACCGTCTCCTTCGTGCTGGAGACCCGGGTGCCCCGGGTCCTCGCGGCCCTCTGCGCGGGCGCGGCCCTCGCCCTGGCCGGGACGCTGGTGCAGGCCGTGACCCGCAACCCGCTCGCGGAACCGGCGATCCTGGGCGTCTCCGGCGGCGCCGCGCTCGGTGCCGTCCTGCTCGTCACCACCGTGCCCGTCGCCGGCGGCTGGGGCGTCGCGGGCGCCGCGTTCGCGGGCGCCGCTCTCGCCTCGGTGGTCGTCTTCGGGCTCGCCGCCCGGGACGGCTACCAGCAGAACCGGCTGGTCCTCGTCGGGATCGGCGTGGCCGCCGCCACCACGGCACTGATCAGTCTGCTCATCGTGCTCACCGATCCGTTCAACGCCACCAAGGCGCTGACCTGGCTGTCCGGTTCGACGTACGGTCGGACCATGCCGGACGTGCTGCCCGTCGCGTGCATGGTGGCGGTGGGGCTCGTCGTCGCGGTCGCCCGCCGCACCGAACTGGACCTCGTCTCCCTGGACGAGCACACCCCCCTCCTGCTGGGTCTGCGTCTGTCCCGGGCCAGACTCGGGTTCCTCGCTGTGGCCGTCCTGCTCAGCGCGACCGCCGTCGCCTCCGCCGGAACCATCGGTTTCGTGGGTCTCGTCGCACCGCACGCGGCGCGGGCCCTGGTGGGCCGACGGCACGCACGGGTGGTCCCGGTCGCCGTCCTCCTCGGGGCCACGCTCGTCTGCACGGCGGACCTCCTCGGCCGCACGGTGATCGCCCCCGCCCAGCTGGGAGCCGGCATGATGACCGCCGTGATCGGCACGCCGTACTTCCTCCACCTGCTGATACGGAGCCGACGGTAGCCCGGGGGACCGTCGCCCGGAGCTGCGGGCAGGCCCGCCCCTGCCGCGCTTAATCGATCGCGGTCACGGATCCCGCCGGGCACAATCGGCGGATGCCGACCACCGTGGAGCAACTGCTGTCCGCTCTCGAACCGTTGCCGTTCCCCGCACGCCTCACCCTGACGGCACGGACCGCCCGCGGCCTCGCGGACGAGGGGACGCTCGCCCCGTTCCTGACCGACCTCGACGGACGCGGGCCGTACGAACGGCGGCTCGCGGCACTTGCGGCCCTCGTCGGACAGGACGTGGAGTTCCTCGCGCAGCGGCTGGCCGATCCGGACCCGGTGGTCGCCGGGTACGCGCGGCGCGCCGCACGCGACCTGCCCGTGGCGGACCGAGCGGTCGAGGCGGCCTACGACGACGCACCGGCCGAGCTGCGGCAGCGGCTGGCCCGTCTGCTCGCCGCCGGAGGGCGCACCGCACTCGCCGAGCGGATGGTGGTGCGGCTGCGCGCCGAATGGGGCGACGCCGACGCCGCCCGGCTGCTGCCGGCCTGCTCCACCCCGTTCGTGGCACGGGAGTTGCCCGGTCTCGCCCACGCCGTCGACGGCTGGACCCGGCTCGCGTCCCGGCATCCCGACCCGGTGCTCGACCACGCCGAGCGGACCCTGGCCGACCGGGCGGGCGGGGAGCAGCGGGACGACTGGTGGCGGCTGCACGCCACCACGGTCACGGCGCTCGCGCCCCTGCGGCCCGAGCGGGTGCTGACCCTGTTGGAGCGGCACGGCCCCGGCAGCCTGCCGCCCGCGCTGAGCCGCGGACTCGCCCCCCTGGCCACCGCCGACGTCGAACGCGTCGTCCGCTGGATCACCTCCCCCGGCCGCGAGCGACAGCGCCGCGAGCCGGTGCCGCCCCCCGGAGTGCTGCGCGCGCTCCTGCGGGCCGAGCCCGCGTCGCTGACCGCGCTGGGCCGGCACTGGCTCAACAGCGGCCCGCACTTCACCGCCCTGGTCGCGGCCATGGCACCCGGCCGACGCCCCGCGTTCGTGGACGCGGTCGGCGGCGGCACCGGCGCGGACCCCGCCCCGAACGTTCTCGATCTGCTGCCGCGCGAGCGCCGCTGGGCGGAAGTGCGGCGCGCTGCGGCCGCGTTCGACGGCACCGACTACTGGTGGGACGACCTGGACATCCTCGCCCACGGCCCGCTCGACGAGGCCCGCTCCGCGCTGCTGGCCGCGATCGGGCGGTCCGACGCCGACGACCGGGCCGCCGCCTGGCCGCTGTACGTGGCCTGCGCCGCCCGGGACGGCGGACGTGCGGCGATCACCGAGCTGCTGACGACGGCGGGGCTGCGGCTGCGCAACGAGCGGGACCCCGTCCGCGCTGCGGCGCTCGGCGCGCTCGCCGCAGCGCACCCGCGCGTCTTCGCCGTGGACGACGCCCCGCTGCTCGACGCGATCGCCACCGGCGCCCTGGAGGCACGGGACACCTCGTCCGACACCCTGACAGCACTGCGCACGCTGGCCGTGCGCCTGCTCGTCGAACACGCCACGAACGGCGAGGCCGCCGGGGACGACGAGGCCGCCGCCGACGAGGTGGGTCTGCGGGAGTGGGCCCTGCGTGCGCTGGTGCGCATCACGGAGCGGGTCGGGGTGCCCGACCTCGGTCCGCTCCGTCGTGAGCTGCGCAAGGGGCAGGAGCACCAGGTCCTCGACGTCCTGCGCCCCTGGCTCGACGCCGAGGCCGGGCGGGCCGACTTCCGGCTGCTGCTGGGACTGGCCGCCGCACTCGGACCGCGCGCCCGGCGCCTGCCCGAACTCCAGGACCGGCTGGCCACGGCCGTGGAACGCGGCGACGACGAGACCGTCGAGGCGGCGGCCCGGCTGTGGCTGGCCGCACCGGCCACCCGCGACGAACGGGCCGCCCGCATCGTCGCCCGCGAACCGTCGGCGGTCGTCCTCCCTCCCGTACGACACGTGCTGTCCCGGCGGCGTACGGACCTGCTGGACACCCTGCTGGCCGAAACCCCGCCCCACGGACGTTTCCTGGCGGAGGGCGCCCGGCGCCCGCTGCCGGACCTCGGCGACAGCGACCGCTGGCTGCCGCGCCAGCAACGGGCGGCGGTCCGGCTGGCCGGAGAGGCGATCGCCGACCGTACGCTCCCGCTCGACGAGCGGGCCGCCCTGATCCGGGCCGCCGCCCCGGTGCCCGAGTTCGGGCGGGCCCTGGCGCTCGCGCACACGGACGACCCGGACGTGGTCGTCGCCGAGGCCGCGCTCGGCGCCCTGCCCCGGACCGACCGGCCCCACGACGCCCTGCCGACGCTGCTGGACCAGGCCGACGGCGACCGGGCCAGGGTCGCCGTGTACGCGGCGGCCCGCGCCGCCCGCTTCACCGCACCGTCCCGACTCGCCCGCGCCCTGGGCCCGTTGCTCACCGGGGAGCGGTCCGCGAAGGTCACCTCCCGCAAGGAGGCCGTACGGCTCGCCGCCCGCTTCCTGCCGCCCCGGCGCGCGGCCCCCCTGCTGGCGCGCGCCTTCCACGCCCCCGACCGCCACCCGGACGTGCGGGCCGCCGTCGTCCGCGCCCTGCCCCCGCTGCTCGGCGAGCCGGAGGCCCGGACCCTGGTCGAGGAAGCGGCACGCGACGACACCGCCCCTGTCCACGAAGCCCTGCTGGCCGTCACCCCCTGGGAGTTGGCGGAGACACACCGCCGCGCGTACGCCGCCCTCCTCCTCGCGGCGTACGACACCTCCCTCGCGCTCGCGGAGGGCTTCGCCGGCCACGCCGTGCTGCGTGCGATGGGGGTGTGGTCCCGCTACTCGCCCGACATCGCCCACCGCGTCTCCCGGACGGTCACCGACCTCGACGACCGGACGCGCTGGACCTACGCCACGTGGGCCCTGCGTGATCTGGCCGTCTCCGAACTGCCGCACCCTGTGGGCGGTGCGGCGCCCGGCAGCGCGTTGCACAGCGCGGTGGCCGAGCTGCTGGCGGCGACGCGCACGCCGGAGGGTGGCTGCGACGCGCAGGAGAGCCGGGACGTACCCGCGTTGCAGAGGCTGCGGCACCTGACGTCGTTCACCTACGCCGCGGACGTCCGCACCGAGTTGCTGGAGGCGGTCGCCGGGCAACTCGCGGGCGAACCACTGCTCGCGCCCGAACGCGTCCAGCTGTTGGGCCAGTTGGTCGAACGCGCCGTGGAACCGACCGTGCTGCTCGGACGACTGCGGGACCTCGCGGACGCGTTCGAGGGCCTAGGGGTGAGCGTCGCGGTACAGACCGCCGACCGGCTGCGGATGTCCACGGCGCATCGCGCTCCGCAGTGGGCCGAGGCCCTGCTGACCGCCGCCGACGGTTTCGCCCGCGACGGTGGCACCGCGACCGGCCTCCTGGCCGTCGGCCTGGTGAGGGGGAGAGGCCTGTCCCTCGGCTGGAGCGAGGAATGGCGCTCCCTGCTGCGTCTGCTGCGGCGCCATGCCGACCCCGATGTGCGCCACCAGGCGTACCTGACCACGACGCACAACGAATGACGCCCCCGGACGGTCGGCGCCGCGCCCACGACGACGACTCCTGGCATCTCACCGACGACGTCGACGAACGAGCTGGACAGCTTCATCGCCTCCGCACTGATCAACCGGTGCCGCAGGGACGGCCTGGAGGCCTTCATCACGACGCCGACGCCCGTGGTGACGTCGATGAACGGCGTCGAGGTGACCGGACAGCGCCCCATGGAATTCGTGAGCGAGGCCGAGGTCGTGCTCGTCGGCAGCGGGGTGCGGACGCGTGACGTGGTCGCCGACGACCGGCTGCTCGCGAGGCTGCCGCTCGACCCCGCGCGCCAGCTGATCGGCGCGCAGTGCTCCGGCGCGCTGGTACTCGCCCGGCTGGGGTTGCTGGAGTCCATGCCGGCCTGCACGGACAGGAAGAGCCGGCCCTTCGTGGAGGCCCTGGGCGTCACCGTGCTGGACACACCGTTCCACGCGGAGGGCAACATCGCCACGGCCGGCGGCTGCCTGGCCTCCCAGTACCTCGCCACCTGGGCGATCACCCGCACCCTCGGGGAGGACGCCGCCCGCGGAGTCCTCGACTACGTGGCCCCGGTCGGCGAGAACCGACAGACCGTCGAGCGCGGCCTGGCCGCTGTCCGCACGGGCGAGGCGGCGCTGCGCTGAGGTGCCGCTGCGCTGAGGTGGCGGGTGGGTCGGGAGGGGGCCGGGGGCGTCGAGGGCCACGGGCACGGGCCAGAGCATCTACAGCCCTCGGCCGGCCCCGAAGCGCCAGAGCTTCTGGCCCCCGGAGCCGCGAGATCGGGGAGCGCGGAGGCCGCGACCCCATGTCGCGTGACCTGCCGGAACGCTACGGACCGGGGAAGACGGCCTACACCCGCTTGCCCTCAATTGCACTTGAGGTCCTACGGTCTTTGCATGACCTGCCCAGCGTGCAGGTTCCGCACCGAAGCACGAGGAGGGGACCGTGACGACCCACCAGAGCTCGGACGCCGATCTGGCCCGACAGCCCGCCGCGTACTGGACCGGTGTCGCCTACGAGGCGCTCATCGCGTACACCCGGGCCCAGCAGGCCGAAAAGGGCTATACGCAGCCTCAGTTCTGGTTGCTGCGCAACCTGTCCGCGAACGACATCTCGCCCAACGGTGAGGGGATGACGCTGCCCGAGCTGAGGAAGGCCATGACGTCCTACATTCGACCCGAGGACGATCTGGCGGCGGAGGCCGAGGTGCTTCTGGAACGCGGCTGGCTGGCCCGGGACGCCGAGGACCGGTTGTGGCTCACCGAGGACGGTGAGCAGGCCCGCCTCGACCTCGCGCGCAACGCGCCGGCGATCCGCGCCGCCCTTCACGAGGGCATCGCCGACGCGGACTACGTCACCACAGTGAAGGTGCTCCAGCGGCTGACCCGCAACGCGGGCGGAACGGTCGCCTGACACACCAGACGGCGACATCTACAACCGACCGCCAGGAGGCCGTCGTTGTTCCACGTGATGCCCGGTGACCGCGACCGGCAGGCTGCGTCTGTCCCTGTGTGTCGTCGGGGGACGGCTGGCCGGTGCGGCGGGTCCAAGGTCTCTGCCAGCAACGAGACTTGACGTCACTGGTCGGCGTCATAGGACGGGCGAGACGCGTGTTCGTCGCCAGCGAAGACGGTCGTGGCTCACGGCCGCTGCTGCCAGGGTGTGCTCATGCAGACGACACCGGATGGACGGCCGATCCCACCCGCGCATGCTGACGAGCGGGCCATGCTCGAAGCATGGCTGGACTTTCACCGTGCGACTCTCGCCCTGAAGTGTTCGGGCCTGAAAGACGATCAATTACGGCTTGCCGCTGCGTCACCGTCGCCGATGACGCTGCTCGGTCTCGTTCAGCACATGGCCGAGGTGGAGCGCAACTGGTTCCAGCGTGTGTTCGCAGGTCTGACCGTGTCGCCGGTCTTCGGAGAGGGCAACCTTGACGGCTTCGCCCTCGAGCCGGAACGAGGACTCGACGAGGCGACGGCTGCCTGGCAGGCGGAGACCGCCCTAGGGCGTGAGCTGATCGCTGATGCGTCGTTGGACGACTCCGGCCGCTTGTCCGAGCGGGAGGTGAGTCACGTCGGCGATCAGGGGATCTCCCTACGCTGGATCATGGTGCACATGATCGAGGAATACGCACGTCACAACGGTCACGCCGCCCCCGCAGTGGCTGCCGGCCATGTTCGCCGAGTTCCACCGCACGCTCGCGCCCGGCGCCTACCTGCTCTGGGGGGACTACGTCGGCGATGAGCGGCTGCAGCCGACCCAGAGCTATGGCCGTCCGGTGTCCTACGAGTCGTACCTCCTGCCTCTGGACAGCATGGTCGGCCTGATGGAGCAGGCCGGACTCGTCGTCACCGCGAGGCTGGAGCAGGAGCCTGGCGGACGGGTGAAGAGACCGCACGCCTGCCTGCTGGCACGCAAGCCCGAAAGGGCCTGACGGCTTGTTCCTGCGGCGAGGCCGCTCGTGTGCCAGGTTGGAACAAGGTTGCTGGTGGAGGGTTCGTCGGCTCTTGCTCCCTGGAAAGTCGCCGGTACCGGCCTCGGTGAGGATCTGTGGACGGAAGCGGACCCGGCCTGGCACACTCACCCCCTCTGACCTGGTAGTCCATGCCGGGTCCGCATCACCCAGGGGCGGGACAGTGACACGGCTCAGACACTCCACGGCGATCGCCGCCACGATCGCGGCGGCGCTGTTGCTCACCGCCTGCGGAGGCGCCGAGGCGACAATGCCAGGAGCTTCGGCGACGGCATCCCTGCCGTCTGCGGGGAAGGCGTCGCCAGCCGTTGAGAAGACCATGGAGCAGGTACTGAGCGACCTTCGCTACGCCGCGAAGAACGTCGGAGAAGACCACCTCCGCGTCGTGGAGGACCCACGTGCCGCCGCCGCGAAAGTTCCCCCCTGCATGGCAACCGGCGCGATCCTGACACCCGAGATTCCCGGCCGCGCTGAACTCACCCTCATCACCCACCGTCTGCGGACACGGGGGTGGAAGCTCCACGGTGCCCTGGACGTGGAACTCACCATGCTCTCGTCGGGCAAGTGGGACATCATGCTCGGCGCCGGACCGGTACCGGAGGAGATCGCCGCTCAGGCGGGCGACAGCAAAGGTGGCTTCGGAATCTCGGTCACAGGAGTGTGCAAGAAACCCTCATGAACCGCCCGTCCGCGGCGTTCGAGATGGCCGTTCCGTACTCGCTCGGCGACCCGCAAACCGCGCCGAGGTCGGGAGGCGCAGCCGCAGGTCCGGCGGCTCCGAGACACTGAAACCCCCCTACCCCGCCACCCTGAGCCCCCGCTACCCCGAGCCCCGGTGTTCCGAAGCCCGGGAGTCGGTCAGATCAAGATCGTGATCGCCTGCCGTGGGCCGGTGCGGCCGTCGGCGTCGGCGTCGGTGTCGGCTTGCGGAGCAGGAGGAGGGCCGCGTCGTCGTGCAGGCGGCCGCCCACGTGCTTCAGCAGTTCGGTGTGCAGGGCCGTGAGGGTGTGGGTCGGCTCCTCCGACAGATGGTGTGCCAGCCGTTCCGTGAGCGGGTAGAACTCGCGGTCACGGTCCCGGGCCTCCGTGACCCCGTCGGTGTAGAGCAGCAGCTGGTCACCGTCGGCGAAGGGCAGCGTCTGGAGCGCGGGGGTCTCGCCCGTGAGGGCACGCAGGCCGAGGGGCGGTGCCGGTAGGGCCGGTTCCACGGGCACCACGTCATCGCCGTGCACCAGCAGCGGCGGCGCGTGCCCGCAGTTGACCAGCTCCAGCCGATCCGGCTCGGCGTGCCCGGCGACCACGGCGGTGACGAAGTCGTCGCAGCGCAGGTTGCGGGCCAGGCTCCGCTCGATCCGGTCGACGACGGCGAGCAGGTCGGGCTCCTCGTACGCCGCCTCGCGGAACACCCCGAGCACCAGAGCGGCGACCCCCACCGCCGGCAGCCCCTTGCCGCGCACGTCGCCCACGATCAGCCGCACGCCGTAGGGGGTGGGCACGAGTGCGTACAGATCCCCGCCGATACGGGCCTCGGCAGCGGCCGCGCTGTACCGGACGGCCACCTGGAACGGGCCGACGACCCCAGGCACCGGCTGGAGAAGCGCGTGCTGGGCGGCCTCGGCGACCGAGCGGACGGCCGCGAGGACCCGTTCGCGGCGCCCCCGCAACGCGGCGGCCAGGCCGCTCGCCAGGGTGACGGCCGCCAGCGCGGACAGCACGGCGGCCAACTCATGGCCCGGCGCCCCTTCCCGGACGCCGAGCATCGTGCCCAGCGCCCCGGCAAGCAGTCCGACGCAGAGGACGCCGCCCGGCCCGCTGGTGGTGGCGGCCAGCGCGGGTCCGGCTGCGAGCAGTGGCAGCCAGGTCAGCCCGGCCCCACCGAACAGGGCGACGACGACGATGACGGAGACGATCAGCAGGGGCAGTACGGGCGTCCCGGAGGCCATCTGCGTGGTGACCCGGTTCCGGGCCGCCGCCCTCGGGGCGGCCGGTCGTTTCCGGGACGGCCCGATCGTTCCGTGGTCGCCACCGAGCTCTCGGGTGTGACTCATGTTTCGCCCGCAGTCCTCACCTGTGCGTGGAGCGTGTACTCCAGAATTGTCCGTTTGATCCAGGAAAGAGGATCGGCTCGGGCGCCACAAGGAGTCGATTTTCAGATAGTGAGCGACAGACCGCGGGTCACCCGGCTCGCGGTCGGGAGCAGCCGGGCCCGGACCTCGTCGAGCCGGGAGAGCCGGTCCGCCCGCAGCGAGACCCCGAGCGAGCCGAGCGTGTCCCCGCTGTACACGGGCACCGCGACACAGACCGTTCCGAGGGCGTACTCCTCCAGGTCCGTGACGGCCGGCGCGATGGGGGAGGAGTCCAGTCGGCGGAGCAGTTCCGGCGCGTCGGTGATGGTCCTCGGGGTGAGGTCGGCCAGATGGTGCCGGGAGAGGTAGTCCTTGCGGGACTCCTCGTCCAGCTCGCGCAGCACCGACTTGCCCAGCGCGGTGGCGTGCCCGGCGTCCTCGAACCCCACCCAGAGGTCCACCCGGGGCGCCCGGGCGCTGTCCACGATCTCGGCGACCCGGATCTCACCGTCCTCGTAGAAAGTGAGGTACGCGGCGCTGGTGAGCTCGTCCCGCAGCGCGGCGAGCGTCGGCCGGACCCGGCTGAGCAGTGCCTGCCCCCGGCCGGTGGTGTGCAGGGCCGTCACCTTGTCGCCCAGCACGAACCCGCCGTCGGCCAGCTTCCGCAGGTAGCCGTCGTGGACCAGGGTCCGCAGCAGGTGGTAGGCGGTGGCCAGAGGCAGCCCGGTCTCCCGGGCCAGCTGCTTCGCCGGCGCGCCGTTCTCGTGGGCGCTCACCGCCTCCAGCAGGCGGAAGGCGCGTTGCACGGAGGTGATGAGTGTGGGGCCGGGGCCTTCGTGCGCAGCCATACGACCAGCGTGCGCCGGGCGCGCGGCCCGGGCAAGCTCCGCCCGGACGGGCCGATGGCTCCCGGCTCACGGCTCCAGGCCTACGGAGCTGGGTCGATGGCCCCCGGCTCACGGCTCCCGGCCTACGTGTCCGAGCCGGTGGCTCCCGGCCCACGGCTCCAGGCCTACGGCTCCGGGCCGATGGCTCCGGCCCACGGCTCCCGGCCCACCGCTCCGAGTCCACCTCCGAGCCCACCGCCTTGAGCCCCGCCGGTGCCGCTCGCCCGCGCCGGGCGATCACTTCCACCCGTACGCGTAGGCCGCCACCCAGGTGATGTCGAGCTGGGCGCTGCTGCCCGGGGCCGCGCCCGGCCCCTCCAGGGCGCTCTCGTTCTGCAGCACCCATGACAGCGGCCGGTCCGGCACGTTCCTCGCGTCGTGCCCCACCTGCCGCCCGTCCACGAAGAACCGCACATGGCCGGGCGTCCACTCGGTCGACACGGTGTGCCACCGCGTCCAGTCGTCGTCCCCCGGGAAGTAGCCCTGTTCACCGCCACCGCAGGGATGGTGGAAGGCGGTGAGGTCGCCGGTCCACTCACCCTCGGGATGGTCCATCTCGCAGCCCCCGCCGTAGTGCAGCCAGGCCGACTTGTAGCCCGGGGCGAGCTTCGTCACCTTGATACGGGCGCTGTACTTGCCGTACTTCATCTGCATGACCGCACGGGGTACCACCGCCGCAGCGTGCACCGGGCCCCCGTCGGCGGGCCGCCACATCCGGATGAACATGCGGCCGTCGCCGTTCTCCGCAGGGCCCACGCTCACGGTGTCCTCCGGGTGGTAGACACCCACGACGTCCCGGCCCCGGTCGTTGGCCGTGTCGCGCCAACCCGTCGGGTATGCCCACCAGTTGTCGCGGTACGCGCCGCGCAGGCCCCCGCAGTGCGCGGCGGAGGTGTCGACCCGGTGCTCGCAGTCGCTGAATCCGCCGAGCGGCACCCGGTCGCCGTCGAAGTCCTCCGCGAGGACCTGCCAGAACGGTCCGCAGTCGCCCCGGGGCAGTTCGGTGCCCGCGACACGGCAGGCGTCGGCCGACACCGGCGCTCCCTCGGCACGGGGAACGCCGACGAGCGCCACCAGCAGCATGAGACCCAGGGAGGGGCCCAGTGCGCGCCCTCGACGTTTCGGTGCCGCGTGCGAACCCATCGCGAAGCCCCCTTCGACCCGGTGCGGGATACGTGGTGCGAGGGAGCATCGTCACCGCGCGACCGTTCCGGCGCCATCCCCGGAACGGGTCGCCTACCGGACGGCCGCGTTCCGCCGCCGCCGAGGTGAATCGGTGGTTTCGGGTACTCGGACCGCGGAGCCGGACTCGACACGTCCGGGACTCGACACGTCCGGGACGTCGGACCTGAGGAGGTACGGAATGCGACTGAGGGAACACGTCGTGGTGGTGACGGGAGCGTCCAGCGGGATCGGCAGGGCCACGGCCGAGGCCTTCGCGCGCAAGGGGTGCGCCGTGGTGCTGGCCGCCCGCCGTGAGGAGGCGCTGGAGGCGACCGCTCGGGAGTGCGAGAAGCACCATGGGGCGCGGACGCTGGTCGTGCCGACCGACATGACGGACGCCAAGGCGGTCGAGGACCTGGCGGGGCGCGCCGTGGGGGAGTTCGGCCGGATCGACGTCTGGGTCAACAACGCGGCGGTCAACGCCTTCGGCCGGTTCGAGGACGTACCGCTGGAGGACTTCCGCCGGGTCCTGGACGTCAACGTGATGGGCTATGTGCACGGGGCGCGCGCCGCTCTGCCGGTGATGCGCGCGCAGGGGCGCGGCACGCTGGTCAACATCTCCTCGATCGTGGGAGCCGTCGCCCAGCCGTACAGCCACCCGTACAGCATGTCCAAACACGCCGTGCAGGGCTTCGGATCGAGCCTGCGGCAGCAGCTGCGGCTGGAAGGGGTGAAGGGCGTCCGGGTGTGCACGGTGATGCCCGCGACCATCGACACCCCGCACTTCGAGCAGTCGGCCAACTACACCGGACGCAAGGTGGTCGCCATGCCGCCCGTCTACAGCCCCGAACGGGTCGCCAAGGCCGTCGTCGACCTGGTCCGTCACCCGCACCGGGAAGTGGTGGTCGGCCCCGCGGGGCGGGCTCTGGTGCGCAGGGCGCGCAGGAACCCGGCCCTGGCGGAGCGGGTGATGGCTCGGCAGACCGACAGGACCCATCTGTCCCAAGACGAGGAGGCCCCGGCCACTCACGGGACGCTGCACGTGCCCGCTCCCGGCGAGGGAGCCGTGCACGGCGGCTGGGGCGGCAGGCGGCGCACGGCCCTGCGCAGGACGGCCGTCGTGGCCGTGGTGGGCGCGGGTGTGGCCGCTGCGGGACGCAGGATCAGCCGGGAGATGGCCGCCGCCTGAGCCACCGCCCGCCCCGGGGCGAAACCGCCGCCGGAGCGGACGAGGCGCGTCGGACGAGGCGCGTCGGCGGGGTGCGTCGGACGGGGTGTGGTGGGGGTGCGGGCCCAGCGGCCCGCACCCCCACCTGGTGGAAAGCCGCCGGAACCGCCCCGGCACCCAAGCGCGAAAGTGCCGTGCGCGCCGTGCGCGCCGTGCTGCTGGGCGCGTCCTACCGGCTACCGGGACGCGCCCACCCGCGTCGGCACCCGGACGGACTCCATGACGAATCCGCTGCGCACACGCGCCGGCACCCGGGTCAGCGGGATCCGCAGGTCCTGGGCGGGCACCTCGTAGGTGAGCCGGGCCAGCCGCGGCCCCAGGGCCCGCAGCAGCGCGACGGTGACGTCCTCGCCGGGGCAGCGATGGCCGGTGGCGCGGTCGGCGCCGCCCTGCGGCACCAGGTCGTCGCGGCCGGGCGGCCGCTCCAGGAAGCGCTGCGGCTCGAAGGTGTACGGGAGGTCCCACAGGTCGGGGTCGTGGTTCTGCCCGTACAGGTCGAGCAGGACCATGGCACCCGCCGGGATCGGCTCGCCCCGCCACTCGAGGTCGGTGACGGCCACCCCGCCGACGAAGGGCGCGAACGGGTAGAAGCGCCGCAGCTCGTGGGCGAACGCCACGGCGTACTCGGGGTCGTCCTCGGCCAGTCGTTCCCGGACGTCGGGCCGTAGCCGCAGCGCGTGACCGGCGTAGGTGACGAACCAGCACACCGCGACGGTGGGACGGACGATGTTGAGGAGGGTCACCGCGGCGGTGTGCGGGTCGAGGGGCAGGCCGTCGGAGTCCCGGTGCCGGACCACCGCGTCCAGCGGCGATCCGGCCGGCGCGGTGGCGGCCCCCTCCCGGACGTCCCGTACCAGGTCTGCCAGCCAGGCCTCGCTGCGGTCGCGGGCCCGGCGGGCCCGCCAGTGCCGGGGTCCCGGAGTGGCGAAGCCGTCGACCATGGCGACCATGTCCCGTGCCGTGTCCGCGGCGGCGGGTTCGTCCAGGGGGATCCCGGCCCACCGGCAGACACCCAGCGCGAGCACCCGGCTCGCCTCGTCGAACAGCACGACCGAGCGTCGTCCGGGCCATGACCGCACGGCCGCGTCCCAGGCGTCGGCGACGTGCTCCACCAGATCGGCGACGGCCTTCGGGCCGGTGAGCAGCGAAAGGAACATCTCCTTGCGTACGCGGTGGGCCGGACCGTCCAGGGTGTGCACGGCTCCGTGGCCGAACAGGGTGCTCAGCACCGGGCCCGGCAACGCCGTGGCCCGTTCCACGTGCCGCTCGTCGTAGAAGAACCGCACGGCCTCCGGGCCCCACAGGGCGACGGCGTGCCGTCCCGTCAGGCGGGCGCGGACCAGGGGGCCGGCGGTACGTCGGCGACGGTCGGGCAGCCAGGTGTACCCCTTGACGAGGGCCGCGAGCGAACTGTCGACCAGCGGGGTGCGAGGACTCTGAGTCATGCCGACCCGAGTGCCCGCCCGGGTCGGCCGGTAACGCGGGGAGAGCGGGCACCGCACGGATGGCCGGAGCGCGCGCCCGACCGACGCGACGAGGGGGCGATCACGGTACAGAGCCGTACAGATCGAGGTGCTGAGCCGTCCAGAGGTGTCACACCCCGCGGAACTCGGTACTCCGCACGGAGACACGAACCGGCCGACCCCTCCCGGAGGCGATCATGAGCGACGAGAACATGGCGGACGACGCCTACCAGCCCACCGGTGACAACGAGGAGCAGGAGGACGCCGCTCCCCTGGATCTCCAGGACGCCATCGACGAACGTACGTACGACGACATGCTGGACGAGGGCTACTCGCCGCCGGAGAGGCCGCTGGGCGTCACCAAGAGCGGCACCACGGCGGCGGAGCAGCACGAGGGCGAGAGCCTGGACGACAGACTGCGTCAGGAGGAGCCCGACGTGCAGGCCCCGGCCGGGGACGGCATCGGCGACCTCCCGGGAGGGGAGGGCGAACCCCTGGATCCGGAGGCCGGATCGGACCGCGCCGGCCGCCTCGTCGCACCCGACGAGGGCGCCCGGACGGACACCACCAAGGAACTCGTCGCCGAGGACGAGGGCATCGACGGCGGAGCGGCCGGCGCCGAGGAGGCGGCGATGCACGTCGTCCCCGACGACCGGCTGCCCCCGGCGGACCCGCCGCGGGACTGAACGGCCGAACGGCTCGGCCCGCGACCGCGCAGGAGCCGACCGCTCCTCCGCCGTGCCACGCACGGCCTTGCGCGATCTCGGGGCGACCGGGGCATACCTGGAGCATGAGAGTGTCGGCCCGGCTCCGCGCGGCGGATCGGTGGATCGCCCGGCGGCTGGCGGCCTGGGACCCCGTCCGTGTGGGCAAGCCGCTGTGGGCGGTGGAGGAGAGCGCCGAACGCGCCAAGCTGTGGTGCGCGGCGGCCGTGGTGATGTCCTGGTGGGGCGGCGGGCGCGGTCGGAGAGCGGCGGCTGCGGGGCTGGCGGCGTTGACGCTGGCGCAGGTCGGCTCCAACGCCGTCGGCAAGCAGCTGGTCGACCGGCGCCGGCCGCCGAAGGAGTGGTACCCGCACGCCGAGGTCGAGGACCGTCCCGCGTCCTCGTCCTTCCCGTCCGGCCACACCGCCGGCGCGGTCGCCTTCACGGCCGCGGTCTGGCCCTCCTGGCCCGCGGCCGGCGCGGCGTGCGCGGTCCCCACCGTGCTCGTGGCCGTCGAGCGGGTGCAGAGCGGAGCCCACTTCCCGAGCGATGTCGCCGTCGGCGCCGTGATCGGCCTGGCCGGCGCCTGGACCGCCCGCCACCTCCCGCGCCTGCTGCTCCTCGTCGTCCGTCGCCTGCCCTGAGCCCGCAGCCGTCTGCCCTGAGCCGCAGGCTGTCTGCCCTGAGCCCTGAGCCCTGAGCCGTCAGCCGTCTGCCCTGACCACGCCCGGGTCGGTGCCAGAGCGGTGGCCGGGGGTGTCGGCGGCCTACTCGGCGATGTGGCGCTGGAGCCAGTCGGCGGCGGTCCGGCGGAAGAGCCTTCGGCTGTCCGCGCGCAGGAAGTCGTGGCCCTCGTCGCGGAGGAGCAACAGCTCGGCCCGCAGACCCCGCTCCCGGGCCGCGCGGACGAACTGCTCGGACTCGCCGAGCGGCACATTGGTGTCGTGCTCGCCGTGGACCGTGAGGACCGGTACGCGCAGGGCGTCCACCCGGGTCATCGGGGACAGCGCGTGCAGCAGCTCGCGGTCGCGTTCCGGGTGGCCGTACTTGTGCGCGGCCGACTCCGCGATCCACGGCTCGGTACCGGCGTAGAAGGTCGCGAAGTCGGACATGCCGCAGGCCGCGACGCCGGTGCGGAAGAGGTCCGGGTGCCACACGAGGGAGGCCATCACCAGGTAGCCGCCGTAGGAGCGCCCCATGACGGCCAGCCGCCGTGGATCGGCGAGACCGGCGACGACGACATGGGCCGCGCAGGCGGCGACGTCCTCGATCGCGGCGAACCGGCCCGTACCGAGGTCGGCGTCGACGAACGACCGGCCGTGCCCCGACGAGCCGCGCACGTCCGGCGCGAAGACGTCGAGCCCCCGGCCCAGCAGCTCGTGGTAGAGCGGGTTGAACACCGGGCGTTCCTGCTCCTCGGGCCCGCCGTGCAGATGGATCACACAGGGAGCGGGTTCCCCGGCGCCCCGGTCCGGAGCCCGGTAGTACCACCCGCTCAGCGGCAGCCCGTCCCGCGCGACGGGCCGCAGCGGCACGGGACGCACGGGCGGCCGGCCGGGCGGGACGGCGTCCTCGTCCCGGGACGACCACGCGGTGCGCCGCGCCGCGCCCTCGGGGAACCACCACACCCCGGGGCGGCGCTGCGAGCCGGACAGGGCCAGCACCAGTCCCGCGTGGCCGTCGACCCGGGGGATACGCGTCACCACCTCGTGCGGCAGCGACACCGTCCGCGACGGCCCCACCCGGGCCTGCCCGGCGGACGTCGGCGACACGGAGGTGACCTCCAGCTCGGTGGCGCCGCGCACGTTCCAGGCGAGGGCCGCGGTGTACCCGTCGTGTCCGAGCGCCAGCAGTTCCAGCCCGCAGTCCCCGCGCTCGGCGGCGACGGTCAGACCCGGCGACTCGCCCTCGGCATCCAGGCGGACGGCGAACAGCGCGGCGAACTCGCGTGCCGCGTCGCTGCGCAGCCAGAGCGTCGTAGCGTCCGGGGAGAACCGGCCGATCCACGGGTCGCCGTCGGCGACGTGCAGGGCGAAGGTGGTCCGCAGGTCGCCGGTCCGTACGACGAGGGCCTCGCGACGGCCGCGCGGCCCCCGGCGCAGGAGCGCCAGACGCCCGTCCCTGCTGAGGTCGCACACGCGCAGGGTCGCGGCGCCGCGTTCGACCGCCAGCAGGGTGGGGGCCGCCACGCCCAGGGGGTCGACGAGATAGGCGGCCAGCCCGCCGCCCGACGTCCGCTCCCGGGCCGGCGCGCCGCCGTCCCTGTCGTGGACGCCGGGCATTCCCGCGCCGTGGGGCTGAGGGATCTCCGTGTCGCGGCCGGACCCGGGGCCGGCGTCGCCGTGGTGCGGGCCGCCCAGCAGTACGGCCCGGCCGTCGCGGGTGGCCCAGCCGGCCGGCCGGGGGGCGGTGTAGGTGTCCGGGTCGGCGAGGCCGGGTCCGGTGGGAGCGGCACCCTCCTCGCCGTCGGCCCCGCCCGGTGTGAGGACCGGCTCGGCGACGGTGACGGCGACGGCCCTCCCGTCGTGCTGCCAGCAGCCCAGGTGGGCGGAGCTGCCCGGTTCGGCACCGGCGAGGATCCGCCGCCCGGTCCCGTCGGGGCGTACGCACAGCACCCTGGTGTGCTCGCCTCCGCCCGGGGCGGTGGTGTAGGCGATCCAGCGGCCGTCGGGCGACCAGGCCACCTCCTTGACCGGGTGGGGATCGGAGTCCAGCAGATGGACCTCGTCCCCGCCGACCGGTCCGGTCCACAGCTGGGGCACCCCGCCCCGGTCGCAGATGAACGCGACGTACCCGCCGCTCGGGTCCACCGACGGGTACCAGCAGCCGTGCGACCGCAACGGCTGTGGTGTGTCCAGCGGCGCGGCGGTGTCGGGCAGCGGGACCTGCACCGGAGCCGTGGCGGCCGGCGGCGGGACGACGACCGTGCGGTCATGGCCGCCGGCCCCCGGCACCCCGGGGGCGGGCCCGTGCTCCTCGGGGCGCCACGGCATCCCGTCGACGAGGTTCTCGCCGACGGGGGAGGGGCGGAGGGAGCCCGTGCGGGGGTGGTCCCCTGTCACCTGATTCCGTGCGTTTGCAGCCATATCTCCAGCAAAGCTATCTGCCACAGCTCGTTCGCCCCACGCCTGGCGCGGTGCTCGTCCGGGGCCGCCAGCAGCTTTTCCACGTAGGCCTCCCGGAACACGCCGCGCGACCTGGCCTCCGGCGCGGACAGCGCCTCACGGACCCGCCCCAGCACGGGGCCCGCCATGTGCTTGACGGCGGGGACCGGGAAGTATCCCTTCGGCCGGTCGACGACTTCGGCGGGCAGGACCCGGCGGCCCGCGGCCTTCAGGACCCCCTTGCCGCCGTCGGCGAGCTTCAGCTCCGGCGGGCAGACGGCGGCCAGCTCCACGAGCTCGTGGTCGAGGAACGGGACCCGGGCCTCCAGGCCCCAGTCCATGGTCATGTTGTCGACGCGTTTGACCGGGTCGTCGACGAGCATCACCTCGGCGTCGAGCCGGAGCGTCGCGTCGAGCGCGGTCTCGGCGCCCGGGCGTGCCATGTGCTCCCGCACGAAGCGGCCGGACACGTCGTGCTCGGGCAGCACGTGCGGTCGCAGCATTCCGGTGAGGTCGGTGTGCGACCGGTCGAAGTAGGTCTCGGCGTACGCCTCGGCCGCCCGCTCCCTCGGGGCGGCGGCGATGTCCGGGTACCAGTGGTAGCCGGCGAAGACCTCGTCCGCGCCCTGGCCGCTCTGCACGACCTTCACCTCCTTCGCGACCTGTTCCGCGAGCAGGTGGAAGGCCACCACGTCGTGGCTGACCATCGGCTCGCTCATCGCCGCGATCGCCCCGTCCAGGGCCGTCGACACCCGGTCCGAGGGCACCATCAGCTGGTGGTGGTCGGTGCCGAAACGTCGCGCGACCAGGTCCGAGTAGGGGAACTCGTCGCCCTCCTCGCCGCCCTCGGACTCGAAGCCCACGCTGAACGTCGCGAGATCGCGCTGCCCCTCCTCGGCCAGCAGCGCCACGATCAGGCTGGAGTCCAGGCCGCCCGACAGCAGGACGCCCACGGGCACGTCGGCGACCATGCGCCGGCGTACGGCGGTGCGCAGCGCGTCGAGCACCGCGTCCCGCCAGTCGTCCGCGTCCATCCCGGCGTCCTCGGGCCGGCGGGTGTACGACGGCTGCCAGTAGCGGATGTCGCGATGGCTGCCGTCGGGCTCCACCACCCGCACGGTGGCCGCCGGGAGCTTGCGCACGCCCGCGAGCACGGTGTGCGGTGCGGCCACCGTGGCGTGCCAGCTCAGGTACTGGTGCAGCGCGACCGGGTCGAGCGAGGTGTCGACGCCACCGCCCGCCAGGAGCGCGGGCAGCGAGGAGGCGAACCGCAGCCGTCCCGGGGCGTGGGCCAGGTACAGCGGCTTGATGCCCAGCCGGTCACGGGCCAGTACCACGCGTCCGGTGGCCTGTTCGACGATGGCGAAGGCGAACATGCCGTAGAAGCGGTCGACGCAGGCGGTGCCCCACTGCTGGTAGGCCTTGAGCACCACCTCGGTGTCGGAGCCGGAGAAGAAGCGGTGGCCGAGGCGGCGCAGCTCCGCACGCAACTCCTTGTAGTTGTAGACGCAGCCGTTGAAGACGCCGGCGATCCGGCCCGCGGGGTCCGTCATCGGCTGGGCCCCGCACTCGGACAGGTCGATGATCTTCAGCCTGCGGTGACCCAGGGCGACGGCGTTCTGCGACCACAGGCCTCTGCCGTCCGGGCCCCGGGGAGCGAGTCGGTCGGTCATGCGCTCGACGGCGGCCAGGTCCGGCCGCCCGCCGTCGAAGCGGATCTCTCCGCAGAGACCGCACATCAGACAGCACCTCCTCGCAGGGGGTGTCCGTCGGACGGGCCCGGAGGCGAAGCCTCGGTCGAGCACGAGCCGGTGCGTTCGCGGTGCGTCTCCGTCTTGCTGCTGGGCATGCGAGCCACTCCTTGATCACGGTGGCACCGGCACCACGGGGCGGACGACGGATTCTGCGTCGGGGGTCTCCGCGCCGTGACCTGTGGCGGTGGGCGAGAGCCGGTGCCTGCCTCCCGCACCACCGCGTGGGTGTTCAGCCGCCCACGGACTCCACCGAGTAGGCAGCGGTGGTCCCCGTGGGCCCGGCCCCGCCGCCGGCGGCGGCCACGGGTCGGCGGACGGCTCCGGGGCCGATGCCCCGTCCGTACTCGCCGCGGGTCTCGGCGACGGCGGCCCTGACGCAGGCGAGCATGCCCTCCTGCTCGGCGACCCCGCGCAGCCGGTGTGCCGCGCTGCCCCGGGCCAGCGCCTCCTCGGTGAGCGCGCGGACGGTGTCCCAGTCGCCGAGGGCCTCCAGGACGGGGCGCAGCCTTCGGAGCATGGTCTGCAGAACCTCGCGGGCGGGCGCGGCGACACGGGTGGCAGGGTCGACGAGGGAGCCCTCCAGGCCCGCCTGCGCGGCCCGCCAGACCGCGGCCTTCAGCCATTCGTGCCTGCCGTCGCAGCCCGCGCCGGGCTGCTCCAGGCCGGCCTTGGCGTCCTCGACGAGGGCGCGGAACAGGCCGGCTATGAGGACGACCGTCTCGGCGCGCGGGCAGGCGTCGCAGATGCGCAGCTCCAGGGTCGGCTGGTGTTCGCTCGGCCGCAGGTCGTAGTAGACCATCCCCGGGTCCTTGATCACGCCGGAGCGGATCAGGTCCTCGACCGCCGCGTCGTAGTCGGCGGCCCCGGTGAAGCAGCCGACCGGTCCCGCGGTGGGCCAGCGCTGCCACAGCATCGTGCGCCAGCTCGCGTAGCCCGTGTCCGAGCCGAGCCAGAACGGCGAGCTGGCGGACAGCGCCAGCAGAGGGGGCAGCCAGGGCGAGACACCGCACATGATCCGCACGGCCGTGTCCCGGTCGGGCACGTCGACGTGGACCTGCGCGCTGCACACGAGCTGTTCGTCGGCGACCTTGCGGTACTCGTCGACCAGGGCCCGGTAACGGAAATCGGGCGTGGCGTCACCCGGTGTCACCCGTGCGAACGGTACGGTCCCGGTCGCGACCACGGCCAGACCGAGTCCGGTGGCCGCCTCGTCCAGCCGCCGCCGTGCCCCGCGCAGATCGGCGTGCAGGGAGTCGAGCGTGGAGTGGACGGGGCTGTTCCACTCCACCGCCGAGCGCTGGAGCTCGGCCTTGAACTCGGGTCCGGGCAGTCGACCGAGGACCGCGCCGGCCCCGGGGACCAGCCGCCCGTTCTCCGCGTCCAGAACATGAAACTCTTCCTCTACGCCTACACGAACGGTCACGGCTTCTCCCTCATCCGTACCCGAGATCGCCCGCCGGGCCTGAGCCCTTCGACGACCGCTGCGTGGTGCGAGTTCCCGACAAACGCACAAATAGTCCCATCTCTGCACTTCTGCCGCCAATGAGCCTCGTGTGAGCGGCCGAGCCGGTCGCGGCGAAGGATGTGGCGGGCGATGTCGAGGGCGGCGCTCCCCGATCGACGTGAGAGTGAAGGCAGAACGAACCAGGACTTCAGGAGTACCCCACCATGACCGTGACCGTGACTGCGGATTTGGCCATCTCCCTCGACGGGTACGTCGCCGGCACCGGCGTCTCCCTCGACAACCCGGGGGGCGACGGCGCCGAGCCGCTCTTCGAGTGGATCCACAACCTGGCGAGCTGGCGCGAGCGCCAGGGCATGACCGGCGGCGAGGAGAACCGGGACTCCGAACTGATGCGCGAGTGGTTCGACGCCACCGGGGCGGTGATCATGGGCCGGACGATGTACGACACCGGCGAGGAGTTCTGGGGCGACAACCCGCCCTTCCGCGCCCCCGTCTTCGTGCTGACCCACCGCCCGAGGCCCACCCTGGTCAAGGAGGGCGGCACCACCTTCACCTTCGTCACCGACGGGGTCCACAGCGCCCTCGACCGGGCGAGGGCCGCCGCCGGGGGCCGCGACGTCGACATCGCGGGCGGGGCCGACACGGTGCGCCAGTACCTGCGGGAGGGGCTCGTCGACGAGCTGCAACTGCATGTCGTGCCCGTGCTCCTCGGGGCGGGGCTGCGGCTCTTCGACGACCCGGACGCGGGGCGGCACGACCTCGAGACGGTCAGGGTGGTCCACACCCCGCTCGCCACGCACCTGAAGTACCGCTTCGTGCGGTGACGGCCACGTACTCCCGCTGCGAGGGCCGCCCCGAGGCGGCCCTCAGGAGCGTGTGACGGGGATCACCCGGGAAGGAAAACCCGGCGCGCGGGCCCCGCGTCTAGGGGGTGTGAGATCAGTCAGGAAGGCACCGGGCGAACTGGACGAGGAGCGTCTCGTCCGGCTCGTGGCGAGGGGTGACCGGGCGGCGTTCGAGGAGCTGTATCGGCGTACGTCGCCGTGGCTGGCGGTGCGGTTGCGGCGCCGCTGCGCCGACGAGCAGATCGTCGCCGAGGTCATGCAGGAGACATATCTGGCGGTGTGGCGCGCGGCGGGCGCGTTCGCCGGGGCCGCCGTCGGGGGGAGCGCCGTCGGCTGGCTGTGGACGATCGCCGCCCGCCGTCTCGTCGACGCCTTCCGGCGCAGGGCCCACCACGCGGAACCCCCGCCCGCGGCCGCCGCGCGGCCCGTGGCGCCCGCCGCCGAGGACGAGGCCCTCGCGGCGACCGTCGGCGGTGACGTCGGGGACGCGCTGCGGCGCCTCGCGCCCGAACTCAGAGCGGTACTGCAGGCCATGGTGCTCGACGGGCTGTCCGTCCGGGAGACCGCGGTCCTGCTCGGCGTGCCCGAGGGCACGGTCAAGACCCGTGCCCGCCGGGCCCGGACCGAGATGCGGAGGGCGCTGGCATGAGCATGAGCGTGGAACACGCGTCGACGCGGCTCATCGACGGGTACGCGCGCGGCGACACGGAAATCGCCGCCGACGAGGTGTGGGCCCTGGAGGCCCACCTGGAGGCCTGCCGGAGCTGCCGGGACCGGCTGTCGGCCGCCGTCACGGTGACCGCGCCCGCCGTGACCGCCCTGGTCGGCACCGTCTGGGCCGACCTCGAACCCCGGCTCGCCGCCACCCCCACCATGCCCCGTCGCCGGCGGCTGCGGTCCCGGCTGTCGACGTGGCTGACGCCCACGACGGCGCCGTGGCTGGCCATGATCATGAGCGTGACGCTGCTCGCGCTGCTGTTCGACATCGCCGACCCCGGCACCGGACAGGGCTCCGGCCCCGGCGAGGTGTCGCTGGTGCTGCTGCTCGCCCCCGTCCTGCCCGTCCTCGGCGTCGCGGCCTCGTGGTCACGCGGCCTGGACCCGGCGTACGAGCTGACGGCCTCCGTGCCCAGGGCCGGGCTCCAGCTGGTGCTGCGGCGCACCGTGGCCGTGCTCGTCCTCGTCGTGCCCACGCTGTTCGTCGGCGGATGGGTGACAGGGGTGACGGCCGCCCAGTGGCTGCTGCCCTGCCTGGCGTTCACCTCGACGACCCTGGCGCTCGGCGGCGTCGTCGGCGTGACCCGCGCCGCCCTCGCGCTGGTCGCGGTGTGGGCCGCCGTGGTCGCGGCACCGACCCTGGCCACCGGCCGAACACCACTCGCCCTCCGGGCGAATGGCCTCCCCGTATGGGTGCTGATCCTCACGCTCGGCATCGGTGTCGTGATCGCCCGCAGGGGCGCGTACGCCGTGCTGGGAGCCCATCGATGACCAACGGGAAGGAACCACACGTGATGTCCGCGGTGACCGCGGCCGACCTCGCGCCGACGCCCTACGCCTGGGAGATCCGGGCCACGGGGCTGAAGGTGACCCGGTTCCTGCTGGCCCTCCTGTGGCCGCTCGCCCTGGCGCTCGGCGCGCTCCAGGGGCTGCGCGACCACCGGTCGCGCATGTCCGAGCTGCTGGCGAGCACACCACGACCAGCCCGGCACCGCGCCGCCACGACCGCGGGCGGCACGGCGATCACGCTGAGCACGACCTTCACGCTCCTCGTCCTCCTCGGCGCCGCCCAGGTGATCGGCGCCACCGAGTACACGCACCTCGGCTGGCTGCCGATCTCGCTGGTCGGCCTGCTGGCCCTCGTCGCGGGGGCCCTGCTCGGCATGGGGATCGGACGGAGCCTGCCCTCCCCGCTGACCCCGCCCGCGCTGGCCGTGGCCGCCTTCGTGTTTGTCAACCTGCTGCGGATGTCGACGGAGTCGGGGGTGCCGACGGCGACCTCGGCGCCCAACCGGGTGACGCTGCTGTCACCGGCCGTCGACGAGGTGCGCGACGTGTTCCTGACCCTCTCCGCCCCCGTGCACCTGGGCCAGACGGTCTGGCTGCTCGGTATGGCCGTGACCGGCTTCGCGCTGCTGACCGCCGTGACGCCGCGCGCCCGGCTGCTCGCTCTGTCACCCGTCCTGGCGGGCGCGATGATCGCCCTGCTCGTCCTGCCCGCCGACCCGCGCCGGGTCTACGTCGTCGACGCGGCCGCCGCGGCCCAGGTGTGCGACGGACCGGTGTGCGTGGCGGCCTTGCACCAGGACCGGCTGGACGGTCTCGCGGACCCCGGGAAGAAGGCGCTGCGCCTCCTGCGGGGCGCCCTCGGCGAGGACGCACCGACGTCCGTCAAGGAGAGCACCGCCCGACGGGGGATCTTCGACGCGCCGGAGCGGTCGCGCACGGCCGTGCTCGTCGACTTCGCCGACGGCGTGATCGCCGACGCGCAGGGCGAGCAGCTGACGCGGGCCCTCCTCGGGCAGGGCGTGGCGCCGGTCTGCTTCGCCCGCAGCGCCAACGAGAGCGGCACCATGGGCGAACTCGCCGCGCAGGGCGTCGTCGCGGGCTGGGTCCTCGGGGATCTGCGGCCGTTCCACGGGTCCGTGTACACGCCGGGCGACCAACTCGCCACGGCGTGACCGGTGTTCACCGAACTCAAGGCCCTGCCGTGGTCCGAACAGATCGCACGGGTCAAGGACGCCCACACCGCCGCGCTCTCCTGCTCGGGCGACCCGCTGGACATCCTGGACGGCGGTACTGCCCGATGAGATGGCTGACCCTGTACACGCGCTCCCGGCAGGTGCCCGCGTCGCTCGCCGCCGTGCTGATCGGCGCGGCGGCGGTGTGGGCGTCGGTCGCCCGGGACGGCGGCGGGGGGCCGGCCGATCCGAGGACGCCCGTGTTCGTCCTCGTCGCCGGGGTGACGGCCGCCTCGATCGGGCTCGGCGGACAGGACCTCGCGCTGGACCGCACGGCCGCGATCCGCTGGCGGCCCCGCAGGGCGGCCCATGTGCTGCTCATCGGCGCGGTCGTCGGCGCCGTGCTTCTCGCGGTGGGGGCGACGACGGACATCGACCCGGTCGCCCCGGAGTTCGTCCTCCGTGACAGCGCGGGGCTGACGGGGCTCGTCGCCCTCGGAGCGGTGGTGTGCGGGGCGCCGTACGCGTGGACCCCGGCGGTCGTCTGGCTGTCGTTCTCGGTGTTCGCCCCGCCCCCGACGAACGCGCCGATGGAGGTCGCGACCTGGATGCTGCTGCCGCCCGGTACGCCGGCGGCCACCTGGACGGCCCTGGCCCTCGCCGTCACCGGCGTCACGGTGTACGCCCTGGCGGGCCCGCGACGGTAGCCGCCGCGGGCGGCGGCCGGAACGCCAGGGCGGGGCTCATATCCAGGTGTCGAGCCACATCCGGGTCTGCCATTCGGGATACGGGATCGTCCGGCCCGTGTAGATGGGGAAGAAGTAGATGAAGTTCCAGACGATGAGCAGGACGAGGGTGCCGACCGCCACCGCTCCCCGGTTGCGGCGGTCGGCGCCCGCGCCCGGCGGCCCCAGCAGCGCGCCCAGCGCCATCGCCACGGCCAGACAGAGGTACGGCACGAACACGACGGCGTAGAAGGCGAAGATCGTGCGGTCCTGGTAGAGGAACCACGGCAGGTAGCCGGCGGCCACCGCACACAGCACGGCGCCCGCGCGCCAGTCCCGGCGCAGTGCCCAGCGGAACAGCAGGTACCCGAGGGCGCAGCACGCCGTCCACCACAGCATCGGCGTCCCCAGGGCGAGGATCGCCCGGGAGCAGCCGGTCAGCGCGTGACAACCCGCCTCACCGGGCTCGGGCGAGTGGTACGAGAACAGCACGGGACGTCCGAGGACCAGCCAACTCCACGGGTTCGACTCGTACTTGTGGGAGGTCTCCAGGCCCACGTTGAACCGGTAGACGGCCCACTCGTAGTGCCACAGACTGCGCAGCGGGGCGGGGATCCACGACCAGAGGCCGCCGCGGTCGTCCGCCCAGTGCCGCCCGTAGCCGCCGTCGGACAGGAACCAGCCGGTCCACGTCACCAGATACGTCACCACGGCGACCGGGGCGAGAGAGAGCACCGACCGGCCGACGTCCTTGCGCAGCACCGCCCGGTACGGGTGCCGTGCCCCCGCGACGCGTCGGGCGCCGACGTCCCACAGCACGGTCAGGACCATGAAGAAGGCCAGGAAGTACAGGCCGTTCCACTTGGTCGAGGCGGCGAGGCCCAGACAGACTCCGGCCGCGATCCGCCACGGACGCCCTCCCGTACCGGCGTGGTCGCCGGTGTCCCCGTCCGGGCGGACGTGCCCGTCCGGGGACACCGGCAACGCCGCCGCGAGCCGGGCCCGGGCGTGGTCCCGGTCGAGCAACAGGCAGCCGAACGCCGCCAGTACGAAGAACATGACGATCAGGTCGAGCAGGGCGGTCCGGCTCATCACGTAGTGCAGACCGTCCACCGCCAGCAGCGTGCCGGCCAGACAACCGAGGAACGTGGAACGGAACAGTCTGCGTCCGACGCGGCAGAGCATCAGTACCGACAGTGTCCCGAGGAGCGCCGTCATGAAGCGCCAGCCGAACGGCTCCAGACCGAACATCCACTCCCCGACGGCGATCACCCACTTGCCCGTCGGCGGATGCGCCACGAAGGACCCGGTGTCGGAGAGCGGGACCACCTGCGGGTCGGCCAGGACCTGCGGGTCGGCGACCTTGCGGTCCGGCCAGGTTCCCTCATAGCCCAACCGCAGCAGCGACCACGCGTCCTTGGCGTAGTACGTCTCGTCGAAGGCGAGTTCGTGCGGCTGGCCGAGGCGCCAGAAGCGGATCGTTCCCGCCAGCAGGGCGACGAGCAGCGGCCCCAGCCACCCCATCGCGCTCGCCACCCGGTACGCGGGCTCCGGCCCGAGCCCCACGCGCTCCCAGATCCGGGTCCCCGGCTCCGGGAAGGGCGGTACCAGCCGTTCGCGCACGTCGCTCGGGGGCCGCCCCGCATGCCCGAACGGGCGCGGACGGTCGATCCGTTCGAGGGACGCCGTCGTCGGACGGGAGCCGTGGAGCATCGCGGTGACAGCGTCCTTCGAGAGTGTGTACGAACATGGTCCTGCCGCTCACGCGGAACGGTGCGCCCACTCCCGCACCCCCCCCGCCCGTTCGTCTCCGGAGATCGTAATGGGCGCGCGTTCGATCGGCGCGGGGCGGTGCGTCGCGCACGAGAGGCCGCCCAGTGCCAACTGCCCGCCTCCTGCCGCGAATCCCGGATGCGCGGCGGCGTCGTGCCGTGATGGGATGCGGCACGTGAGCGAGACGTTGCAGGCCCGAATCGAGCGGTACTACACCGCCGTGCCGTCGCTGTTCGCGGACGTCGAGGAGTTCGGTCCGCTGCGGCTGTTCGTGCGCACGGAGCCGGGAGCCCCGTACTACGGCGGGCCCGGACACGCCCAGCCCGCCGCCGGAAGGGCCGCGGCGATCGGTGCCGCCGACATCGCGCGCGTACGGGCCCGGCAGCGTGAACTCGGTGTCCCGGAAGCGTTCGAGTGGCTGGCCGAGTCGGCTCCGGCGCTGCGGGCCGGGATCGAGGGCTCCGGACTTCCGGTGCTGGAACGGCCGTTGATGGCACTGGATCCCCACCACCGCGTCGACCCGCACCCGGTGCCGGACGGTGTGACCCTCCGGGCGCTGACGGCCGACGATCCGGTGTTGCCCGCGGCCCTCGCCCTGCCGCGGCTGGCCTTCGCCGACAAGGGCACCGCGGGTGGCGCGGCGAACCGCGCGCGGTTGGCGGCGGTGGCGGAGGAACTGATCGCGGACGGCACCGTGGAGACGGTCCGCCCCGTACTCCGCGCCGGGCACAAGGTTCTGGTCGCCGCCGTCGCCCCGGACGGCACGCCGCTGGCCGTCGGCCACTACCACCCGATGGACGGCACCACCGAGATCGGCGGCATCGGCACGCTTCCCGCCGCCCGCCGCCAGGGCCTGGCGGCCGCCGTCACGGCGGCTCTGGTCGCGCATGCCCGTGACCACGGGGTGAGCACCGTCTTCCTCGCCTACGCGCGGGACGCCGTCGCCCGTATCTACTTGCGCCTCGGCTTCCGCCCCGCCGACTGCACCCTTCTGATCGCCGATCAGCCCGCCCGGTCCTAGGGGTGTTTCGAAAGTCACGCGCGCTGCCCCGATCGCTGGCGGGGGTCGCCGGTTAGGTTCGCCCGTTCCGTTCGCTCGTGTCGTTCGCTCTCCAGGGGTACCCGTGAGGCCCCGTACACGGCGGGAGATTCCTGGAGGCGGAGATGGATCACTCGCGAGTGCCCGTGCTGGAGGCGTTGCAGGAGTTCCGACGGCGCGGGGACGTCGTCTACGGCCCGCCGGGACACAAGCAGGGGCGCGGCGTGGACCCGCGGGTCGCGGAGGTGCTCGGAGCCGATGTGTTCCGCTCGGACGTCCTCTCGCTCAACGGGCTCGACGACCGTCGGCAGTCGCGGGGCGTCCTGGACGAGGCCCAGGAACTGATGGCCGACGCGGTCGGCGCGGAGCGGGCCTTCTTCTCCACCTGCGGGAGCTCCCTGTCGGTGAAGACCGCGATGCTGGCGGTGGCCGGCCCCGGCGAGAAGCTGCTGCTCTCGCGCAACGCGCACAAGTCGGTGATCGCTGCCGTGGTCGTCAACGGCGTCGACCCCGTCTGGGTGCACCCGAAATTCGACACCGAGCGCCACATCGCCCATCCGCCGGAGCCCGACGACGTACGCCGACAGCTGCGGGAACACCCGGACGCCAAGGGCATGCTGCTGATCACCCCCGTCGACTGGGGCACCTGCGCCGACGTCCGGGGCGTGGCCCGGGTGTGCCACGCATTCGACGTCCCCCTCATCCTGGACGAGGCCTGGGGCGCCCACCTCCCGTTCCACCCCGGGCTGCCCGCCTGGGGCATGGACGCCGAGGCCGACCTGGTGGTCACCAGCGTCCACAAGATGGGCGGGGCCGTCGAACAGAGCTCCGTCTTCCATCTGCAGTACGACCGGGTCTCCCCGGAGGCCCTCAAGCAGCGCGAGGACCTCCTCGGCACCACCAGCGCCTCCACCCTGGTGTACGCCTCTCTCGACGGCTGGCGCCGCCAGATGGTGGAGCAGGGGCACGACCTCCTGGAGGCCGCGCTGCACCGGGCCGAACGGATCCGTGCCTCGGTCGGTGGGCTGCCTGGTCTGCGGCCCATGGGCCGGGAGGTCGTCGAGGAGGGGCTCGCCGCCGACTTCGACCCGCTGAAGATCGTGGTCGACGTACGGGAGCTGGGCATCAGCGGTATGCAGGCCGCCGAGTGGCTGCGGACCGAACGGCACGTGGACGTCGGAGGCTCCGACACCTGCCGGATCAGCGCCTCGATCACCCACGCCGACGACGACGAGACAGAGAAGATCCTGCTGGACGCCCTGAGCGCGCTCGTCGACGGCGCCGACTCCATCGAACGGCTGCCCGAGGTCCACCTTCCCGAGCCCTCGGACCTGGAGCTGGAACAGGCCATGCTGCCGCGCGACGCCTTCTTCGCCGAGGTGGAGCATGTGCCCGTCGAGCGGGCGGCGGGCCGGATCTCCGCGGAGATGATCAGCCCCTATCCGCCGGGTGTGCCCGCCATCGCCCCGGGCGAGGTGATCACCGACGCCGTCCTCGACCACCTGCGCAGCGGCGTCGAGCACGGCGTCCTCATCCCGGACGCGGCCGACGCGTCGGTCCGGACGCTACGGGTGGTCGCGCGGCGCTGAACTCGGCGGACCCTCTCGGGGGACATCCCCGGGAGGGCCGCGTGGCTGGGCCGTTCGCGGGTACTCGGTGTCGCGCCGTGGGCCTGACGAGGCGCACGGGTACGGATGGCGAAAGCATCGCGGCATCGAGGAGAGGAGCGGAAGACATGGGACACGGTGGAGACGTCATCGACGAACTGACCACGGACCACGGGGAAGTGGAGGAGTTGTTCGGCCGGATCGAGGCACTGCCCTCCGGGGACCCCCAGCGCAAGCAGCACATGGACCAGGTCACCATCGAGCTGGTGCGTCACTCGGTCGCCGAGGAGGCGTACCTCTACCCGGCGGTCCGCGAGCACCTCCCGGACGGCGACGCGATCGCCGACCGTGAGCTGGAGGACCACGCCGAGGCCGAGCGCACCATGAAGGCGCTGGAGCGGTGCGAGGCCGACGACCCGGACTTCGACCTGTTGGCCACCCAGCTGATGACCGAGATCAGGTCGCACATCCAGGACGAGGAGAACAACCTCTTCCCCAGGCTGCGCGCGGCCTGCTCGACGGACGTTCTGAACGGCCTCGGCGAAAAGGTCCGCACGGCCAAGAAGACGGCCCCGACCCGGCCCCACCCGGCGGCCCCGGACACCCCGCCGGCCAACAAGCTGCTCGCACCCGGAATGGGCCTCGTCGACCGTATGCGCGACGCGCTGACCGGCCGGGGCAAGGACGGCTGACGCGGCGGACGGATCGGACGGCGGCGGCCGGGCCGGGCCGGACGGGACGGCGGCGGGCCGGCCGCCGCC
>NZ_JAVRFJ010000042.1:0-101969 GCF_031845845.1 Streptomyces gottesmaniae
GACGTCGCCCAGCTGTTGCTGGAGTCCGTCAAGACCCCCATCCCGGACGACGACGAGCCCCCGGCGGGCACGGCGGAGACGGAGAGCGAGCCGGAGCCGCAGCCGGTGAAGTAACCACCCGGCACGGGCTGTGCAGCGCTCTCGGTCCGGCAGGCATCATCACAGGACGTCCTGGGCCCCGGCCGGAGGGGCCGGCCGCCAGAGTCGGAGAGGCTGAACGTGGAGCACGCGCGGTATGAACCCCGAGCTGTTCAGCTGTGACCGGTTACACCGGAACCGCCAGCGTCGCGGTGTACCCCCGCTCGACGCTGCCGGTGACCGCCGCGAGCTGCTGCTCGTAGCCGTCGCTGAAGACCATGTCCGACTCCAGGGAGAGCTCGCTGAGATTCCTCACGCTCTCGCTGTAGCCGTCGGTGGCGTACACCCTGTCGCTCACGTCCTTCGGCAGCGCGAGCTGCGAGGTGTTCGTGATGGACCTGGCCGCCGTGGCGTCGGCCAGGCTGCCGTACACCTCGAAGTGGACGTGCGGCCAGCGGCCCGGGTAGCAGCCGGGGAAGATGCTCTTGAACGTGACCTGTCCCTGGTCGTCCGCCTCCTGGACGCCGCGCAGATAGTTCTCGTCCGTCACGCCGTCGTTGTACAGGGAGTACCTGCCCTCCCGGTCACATTGCCAGATGTAGACGGCGGCGCCCTTCTTGGGGGTGCCGCACCCGGACGCGGCGTCCACCACCGTGAGCGTGATCGTCAGGGGCACGCCCTCGGCGGTACCCCCCGCGGAGTCGCCGAAGCTCTTCGTGATGTCGCTGCGGACGACACCGCTCTCCCTCAGGACGTTCACGCCGTTGGAACCGTCACCGGGGAACGGGCCTTCGGTCTCCTCGGGGATCGTCTCGCACTGAACGGGCGACGACGCGGACGACGGAGAGGCCGACGACGGAGAGGCCGACGACGGGGACGAGGACGCCGAGGTCTCCTCCTCGGAGGTGCAGCCCACCAGCGGCACCAGACTTACCCCCGCCAACAGCCGTACCATCCGGCGACGGGCGAGAAGGGGGAGGTCGTAGGAGAGGCCCCGGTCGTGCTCGTGCACTTCTGCCTCGCGGTGAACGTTCATGACGACTGACAGTATGAGCCGGCTGCCGGAGGCACCAGGTCTCCAAGCTGTCGGTCTCTGCCGATCGGCTGTCGATCGCCTGTCACTGCCCTCACCCGCCGGCGGAGCGGGCCAGCCGGAGCGCCGTTCCCGAAGCTGCGCGACCATGTCACCACTCCGCTGGTGGCCCCGCCTGGCTGTTCGAGGCCCGTCAGCCGCGCCGGGCATTCGAAAGGCTGAACCGCTCCATGACGGCGACGATGCGTTCCCTGACCTCGGGGCGCGCGATCAGTTCGATGTTCGCCGCGAGGCTGTCGCGCAGGGCTGTCTCGAAGGCCGGTGTCGACGCTGCGCGGGCGATGCCCTTGACCCGCGCGAAGGTCTCGACGGGCCCGTGAGCCATGTCCGACGCCCACCGCAGTGCGCAGGCGTCCAACTGGTCGGGCTCGCACACCTCGTTCACGATGCCGAGGTCGAGAGCGCGGCCGGCGTCAACGAAGGCCCCGGAGGCCAGCAGGGCGCTGGCGGCGGGGAGCCCGGCCACCAGGGGGAGGAGATAGGCGCCACCGGCCACGGGAACCATCCCGAGATTGACGTAGCTCTCGGCGAATCGCGCGGTGGAAGCGGCCACTCGCACGTCACAAGCAAGACCGAAGTCGAGCCCACCGGCCGTGGCCGCGCCGTTGATCGCGGCGATGATCGGCTTCGGCGCGCCCCAGATGAGGCGGACGGTGCGTTGGACGGCGGGCATCCACACGTCGGCGAGGTAGTCCATCAGGCCGTCGGCGCCGTCGGCGTGGTACACGTCGAACATCTCCCGGACGTCGGCCCCGGCGCAGAACACCGAACCCGTCCCGGTCAGCACGACCGCTTTGACCCCGTCCGTGTCGCACAGCCTCTGGACGGCGTCACCTAGTTCCGTAACGACGACCGGGGTCACCGAGTTGCCGCGCTCCGGGCGGTTTATCCGTACCGAACCGATCACGCCCGTACCGTCGACCACGATCTCATCCACGAGGGGTCACCACCTTCGTCACGTTGGCAGGGACATGGGTGGGATCCGCCACCCACGCACGGAGCATCCGCTTGATGTCGCCGCGAGCGATCTTGGACTCTCCGGAAGCCCGAGGAATGGGGTCGCCCGAGAGGTAGACATGGCGGGGACGCTTGAACCCGGCCAGTCTGCCGCGCACCCAGTCGGTGAGCTCCTCCGGCTTGAGCGCGTCTGGATCTGGCGCATGGACCAGCGCCGCCGGGGTCTCCCCCCACTGCTCGTCGGGAACGCCCACCACAATGGCCTCACGCACTCCGGGATGCTCCTCAAAAGCGCGCTCGATCTCGACAGGCTGGATGTTGGTGCCGCCGGTGATGATCGTCTCGCTGGCACGGCCGACGATGAAGACGCGGCCCTCCTCGTCGAAGTGGCCCAGGTCCGAGGTGCGCCACCAACCGTCGGGAAGCAGGCGGTCGGCATGCTCGGCCTCCGCGCCGAGGAGCGCCGTGGCGATGCTCGGCGTGCGGATCACCAGCTCTCCCTGGACGCCGGGCGGCACCTCGTCGAGTACGTCACCGCCGACGAAGAGGGAGAACTCTACGCCGGGTACGGGGCGGCCGATGGAGGGCCACAGCGCGGGTGTCCTCATCTCCTGCCGGCTGAGCAGAGTGGTGGACGCGGGTGCCTCGGTCTGTCCCCAGCACTGGAGCAGTGCGTCCGTGTGTTCGCTGACGATCTCGAGCGCCGGAAGGGCGGCGGGTTCACCGGCCAGCATCAGGCAGGAGAGCTGTGCGTCACGCAGCAGCGGGAGTTCGTCGGAAGCGCTGATCCGGCGCAGCATGGTGGGCACGGCGAACATCCAGTCGATCCGCTCGTCTTTGATCACCCGGAGTGTCTCGTCCGCGTCGAACCGTGGAAGGACCACGTTGGTGCCACCGCACAGCAGTGTGGGCAACACACTCCAGCCGCCCGCGTACACGAGGGGCGCCACCTGCAGGGTTCGGGGAGCGGGTGTCGGTGCGCTCGTGCTCATCACCCAGGTGTTGCCGAGGATCGCCGCGCGTGCCCCGCGGTGCGAGATCGCGATGCCCTTGGGCCGTCCCGTCGAACCGGAGCTGAACCTGATGTGGTAGAGGTCGTCGGGACCCACGTGGACCCGTGGCCGCAGTGGCGAGCCCTCAGCGGCCAGGGCGTCGAACGAACGCCAGCCCGACCGTTCGCCCAGGACGACCTTCAGGAGTTCGTCACCGTCGACGACCTCGTCGACAGCGGCGGCAGCCGGGCCGTCCGCGACCACGAGGCGGACGTCGGCGAGTTCCATGCACCGGCGGAGCTCGTGCGGTGTGAACCGGTGGTTGAGCGGGACCTTGACCAGTCCCGCCTTCAGCAACGCGAACTCGAGCACCACGTACTCGACGTGGTTCTGCGCGACATAGGCCACCCGGTCGCCCGGTGTCAGCCCGAGGCCGATGAAGGCGTTGGCCAGCCGGTTCGATGCCTCGGTCAGGTCGGCGATGGTGAGCCGATGACGGCCGTCGGATCCCTCGACCGCGACGCAGTGGCGGGGCCGACGCTCGATCTGGCTCATGAGCTGGACGACGGTCCGCGCCGCGACATTCATTGCGGTGGTCATGGCTTCAGCCCTGTCCGAAGGACATCGGCATCGTGGCGAGCGACAGCCCGCCGTCGACGACGATCGTCTGGCCGTTGATGGCCGCGCTGCGCGGGGAACAGAGAAACGCCATGACCTCGGCGACCTCTTCCGGCGTCGGGTAGGCGCCGGAGGGTGTCTGGGCCAACCAGTGACGTTCGTAGTCCTCCCAGGCCTCGCCCGCGTAGTACCGGAAGGAATCGGTGTCGATGGGCCCCGGGCAGACTCCGACGGCGGTGATGCCGCGGCTGCCCAGTTCGATCGCGAAGTACTTCACGATGGTCTCCATGGCGGCCTTCGCGGCGCCGAGAAGTCCGTGGCCAGGGAGGACTCGGAAGCTGTCCCATCCGGAGACGGCGACGATCCTCCCGCCGGGCGGCATGTGCTGGGCGCCGACGCGCGCCAGATCGAGGAAGCCCTGGACCGTGATGCCCATCGTCTTGGCTATGTGATGGGCGTGGATCTGCGTCAGCGGCTTGAACGCGCTGGCCGCCGCGTTGGCGACGATGACGTCGATCTTCCCGAAGCGCTCGGCCGCGGTCCCCACCAGTGCCTCGACGGCTTCGGTGTCCGAGATGTCGGCCTGCACCGCCAGAGCTCTGCCGCCGGCCTCCTCGATACGGGCGACGGTCTGCTCCGCCGCCTCGGCGTCACGCCGGTAGTTGACGACGACGTTGGCGCCTTCGCCGCCGAGCCGGAGCGCGAGGCGCTGTCCCATGCCACGAGAGCCACCCGTGATGATGATCGTCTTGCTGTCGAGTTCCATGTTGTCCTCACCATCGGGAGTTGTCCGTGCGTGCCGCCGCCGGCCGCGCCGAACTCGTCATATGTGTCCGGGTCTACGACCCCATGGTCAGACCGCCACCCACGCACAGGGTCTGGCCGGTGATGTAGCTCGCGTCGTCGAGCGCGAGGAACGTGAGAGCGGCGGCGATCTCCTCGGGCTCGCCAGCCCTGCGCAAGGGGACCCCCCGCACGATCTTCGAGAGCAGCGCGTCGCCGCCCTGGCTCTCCAGCAGCGGCGTGGCCGTGATCCCGGGGGCCACCGCGTTGACCCTGATGCCGTGGCGGGCCCATTCGCGGGCGAGTGACTTGACCAGGGCGATGACGCCCGCCTTGGCCGCGGAGTAGACGGTTTCGCCCGAGGTCCCCACCGTGCCCGCCTCGGACGAGGTGAGGACCATGCTGCCGCCGTTCTCGCGCAGTACCCTTCCCGCCGCGGCCGCGAGGTAGATGCTCGACATCAGGTTGACGTCGATGATCCGTCGCCAGTATTCGGGTGACTCGTCGAGGAACGGTTGGATGGCCGTCCAGCCCACGGTGGAGATCACGTGGTCGACGCGTCCCAGGACATCGACGGCTTCCTTGAGCATCCGGTCGCAGGCTTCGGGGTCGGTCGCGTCCCATGAACCTTCACCCAGCGCGACGATGTTCGGGTGCTCCTTCGCCAGCTGCCGCACGGCCTCGGCATTCAGATCGGCCGCGGCGGTGGTGATGCCCGCGTCCGCCAGGCGCAGGGCCGTGGCGCGTCCGATGCCGGAGCCGGCGCCCACCACGAGAGCCTTCTTCGGCTGATTGACGTCGGCCATGTGTCCTCCTGTCGATGCCTTCGTACTTCCGAAGGGGGCGTTGCGGGTGGTGGTGGGAAAACGTTTCGGGTCACTTCAGCTCGTCGTGCGCCCAGCTGAGCGCTTCGACGACCGGGACCAGGCCCATGGAAGTGCCGAGCATGAGAATGACGACCTGCTCGATCTCCTCCAGCGTCGCGCCCGCGTCCTTGGCGCGGGTGCAATGGACACGGAACCCGCCCTCGTTGCGGGTGACGGCGAAACCTGTCAGCAGACAGAGTTCGCGCTGCTTCGCGTCCAAGGTGCCGTGCGCGTCAGCCGCGTGACGCAGGCCGCGGAACGCGTCCGCCACGGCGTCCGAGGTCTCCCTCAGCCGGTCGAGGTTGGACACGAAGGTGTCCTGCTTGCTCAGGGGGTAGACCGGCGGTCCGATGGGCTGGGGCGTGCTCACTTCTTCTCCTCCGGGGCCTCGGGGGCGGGGTGGGCGAGCCGGCCCAGCGCGGGAAGCCCGTAGCTCTCGGCGTATTCGGCCGCCGCAGCCCCGATCACATCGGTGGGGGCCTTGGCGTACAGGCGTCGCCGGCTGACGAAGCAACCCGCCGCGGCACGGATCCGTACGGCCGACTCGGTCATGGCCAGCAGGGTCGCCGTGCCGTCGAGCACGGGCGCGCCGTCCACCTCGCGCAGGCCGACGGAGTTGAGGAACGCCGTGATACGGCCGCCCGCCGGGATGATGACCTCGGCTCCGCGGGCCATGGTCGCCCGGGCCGCCGCCAGGAACGAGTCGGTGGCCCGCTTTCGGCCCTGGTCATCTGAGAAGCAGGCGTCCAACTCATGCGGGGTGAGGTCCATGCACTCGATGCCGGCCAGTCGCTCGCGCAGCCCGTACTTGGCGACGTTCTCCTCGAAGCGCCCCCCGAAGTAGGGGTTGACGCCCACCAGGGCGAACTTGCTGCCCATGAGGCACGCGGTCAGCATCGAGGTCTCCCCGTAGCCGAGCACGGGGATGTCGACCATGGAGCGGGCTTCGCGCAGCGCGGGGTCCAGGATGTTGCCGATCGCGACCGCGTCGAAGCCGGACTGCTCCGCGTCCAGTACGGAATCCAGGATCGACACGGAGTCGAGTGCCTCCCAGAACCGGAAGCTGTCGATGCGTCCGACCCGGGCCCCTCTCAGTTCGACCTCGGTGCCTTCGGAGACGAAGTCATCGATGTACCGGCGCAGGAACGGGAAGTAGTTCGAGGAGTACGTGGCGTTGGACAGACTCAGATACAGAATGCGGGTCACGGGGGTTCGTCTTCCGATCTCTGGGTTCCGGTCACTGGGCCCGGTCGGCGCCCTTGACGTCTGCGCGGTACCAGTCGACGAACTCCCGCAGGCCGCTGAGCAGGTCGGTCGTCGCGGTGAGGCCCAGTATCGAGGCCAGTCTTCCTGCGCTGACGTACTGATACCTGGTGCGCTCGTCACGCCACTCGATGGCGCCTGGGTCACCGCCGTGGATACGCACGAGTTCCGTGTAGAGCTCCTCCGCCGTGACCGGTGGTCCGACGACGTTGACCGCCGTGCGTTCGACGCCGACCGCCTCGACCGCGCGGAGGGTGGCCAGCGCCGCGTCGTCGACGTGGACGAGGGCGTGCACGGCGTCCCGTTGCCACGGCACCGACGGGCGCTCTCCCCGGTCGAGCGCGTCGAGGATGTCGATCAGGATGCCGGCGTTGGAGTCTCGGTTGGCCCGTGGTCCGTAGATCGTGCCGTATCGGAGGATGATGTACGGGGCGCCGCCGGCCTGGGCGAAGGCCTCGGCGAAAGCCTCCGCGGCCAGTTTGCTCGCCGCATACATGCTCAGGCCGCGACGGATCGATGCCTGGTCCTCGGTGAAGGGGGGTGCGGCAGGGTCGTCGAAGGGGCCGTAGACACTGTGGGTCGACCCGAGCACCAGACGCTTCACACCGTGTTGGGCCGAAAGGCTCACCAGGTCGTACGCCGCTCCCACGTTCACGTCGTGTGCGGCGCGCGGTGTCGTCGAGGAGGCCTGGGTGCGGACCGCTGCGAGGTGGATGACCGTGTCGCAGCCGCTGACGGCCTTGTCGAGTGCCGCAGTGTCGCGCAGGTCCATGGCCAGGAACTCGACATGCATCAGGGCGGCCAGGGCTTCGGCGCGCTCGGTGCACACGACATCCGTGGCCACCACGTCGTAGTCGCCGGCCGCGCTGAGTTGCTCGATCACGTGCGAGCCGAGGAATCCGGCGGCCCCGGTCACCAGGACGCGTCGCCGGCTCATCGCGCGACCCGCTCGAAGATCGCAGCGATCCCCTGGCCGCCACCGATGCACATGGTCTCCATGCCGTAGCGCGCGTCGCGTCGGTCGAGTTCCCGCAGCAGGTTCGCGAGGATCCGGCCGCCCGTGGCGCCGATGGGGTGGCCGAGGGAGATGCCCGAACCGTTGACGTTGACCCGCTCCAGGTCGCCGCTGCCGAGTTTCCACTCGCGCAGACAGGCGAGCACCTGGGCGGCGAAGGCCTCGTTGAGCTCGACCAGGTCGAGATCGGACCACTGGAGCCCGGCTCGTTCGAGCGCTCGCTGCGCTGCGGGTACGGGCCCTATACCCATACGGTGCGGCTCCACCCCGGCCAGCGACCAGCTCACCAGCCGGGCGTATGCACGCAAGCCGAGCTGCTCGGCGCGTTGCGGCGTCGTGACGATGGCGACGGCGGCCGCGTCGTTCTGGCCGCTGGAGTTGCCCGCGGTCACGGTCGCCCCGTCGATGGTGCCCTGGAGCAGCGGCCGTAGCCGGGCCAACGACTCGACCGTGGTCCCCGGCCGGGGGTGCTCGTCGGCGGTCACCGTGAGGTCGTCCCCCTTGCGTGCGGGCACCACGACCGGGATCGTCTCGTCGGCGAAGAGGCCGCGCTCCATCGCGCTGACGGCCCGGGCGTGCGAGCGGACCGCCCACTCGTCCTGCTCCGAGCGGCTGATGCCGTACTCGGCGCGCAGGTTCTCGGCGGTTTCGATCATCCCGCCGGACACAGGGAAGCGTCGGCCGCCCGAGTTGCCACGTGGCTGGGCGAGCCGGTCGAGCAGCTGGGGCTGGCGGCCCTGGTTCCATCGCATACCGGGGATGTAGTACTCGGCCTGACTCATGCTTTCCGCGCCGCCGGCCAGCACCAGTTGCGAGCCGCCGGTCGCCACCTGCATACAGGCGTAGATCACGGCCTGCAGCCCCGATCCACACCGCCTGTCGATCTGCAGGCCGGGAACGGTGATGTCCAGACCCGCGTCCAGGGCGGCGATCCGGCCGATGGCCGCTGCCTCTCCGTTGGCGTAGCCCTGGCCGAAGATCACGTCGTCGATGTCGTCGGCGGTGACGCCGGTGCGGTCGACGAGGCCCTTGACCACCGTGGCGGCGAGGTGTGTGACCGGTACGTCCCTGAACATGCCCCCATAGCGCCCGACCGGGGTACGGACAGGCTCACAGATGACGGCCTCGAACATGAGTACGGCTCCTTTGAGGCGAGGTCAGACGCTGGATTCTCCGCCGTCGATGGCGATGGTCTGCCCCGTCAGGAAATCGGGGGCGTCGAGGGACAGATAGGTCACGAGATCGGCGAGTTCCTCCGGCCGCCCCATGCGCCGGGCGGGAATCCTTCGCACCACCTTGGCCACCGCGGCCTCGTCATCACGCAGTTCGGCGTTGATGTCCGTCGCGAAGTAGCCCGGCGCCACAGCGTTCACCTGCGCTCCGAACTTCGCCCACTCCGCGGCTGCGGCACGGGTGAAGTTGATGACGGCGCCCTTCGACGCGCCGTAGGCGGTGAACCCGGGCCGACCGAGCAGCCCGAACACCGAGGCGACGTTGATCGCCCGGCCGGAACCCGTCGCCGCGAAGTGCCGGGCCGCCGCCCGGCTGCACAGGAACATGCCCCGGACGTTGATGTCGAAGATACGGTCCCAGTCGTCCTCAGTCATGTCGACGAGTCCCACTTGCGCGGTGACTCCGGCGTTGTTGACGAGGACGTCCAGGCGCCCGTACTCCTCCAGGCAGGTGTCAAAGAGGGCCTGGACCGACGCAGCGTCGGAGACATCGGTCGGCACGGCCAGCGCGGTGCCGCCCTCGTCGAGAACGACGTCCCGGACTTCCGCCAGATGATCGGCCGTACGTCCGGCGAGGACGACGGCGACCTTGCGGCGGGCCAGGCTGTGAGCTACGGCGCGGCCGAGGCCCCGCCCCGCGCCCGTGACGATGGCTACCTGTGTGGACATGCCCACAAGATGTCTGACATTCAACCCACTGTCAAGATGTAAGCGGGCGGTTCCGCGGTCAGGCACCTGGGCGTCTCAGCAGGTCGCGACGCATCGAGTTCGGCAGGCTTCCCCAGCCGACGCCGCCGAACGGTTCCGACTTGCCGGGCACGCGAGATCCAGACATGCGCGGCGCGCCATACCGAGTGGCCCTCACTCAGCCAGTCACGAGCGGCGAACGAGAAACCCCGCAGTCGCCAGGACCTACTCACCGCATGCCCTCGACCCTCAGGCGCGGCGCGCGGGCCGGCGGCCCACCGCGGCTTTACCAGGGGCCTCGTCCCCGATTACTCACGTCGGGGCACTCCGGCTGTGCCAGCTGTCGCCCCCGCGCCGAATGCTCTCTCGGCAAGGGCCCCGGCCGATCGGGCTCGCTGTGCTGCCGCTGGTCGACCGACTGCCGAGGTTCCGCCTCCTGATGGCCTTCATCGAATTCCGCCTGCGCCTTGGCCAACGGATCATCCTCGACCGGTTGACGGGTCGCACTCCTGACAGCCTCAACGGCATTGCGATGAGCGTGCGACCGACCGCCGCCCGCGCAGGCCCACCCGCCGGTGGCGGTCGGTGGGGCAACGGATCGGCCTGGCGTACCGCAGGTGCGCGATGCCAAAGCCGGCTGCCTGCTGAACGAGTCTGCGTTCCCCAGGCTCAGTCCGCACGGAGGTCGACCGCTTCGTCCATCCGCACACCCGGCGCCTCGGCAGGAGGAAGAGGTTGTTCAGCCCAGATGGTCTTGCCGTCGTGGGTGTAGCGGGCGCCCCAGCGGGAGGCGAGCTGAGCGACGAGGAAAAGGCCACGACCTCCCTCGTCGGTGGTCCGGGCATGGCGTAGGTGCGGGGCGCTGAGGCTGCTGTCGGAGACTTCGCAGATGAGCGCTTGGGTGTGGATGAGGCGCAGCGCGATGGGGCCACGTGCATGCCGGATGGCGTTGGTGACCAGCTCGCTGACGATCAGTTCGGTGGTGAAAGCGAGTGGTTCCAGGCCCCATTTGGCGAGCTGGCGGGTGGCGAGGGTGCGAGCCTGCGCGACCAGGGCCGGGTCGGTCGGCAGCTGAAAGGAGGCGACCCGGTCCGCTGCCAGGACGCGGGTACGGGCGAGGAGCAGGGCCACGTCGTCGAAGCGACGCTCGGCGACGAGGCCGGACATCACCGCGTCGCCCAGTTCCTCCAACGGTCGGGCGGGGCCGGCCAGCGCGCGGGCCAACCGGTCCAACCCAACGTCGACGTCCCGCCCTGGCTCCTGGAGGAGACCGTCCGTGTACAGCGCGAGCAGGCTGCCCTCGGGGAGTTGACACTCGGCGGTTTCGAAGGGCAGGCCGCCCAGCCCGAGCGGCGGGCCCGGCGGGATGGCGTCAAGGAACTCCACAGCTCCGTCGGGGCGTATCAGGGCGGGTGGGGGATGGCCGGCGCGGGCGAAGGTGCACAGGCGGGAGACCGGGTCATAGACGGCGTACAGACAGCTGGCGCCCTGACAGTCGGGATCCTCCTCAGCCAGGCGGACGACGAGATCATCGAGGTGAGCGAGGACTTCGTCGGGGTCAAGGTCGAGATCCGCCAGAGTGTGGACAGCGGTGCGCAGTCGCCCCATGATGGCCGCCGCGTGCAGGCCGTGGCCGGTGACGTCGCCTACTAGCAGCGCGACCCGGGCGCCGGACAGCGGCAGGACATCAAACCAGTCCCCGCCGGCGCTGGCGTGGGCGGCGGCGGGCAAATACCGGTAGGCGGTGTCCACCGCAGGAGAGTCGGGAAGATCACGCGGCAGCAGACTGCGCTGCAGAGCAAGAGCGGTGGTGTGTTCGCGGGTGTAGCGGCGGGCATTGTCGATGCACACCGCGGCACGCGAACAGAAGTCCTCAGCCAGGGCCAAAGCACCCTCATCGTACTGGGGGGAGTCGCGATGGCGAGCGAAGACAGCCACACCGAGCGTGATCCCGCGTGCCCGCAGCGGCACCACCATCGCCGAGCGGGTGCCGGACGCGCGAATCTTCTCGACGATGCGCGGATCGAAGGCCGACTGCTCGACGTCATCCAGCTTTCGCATGAGCTCCGGCCGCCCACCCACCAGGCATCGGGCCTGAGGTGTGGCCGGGGCAAACGTCACCCGCTCGCTCACGGCATACGCGGCCTCAGGATTCCCGGGTCGCACCGATCGGACTCCCGACCGGCGAAGCAGCGCCGGAGCGCCCACCGGCACGGGAGCCGGCTCCTCCCCCCGCACCGTGGCCTCCAAGAGGTCGACGACGGCGAAGTCCGCCAGCCCGGGAACAGCCGCGTCGGCCAGTTCCTGCGCGGTGCGCTCAACATCCAGAGTGGTGCCCAACTGCGTCCCGGCCTCGGTCAGCAGCTCCAGCCGCTGCTGGGCCCGATAGCCCTCGGTGACGTCGACGAACGTCTGGCACATACCGAGCACGTGTCCGGCCGAGTCCGTCAGTCGGAACGACGAGGAGGACCACATGCCCTCGCGCTCCGGGTCCGACGGGAGTCGACCGCGTACCGGGAAACCAATCTCCGGTTCGCCGGTGTCCCGCACCTGGCGCAGGCGCTCCTCGGCCGTCCGGAAGTCGATCTCGGGCGCGACGTCGTGGTTGCGGCGCCCGATGATCCGCTCAGCAGGCAGCCCCAGATCGCGCACGGCCACGGCGTTGACCGCGCGGAATCTCAGATCGGTGCCCACAACGGTGATGGAGACCGGGGCCTGTTCGAACAGCGCCTTGAGGACGGCCTGCTCGAACTCCGATCGCTCCACCTGCCGCACGTCGACGGCGCCGATCGACCAGCCTGCCGGCCCCTGATCACTGAGCACGGCACGCACACGCAGCGCGACCCGGACCACATGCCCGTCTCGGTGCCTCACGTCCAGCACACCGTCCCAGCCCTGCCCGGCTCCACCCCGTCGGCGGCCGGCTGCCAGCGCCGCTACACGGTTCGCCGAGGTGATCAGCAGGTCCACTGCGGGCGTTCCACAGACGTCCCTCGCCTGATAGCCGAGGAGAGATTCCGCCTCCGGACTCCACAAGGAGATGCTCCCCCGGCTATCCACGACCGCAGTGGCCGTACAAGGCCCCTGCAGCACATTTCCCAGTCCTGCGCCGAGGTCCCGGGAAGCCGTCGGTACGCGCATCCACATCAGCCCATTTCTGGCCACGCCGTTGCTCTCATGGTAGTGACTTGGGTCACGACGTACTCGCAGAGGCCGTCTCGGATCCGCGCAGCGACCATCAGCGAAGAGGAGCACGCCCTTTTGCCCATGGTGCGAGAGCGCCGGTAAACGCGCAGGGCTCACCCGTGGCGGTCGGCGTAGCTCCGCGACACCCCATGATTACAGCGCGTAGGACGTGATTGCACACTTGCTGGTGTCTGACAGTTGACCGACTGAAGCCTCAGAGCTAGATTCGCGAGGTGGGCAGCAGTTCCATGCCATTCGCCGAGTCGTCCTCTTACCGGTCCGGCCGTCTCACGGCCGCCTCTTCCGCCCCCGCGTCCCTGACGCGCAGGACCACTCCCGCCGCCCATCCCCGGCGCCGTATGGCGTACCCCCAGGAAAGGAAGGTCCTAGATGCCGATCGAGAGCTTCTCGATGCTGATCGACGGTCAGTGGCGGGCGAGCGGCGACGGTTCGATGTTCAGGTGCACCAGCCCGTTCGACGGTGACGACTGGGCGGAGGTACCGACGGCGACCGCTGATGACGTCGATGCCGCGGTGGCCGCGGCACGGCAGGCCTTCGAGGAAGGTCCGTGGTCGAGCGCGACTCCCCTGGCGCGTGCGGGCCTGTTGCGCCGGTTGGGTGACCTGATCACACAGAGCGCCACCGAACTGGCGACGGTGCAGGTACGCGAGAACGGCAAGCTGATCCGCGAAGTGGCCGATCAGGCGAAGGCACTCGCGAACCACTGCTACTTCTTCGCCGGGGTGGCCGAGAGCCCGATCGGTGAGACGCTGGCGACGAGCGTGCCGAACATGCAGGCGTTCACGATGCGTGAGCCCATCGGCGTGGTAGGTCTGATCACGCCGTGGAACAGCCCGCTGATGCTGTTGATGGCCAAGCTGGCACCGGCTCTGGCGGCCGGATGCACGGTCGTGGTCAAGCCGTCGGAGGTGACACCGGTTTCGACGTTGGTGTTCGCACGGCTGATCAAGGAAGCAGGCTTCCCCGACGGTGTGGTCAACGTGGTGACCGGGGCCGGCGAGACTGGAGCCACTCTGGTGGCTCACCCGGGCGTGGACAAGATCTCGTTCACCGGTTCGACCTCGGTCGGCAAGCAGATCGCGGCCACGGCGGCCACTCGGCTGGCCCGTGTGTCGCTGGAGCTGGGCGGCAAGTCGCCGAACATCGTCTTTCCCGACGCCGATCTGGACAACGCCGTCAACGGTGTGATGGCCGGAATCTTCGCGGCCACCGGCCAGACCTGCATGGCGGGGTCCCGCGTTCTTGTCCACGACGACATCTATGACGACTTCGCCAAGGCGCTCGCCACCCGGGCCTCGCAGATCCGGCTGGGTGACCCGAGCGACCCGGCGAGCGAAATGGGGACGGTCGCCTGCCGAGCACAGTACGACAAGGTGTTGCGGTACATCGACATCGCCAAGGCCGAGGGCGCGGTGCTTGCCGCCGGCGGCAAGCGTCCGGCCGATCCCGCCCTGGAGAAGGGGCTTTTCGTCGAGCCGACAGTCTTCACCGAAGTCACCAACGACATGCGCATCGCCCGGGAGGAAGTGTTCGGGCCGGTGGCCTCACTGATCCGGTTCCGTGACGAGGACGACGCCGTCCGCATCGCCAACGACACAAGCTTCGGTCTGGCCGCGGGCGTCTGGACCCGGGACATCGCGCTGGCGCACCGGATGATCCGGCGCCTGCGCGCCGGCACGGTGTGGATCAACAACTACCGCAAGGTCAACTACGTCGCCCCGTTCGGCGGCTTCAAGGAGAGCGGCATCGGACGGGAGAACGGCATGCACGCCGTCCACGAGTACACCGAGGTCAAGTCCGCCTGGATCGACACCGGCAACACCATCAAGGACCCCTTCAACCCGCGGGCCTGATCCTGGGACGCGGCGCGAACCCTGATCCGCCCCTCCCCACGAGCACGACCGACGGTCATGAGAGCTGGGTCGACTCCGGGTCGGCCACGAGGTGAGTGAGGTACCGCATTGTCCGAGAAACTGGGGTTCATCGGCGTTGGCGCCATGGGTTCGGCCATCGCGAGCCGTCTCGTGGCGGATCACGATCTGTACGTGAGCGATCTGAACAGACAGGCTGCTGACGAACTTGTGAGCCAGGGCGCCACCTTCATGCCGGCGGACGAGACAGCGAAGCACTGCCGGTACGTCTTCCTTTCGCTACCAGGACCGGCCAACGTGTTCGAACTTCTCCTGGGCGACCAAGGAATAGCCCGCCACTTCGCGCGGGGAACTCTGGTCATCGACACGACCACCGGGGCGCCCACGACGGACAGGGAGATCATTCCCGCCCTCGCCGAACTCGGCGTCGACTTCGTCGACGCGCCGATCGCCGGAGGCGTCAAGCGGGCCCGCGCCGGCACGGCAACCCTTATGGTCGGAGGCTCCGAGCAGGCGTTCGCCAGAGCCCGGGACCTGCTGTTGGCCGTGACCCCTCATGTCTTCCACGTCGGTCCCTCGGGGACGGGACACGCGATGAAGCTCGTGAACAACCTGCTCAACAGCTGCAACCGTTTCGCCGCGCTCGAGGCCGTTCGTCTCGGGCAGGCGTGCGGTATCGACCAGGACACCGTGGTCGAGGTCATCAACAAGTCGAGCAGCCGCAACTACACGACGGAGAACACGTTCCCCCAACTACTCAGCGGCGGCTCGTACAGGGCCCAGGGCTTCACGCTCCAGTTGATGCTCAAGGACCTCCACCTGGCCAACGAGATGGCGGAAGGCCTCGGGCACGCCACCCCGATCGGGCACCTCGTCGAGGAGTTCACCATGGAGGCCATCGACCGCTTCGGCCCCGACGCGGACCAGAGCCAGTTCATGGCGGAGTGGTACGCCGACTGATGCCGGTATGACGTGTGCCCTCCCGGCCTGCAGGCCGGGAGGGCACACGTCATGAACACCAGCTTTTGTGCGTAGCACGAGCGGTTCCGGCCTGGACCGAGTCACTCAGCTACGGTCGCCCTGCATGGAACTATGCCTTGGGCTGGGCGGTCGAATACCGCAGGACGTAGTCGAGGTGTGACTGCATCGCCTCCGCGGCCGCGTCCTCGTCCCCGGTCTCGATCGCCGCGAGGATCACCATGTGCTGCTTCACCGTCCGCTTCCCGACCTCCGCGGTCACGTCCAGGTACTGCGCCGGATGCGTCGCATCGTGCACCGCGGCGATGAACGCCGCCAGCAGCCGGTTGCCCGACGCCTGCCCGATCGTCGTGTGGAACGCCAGGTCGTAGCCCGGGATCTCCGGATCGTCAATCGTCGTCGTCCGCTGCCGCTCCACGATGGACCGCAGCTCGCCCACCTGCTCCTCGCTCCGATGCCGAGCGGCCAGACGGGCGGCCGGGACTTCCAAGACCCGCCGTACATCGGTCAGCTCGAGCATGTCCAGGGCACCCAGGCGCAGAATTGTGTCCACCGACTCACTCAGCATCCGGCTGAGCGAATCCGGAGTGACCGTGTTGACGAAACTCCCGCCCGCCATCCCTGGAATCTTCCGGATGAGGCCGCCGCTCACCAGCGCGCCCAACGCCTCACGCACGGTCGGACGGCTCACGCCGAACTGCTTCGCCAGCTCCGTCTCCGGCGGGAGCTTCTCCCCCTGGGCGAAACGACCCTCCAGGATCGCTTCCCTGATCTGCTGCTCCACCTGATCACGCGGCCGCGTCACTTGTCGCGCGCGGAACTTCTCCGCCGCCCCAGACCCCGTCTCCGCCATACCGCGCCTCCCCAACCGTCGACATGCCCGACGCCGTCACGCCGGACGTACACAAGGCCTGATCCAAAGCCGCAGTATATGGCCAGGGCCGGTAAATTGTCATACTGAAAAATGTCGTGCTTCAAGCTGCTGATCGACAGCCTCCCCTGCCCGGTCCACGGCGGGGAGGCCTGCACCGACTGCCCCTTGCTCGTCGCTCGTCACATCGCGTACTCCTGGAGCAGGCTGCGGCCGATGATCATCTTCTGGATCTCGGACGTACCTTCGCCGATGAGCATGAAGGCCGCCTCGCGGTAGAGTCGCTCGATCTCGTACTCCTTGGAGTATCCGTACCCGCCATGGATGCGGAACGAGGCCTCGACCACTTCCTTGCAGTACTCACTCGCGAGCATCTTGGCCATGCCGGCCTCGACGTCGTTGCGCCGACCGGAGTCCTTCTTGCGTGCCGCGCGAACCATCATCGCGTGGGCGGCCTCGACCTTGGTCGCCATCTCCGCCAGGCGGAACAGGATCGCCTGGTGCTGAGCGATCGGCTTACCGAACGTCTCACGCTGCTGCGCGTACGCGATGCCCAGCTCGAAGGCGCGAACGGCGATGCCGCATGCGCGCGCGGCGACATTCACGCGGCCCACCTCGACACCGTCCATCATCTGGTAGAAGCCCTGGCCGGGCTCTCCTCCGAGGATCTGGGTGCCCTCGATCCGATGATCGTCAAAGATCATCTCGGTGGTGTCGATGCCCTTGTAGCCCATCTTGTCGATCTTTCCCGGGACGGTGACACCCTGGGCGGTCTCGCCGAAACCGGGCTGCTTCTCGACCAGGAACGTGGTCATGTTCCTGTAGACCGAGGCCGCGCCCTCGTCGGTTTTCGTCAGCACTGCGACCAGGTTCGACGAACCCCCGTTGGTGAGCCACATCTTCTGGCCGGTGATCGAGTAGGAGCCGTCGGGAAGCCTGGCCGCCTTGGTGGCCACGGCCGAGACGTCGGAGCCGAGGCCTGGCTCCGACATCGAGAAGGCGCCCCGCACCTCGCCGGTGGCCATCCGCGGGAGGTACTTCCGCTTCTGCTCCTCGGTGCCGTGCCGCATCACCATGTAGGCGACGATGAAGTGGGTGTTGATGACACCTGAGACGCTCATCCAGCCTCGTGCGATCTCTTCCACGCACAGGGCGTACGTCAGGAGCGACTCACCCAGCCCGCCGTACTCCTCCGGGATCATCAGGCCGAAGACACCGAGTTCCTTCAGTCCCTCGACTATGTCGGTCGGGTACTCGTCCTTGTGCTCGAGTTCGGTGGCGACCGGCATGATTTTCTCTTCAACGAACTGCCTGACCACCTTGAGGATCTCCCGCTGGTCCTCGGTCAGTTCATCGGTGTGGGCAAGACGATCCATCTGATGGTCCGTTCCTCTCAGTCCGATGGCCACGGCGTCGTCGCGACAACCGCGACCCGTTGGTCAGCAGGGGCGATGGGGCAGGGCATGCGGGGTTGTCCCCGGCTCGGTCGGTCGGTCACGCGAGCGACGACGCCATGTCCGGGGGCAGTCCGATGGACTTCAACTCCGTATAGGCGTCCAGCCCCTCGGGCCCGTACTCGCGCCCGATGCCACTGGCTTTGAACCCACCGAAAGGTGCCTTGAGCCCGACCGGGTGCCCGTTCAACTCCACGACACCGGTGCGGATCCGGCTCGCGAGTTCCATCCCTCGGCGGGGGTCCGATGTGAACACCGCCCCGCTGAGACCGTATGGGGAGTTGTTGGCGATCTCGACCGCATCGGCTTCGTCCCGGTAGGTCGTGACGGCGAGGACCGGTCCGAAGATCTCTTCCTGAGCGATCGTCATATCCGGCTGCACATCGGTGAAGAGCGTCGGCTCCACGAACCAGCCGCGGTCAAGGCCGTCCGGACGTCCGCCACCTGTGACGAGAGTCGCTCCCTCTTTGAGACCGCTGGCGATGTAGTGCTCCACCGTCTCACGCTGCCGGTGGGAGACCAGCGGCCCGATCTGTGTGGCCTCGTCGTACGGACTGCCCACCGGCATCGAGTCGATCAGGGAGCGGAGCCGCTCGACGAGCTCGGCCTGACGCGCCTCGGAGACCAGCACCCTGGTTTTCAGAGTGCACACCTGACCGTTGTTACGGAACGCCCCGAGACGCATCGCCTCGACGGTGCGGTCAAGGTCGGCGTCATCCAGAACAATGGCGGCCGACTTTCCACCCAACTCCAGCGTGACGCGTCGCAGATCGTGACCGCACAGCGCTGCGATCCGACGGCCCGCAGCGGTCGACCCGGTGAAGGACACCTTGTCCACGCCCTGGTGCGCGACAAGGTGCTCGCTGCTCTCGCGCTCCGCCGGAACGATGTTGACCACACCTTCCGGGAATCCTGCCCGCTCGATCAGCTCGCCCAGAAGATAGGCGTCGAGCGCCGTCTGCGGGGCCGGCTTCAGAACGACTGTGCACCCCGCCAGCACGGCCGGAACGACCTTCTGAATGCTGATGCTCATGGGCACGTTCCAAGGAACAACGGCGGCCACGACGCCGACCGGTTCCCTGGTGACGAGTGCGCTGCCCGTCTCTGCCGTGCGGATCGACCGGAACGGGTAGTCCGGCGCGAGATCGAGACACGCGTCGATCACCCGGACCGGATTGGCGGCCTGGATGGCGCGGGACTGCGTGATGGGACAGCCCATCTCGTCGGTGATGAGCTGTGCGATCGGTTCCTGATGCTCGGCGAGCAGCCGCCGCAGTTCCCGTAGTACCGCCATGCGCGCCTCCAGCGGCATACGCGGCCACGGCCCGTTGTCGAACGCGTCACGTGCCGCAGCGACGGCACGGTCGATGTCGCTCGAAGACGCCGAGGGAACCTCGGCGACAACCTCTTCCGTGAACGGCGACACGATCCTCAGGTGCTCACCGTGTGCCGGAATCCACCGCCCTCCGATGAACAGGCGGTCGTAACGGCCCTCCCACATCATTGGAGCTCTCCTCGTCGACAAGATTCGTATGAGTCAGCGGTGCCGGCCTGCGTGCTCGGTCACGCCGTCACCGAGAGGCGGATGCCCCGGGCTACGAGCATGCTCTGGACCTGGTTGGTCCCGTCGTAGATTTCCGTGATCTTCCCGTCGCGCAGTCGGCGCTCCGCACCGACGTCGTCGCGATCTCCGTCCTCGCCGAGAAGTTCGACGCAGGCTGAGGCGACTCGCACACCCAGGGTCGTGCAGTGCAGCTTGACCATGGAGACCTCGGCCGTGGGGTCTCCGTCGCTGGCGTCCACGAGTTCGCAGACCTCCCTCAGCATCGACCGCCCGGCCGCGATCTCCGCACGCAGGCGGGCCAGCTCGAACTGGAGGTCCTGGGCACCGCCGGTGCGGGAGGAGAGGAGGTCTCGTTCCGCGCAGTAGCGCACAGTCGCGTCGAAGGCACCCTGTGCGAACCCCACGCCCTGGGCGGCGGCGCTGATGCGCGACTTCGCGACCGACCGCAACAGCAGGGGGTAGCCCTCGCCCTCGGCGCCGAGTCGCGCTTCCACGGGGATCCGACAGTCCTGAAATCCGAGCGTGACGGTCGAGGCGCCCTTCTGGCCCAGTTTCTTCATCGGCCTGCCGGCCTCGAGACCCCGCGCGTACTCCGTGTCGACGAGGAAGGCCGTGATGCCGTCCTTGCCGCGACTCGGGTCGACCGTCGCGAAGAGCACGATGACATCGGCGACATCGCCGTTCGAGATGAACGTCTTCTCGCCATTGATCACATAGGAGTCGCCGTCACGGCGCGCCGTCGTACGCATCGACGCGACGTCCGATCCCGCCTCGGGCTCGGTCAGGGCGATCGCGCCGATGGCCGTGCCCTCGCAGAGCGCGGGAATCCACGCCTCGTGCTGGTCGGGCCGCCCTTGGAGATGGATCGGGTGAGCGCAGTGCATCTGGGTCATGTAGACCGTCGAGGTCGATCCGCAGGCGGCCGCGATCCGGGAGAGCGCCTCAGCGTACGTCGCCGTCGACGAGCCTCGTCCTCCAAGCGTGGTCGGGATCAGAAGCCCGCCGAGACCTGCCCGGGCGAGCGCCTGGATGGACTCCAGAGGGAAGGAGCCGTCCCGGTCCACGGTTGCTGCGGCCGGGGCCACGGTCTGCGCGATCACTCCATCGAGAAGGGACAGGACGGTGGTGCGGTCCGCCGAGGGTGGGGGTTCAGGCGCGGTGTTCATTTTCGTCACTCCTCGGTGAAGACGGGCTCGCGTCGCTCGGCGAAGGACGTGATGCCCTCCTGGCCGTCAACGGAGGCGATCGAAAGGGCGGCGAGTGCGGCCTCATGCTCCAGGGCTGGGCCGGACGTGCTCTGCCGTACGGCTTCGAGCAGGTTGGCCAGACCGGTGCGGCTGCCGGACGCGATCAGAAACGCCGTCTCCGCCACCTCACGGGGCAGTTCGGCGGTGGGAACCGGCGGGACTGACAGCAGACCGATCTGCCAGGCACGATCGGCGTCGATCCGGCTGCCGGTGAGCATCAGGTGGAAGGCCGCAGCCTTCCCCACGGTTCTGGGCAGCCGCTGGGTACCCCCGAATCCCGGGATGCAGCCGATCCGTGCCTCCGGGAGGCCGAACTGACTGCGGTCCGAGGCGATCACCACGTGGCACGCGAGCATCAGTTCGAATCCACCACCGAGGGCGAAGCCGTCGACCTCGGCGATCACCGGAACGGGTGAGCGCTCGATCGCGGTGATCGCACGGTGACCCCGCCGGATGAAGGCCTGCGCCTGGTCGGCGTCGAGGCCGCGGATCTCCTCGAGGTCGGCGCCGGCGCTGAACGCCCGGTCACCTGCCCCGCGGACGACCAGGCACCGAATGCCCCTGCTCTCCTCCGCGACCAGCCGGACCTCGTCGGCCAGCTCGTCCAGCACGGAGGTGTTCAGGGCATTGAGCCGGTCCGGACGGTTCAGGGTGATCGTCCGCACCCGTCCGTTGTCGTCCACCTCGATCAGGGAACCCATACGACACCCGCCTCCGCGAGATCGGCGATCCGCTCGTCGTCGAAGCCTGCACTGCTAAGGATGTCGCGCCCGTGCTCGCCCCGGAGCGGCGCCGGCAGGCGGGGCGCCCGACTGCTCTGCGAACCGAGACGCCACGGGCTCGCGACGCCCCGGAAGACGCCCGCACGCGGATGCTCCTGGCTGACGATCGCCTCGCGAGCCTCCACCTGGGGGTCATCCACGACTTCTGACAGCGAGTTGATCCGCGCACACGGTACGCCGACATCCTGAAGAGTCTTCAGCGCCTCTTGCGAAGTCCTCGTGGTCAGAACCGACTGGAACGCGTCGACGACCTCGTCCCGGCGCGCACGGCGCCCGGCGTTGGTCGCCAGGTCGGGCCGCTGAGCCAGCTCGTCCAGACCCAGCGCCGCGCAGGCATGGAGCCAGATCTTGTCGTTGCCCACCGCGACGACGATGGGGCGGTCGCTCGTCCGGAACGTCTGGTAGATCGCGACCACCGAGTCGGTGCCGCCGCAGGGGCGGGGTTCCGGATCGCCCGCGAGGAAGCTGGCGATCCGTGGTGACATGAAGGCGAGGTCGGCTTCGAGCAGGGCGACGTCGATGATCTCGCCGACGCCGTGCCTCTGCTGCCTGACCAGCGCGGCGGCGATGGCGTACGCGGCTACGGTGCCGGCCGCGACGTCGGACAGAGCGGTGCTGACGCGCTGCGGTACTCCGGCGTCGCCGGTGACGCTCATCATCCCGGAGCGGGCCTGGGCGATCAGGTCGTATCCCGGGAGCGCGGCATCGGGGCCGTCGATCCCGAACCCCGACAACGCGCAGATCACCAATCGGGGAAACCGTTCACGCAGTGCGTCGAGCCCCAGGCCGTGCCGCTCGAGTTTGGCCGGATTCAGGTTCTCGATGAACACGTCCGCGGTCTCCAGCAGCCGGAAGAGCACCTCACGGCCCTGCTCACCGCGTATGTCCAGGCACAGGCTCTTCTTGTTGCGGTTGACCGACAGGAACCACGCGGCTTCGCCGTTGAGGAAGGGTGGTCCCCATCCACGGGCGTCGTCTCCGCGCACGGGCTCGATCTTGATGATCTCCGCTCCCATGTCACCGAGATACATGGAAGTGGTCGGTGCCGCGTAGGACGACGAGATGTCGACCACGGTGATCCCGTGCAACGGGCCGGAAGACGTGTTCACGAGGCCTCCTTCCTCGGGCGGCGCTTCAGGGGTGTGGAGGGTGCGAGTGCCATCACGTATCGCCCCCGGGCTTGCCGAGGCGTCGAGCGGCGACCTGCGCCAGGACGGTTCGGCGTCCGCCGCCGCGGGCTCGGAGGCTCAGCGCGTCGCGCAGCAGACCGGCCACGGGGTATTCGTCGATGTATCCGTAGCCGCCGTGCACCTGGATCGCGTCCAGGCAGACGTCGACGGCGGTCCTGCCCGCCTGGGCCAGCAGCTCTGCCGGGTCGAGGTCACGGGCGACCGCGCCGTCGAGCATCGCGTGCACCGTGCGGACACGGATCCGCATCTCGGCCAGGATCGCTCGCAGACCCGCGAAGGTGCCGATCGCGGAACCGAACTGACGCCGCTCACCTGCGTACGTCTCGGCCATGTGCAGCGCTGTCTCCGCGAGGCCGAGGCCCGCAGCGGAGGTGAACAGGTCCCAGTCGCGCGCGGTGCGCCCTGTGACGGCATCCGGCAGCGTCACGACCGTGTCGTCGAGCCGGACCGTCCTCAGGGCGGCTTCGCGCAGTCCGCTGCGCCGTGTTCCCTCGGGCTCATCCCCCACCAGCGCGTTCAGGCGGGCCAGCGCGGCCCGCCCCGTGGAGCGGTCCAGGAGCACCACCGCGGCGGGCGCGAACAAGGTAGGCACAGTGGCCGTCCACGGGTTCCGCGCGGCGGGATTGGTGACCGCAGAGGTCACGTCCCTCACATCGCGGCCGTCCGCCTCCGAAGCGGCGAGACCACGCTGCGCGGCGAACCGGCCCGCGAGGGCGAACGCCGCCGCGGGCGAGACGTGCGCGGTCGTGCGCACGGCTGCGACGAGCCAGTCGACGGCGTCGTCGAGCTCGGCCGCCTCCTGCGCCAGATCCAGGACATCCGCCGCGGCGAACGCGCCACGGACGGCGTGGGCGTCGCTCCACTGCACCGACACAAGACGCTTCGTCAGCACATCGAGGAAGTCGTCGAGTTCCACATTGCGCCCGGTCATCGGTGGAACCTCTCGCGACGGGGGTCGCGGCGCTCCTCGAAGGACTCCGACATCTCGGCCGCCTCCTCGGTGCTGCGGTAGGCGGTGAGCAGCAGGTCGTGTGCCAGGCGCGCCTGTCCGGCGACACCGGTGTGGCGGCTGGAGAAGGCGGTCTTGAGGGCGGCCAGCGCGAACGGGCCACGCCTACGCAGGTCCTGAGCGACTTCGACGGCCCTGTCGAGGACAGGGCGACCGGTCACCACTTCGTTGACCAGGCCCATGTCCAGGGCTTCCTGAGCGGAGTACTTGCGGTTCAGGTACCACATCTCCTTGGCCCGCCGACGGCCGATGGTCTCCTCCAGGTACCAGGTGCCGAAGCCGGCGTCGAAGCTGCCGACCATCGGGCCCACCTGCCGGAACACGGCGTGCTCGGCGGCGATCGAGAGGTCGCACACGACCTGCAGCACGTTCCCTCCGCCGACGGCGTACCCGTTGACCGCCGCGATCACCGGTTTGGGCATCGCGTCGATGAACTCGTAGAGATCGATGACCGGCATCACGCTGGAGTAGTCGAGGGAGGAGAGCTCATCATGCTCTCCCCCGATGCAGAAGAACCTGTCGCCGGCACCGGTGAGGACCGCCACGTCGATCTCGCGGGTCTGCCGCACCTTCTGCAGCGCCGTGAGCAGCTCACGGGCCGTTTCGAACCTCAGCTTGTTGGCCCGGTCGGGCCGATTGATCGTGATCACCGCGACACCGTCATCAACGGCGACAGTGATGTCCTCGTAGCTCATGCACTCGGCTCCTGATTCGACGAGTCGGCCCGTTCGGGCCTCGGCTGCGCAAGCCCGTACCTCACAGTCTGACCTGTTTCTTATACAGGTGAAAAAGTTTGACATTACGATACTGTGTCTAGGAGGCTTGTCAAGGATCTTGGAGTACGTCCGCAGAGGACGATCACCGATGACGTCGAGGAGACGCTGATGTCACAGCCACTGACCCCCATCTGCGTGATCGGAGCGGGCACGATGGGCCGGGGTATCGCACAGGTAGCCCTCGCCTCAGGTCACCCGGTACATCTGGTCGACCCGGACAAGGGGCAGCTGGACTCGGCCAGATCCGAGATCGCTGCCCGCCTCGGCCGGAAGGACCCAACGGCACCGGCCCTGGTCGAGTCCCGACTGCTCACTCTCACCGACGTCACCCAGGCGCCGCCTGACACACGGACGATCGTCGTCGAAGCCATCCTTGAGCGCCTCGACGTCAAGCAGGAGATTCTGCGACGTGCCGCGGAACACTTCGGACCGACGTGCATCCTCGCAACGAACACTTCGTCGCTCTCGATCACCGCCATCGCCGCCGGCACGCCAGATCCCTCACGCGTGGTCGGCATGCACTTCTTCAACCCCGTCCCCGTCATGAAGCTCGTCGAGGTCGTCCGGGGCTTGCAGACTTCCGACGAGATCGTCGACACCATCGCCGACCTGGCCGTGCGCTGGGGCAAGTCGGTCGCCCACGTGCGGTCGGCCCCCGGTTTCATCGTCAACCGGGTCGCCCGGGCCTTCTACGGGGAGTCCCTCAGGCTCGTCGAGGAACGTGCCGCCACCGCGGAGACGATCGACGAACTCATGCGGTCGGCCGGTGGATTCCGCATGGGGCCGTTCGAACTGATGGACCTGATCGGCAACGACGTCAACTTCGCTGTGACGCAGACCGTCTGGACGTCCTACCACTACGACCCGCGGTTCGCCCCCTCTCTCATCCAGAGCGAGCTCATCGCCGCAGGACGGCTCGGCCGCAAGACCGGTCGCGGCTACTACGAGTACGGCGAGGGCTCCGAGCGCCCACTCCCCCGCGCCGCAAAGGTGCCTACCGAAGCGGCGGCACGCGCCACCCGTGTGGTGCTGCACGGCTCGGACGAGCAGTTGGAGACTCTCCTCACCCGTAGCGGCACGGAGTTCGACCGGGCAGAGAACGACACCCCTCGCGTCGAGTTCGTCGGAATGGGTGCGGTCATGGTCACCGGCGGCCGCAGCGCACGCGAGGAGTCGAGCCGACGGGGCGAGCCGGTGCTCATCCTCGACCGTTGCCTCGACCCCGCGACGGCGAGCGCCGTCGCCCTCGCGTCCACCGACACCACACTCACCGCCACCGTCGTCGCCCTGTTGGATCGCGCTCGTATCCGCGCCTTCCCCGTAGCCGACGTACCGGGGCTCGTCGTGGCCCGAGTTCTGTCAATGATCGCGAACGAGGCGTGGGAGGCGGTCTACCACGGGGTCGCGACCCCCGACGACATCGACACCGCTATGCGCCTGGGCACCAACTACCCCATGGGCCCGTTCGCTTGGAGCGCCCGATGGTCGACGCGTGGAGTGCTGGAACTGCTCGACGCGTTGTGGTCGTCGTACCGCGATCCCCGGTACCGTGCCAGCCACGCCCTGCGCTCCGCGGCCCTCGACACGTCGGCCGTCAACCGAAGGTGACGACGGTCAGGGGCTGCCGGTTCTTCAGACACGCCCCGAGGGCCCCACGCCTACCCGCTGGAGCCCGAGCTTCTGCGCGCGAGGCATCCACGACGCGCAAACGCACCTATGGGGGGAGGGTTGCTTCCCCTTTTGCCATGCGATGCGATGGTGGAAGCTCGACGAGGCCGTCGGTGGTGAACACCACTGCACGGTGTTGCCTCGTCTTCCGGCAGGTGGCCGGGCAGAGACCGGGCTGAGCGAGGCACCCCCTCCACCTGCAACGGCTCCCCGCCCCGCCGACTTTGGCCTTCGACCTCTCTTCCAAGGACGCTGTTATGAACACGCAGCCAACCGACCTCCCTGCCGTCGCCTCAGGCACCTTCGATCTGGGTGGCAACCTGACCGTGAACCGTCTCGGTTACGGCGCCATGCAGCTGACGGGTCCGGGTGTCTGGGGCGAGCCGCGCGACCCCGACGAGGCCGTCCGGGTCCTGCGCCGTGCCGTGGAACTGGGTGTCAACTTCATCGACACGGCGGACGCATACGGCCCGTTCGTCAACGAGCAGCTGATCCGCAGGGCTCTGCATCCCTACGCCGATGACCTGGTCATCGCCACCAAGGGGGGCCTCACCCGCCCGGGTCCGGGCGACTGGCGTCCCAACGGCCGACCCGAGTACCTGCGTCGGCAGGTGGAGCTGAGCTTGAACCATCTCGGACTCGAGCGCATCGATCTGTATCAGCTGCATCGCATCGACCCCAAGGTTCCGCTGGCCGATCAGCTCGGTGAGCTGGCTCTGTTGCAACAGGAGGGCAAGCTGAGGCACCTCGGCGTGTCAGAGGTGACGGTCGAGCAGCTGAAGGAGGCCCGCACGCAAGCCGAGATCGTCTCCGTGCAGAACCTCTACAACCTCGCGAACCGCTCGGCCGAGGACGTGCTGAACTACGCCGAGGCCGAGAACATCGCGTTCATCCCCTGGTTCCCGATCGCCACCGGCGAACTCGCCCGCCCGGGCGGCCCGCTGGACTCCGCGTCCAAACATCATGGCGCGAGCCCCTCGCAGCTCGCCCTCGCCTGGCTGCTGCGCCGCTCCCCGGTGATGCTTCCGATCCCCGGCACCTCCAAGGTCGCGCATCTGGAGGAGAACACCGCCGCCGCGCTGGTACAGCTCACCGACGACGAGTTCAGCTCCCTCACCGACGCAGTCTGATCCGCAGGGCGCCCAGGAGAACCGCGGCAGCGCGTCCTTCGGTGTGGACCCGTGCCGTAGGACGTCCGCTGCCTTGACGCCTGTGAGCTGCTGCCGCAGCTCACTCCACCACCTCTCACTCCTGTGAAAAAAACAAAGGGGGAGAAAAGTCTCCCTGCCACGGGTGTCACTGGTGATGCCAGACTGCCGACGTGACCGGACCGCGGCTGTGATCCGCACGGTTGTCCAGGTTCTGCTGCGCCGAGGTCCCGCCTCCTGCCGTGCCGCTGAGTACGGCATGATCTGTCCGCTATGCGAAGGCGTCCCCCCATGTCCACTGAACTCCCCGAGTCTGCCGCTCCACCCCCCACAGGAGTCGACGAGTCCTCTCCGGCCCCCAGTCGGCGCACCTTCATCGCCACCACTGCGGTCGGTGGTGCCGTCGTCGCGGGCGGTGTGATCGGCGGAACGATCCTTGTCGATTCGCAGGAGGCGAACGCCGCAGGGACGTCGCCCTCGAGCCGGGTCTCCCTGACGGTCAACGGCAAGCGCCGGACCGTGACGGTCGACAACCGCACGTCCTTGCTGGATCTGTTGCGTGAACACTTCGATCTGACCGGTTCGAAGAAGGGCTGCAACGCGGGCGCCTGTGGTGCGTGCACGGTGCTGGTCGACGGGCGTCGGGTCAACTCCTGTCTGACGCTGGCCGTTCGGCTTGAGGGCGCCGAGGTCACGACCATCGAGGGGCTGGCCGACGGCGAGCAACTCCACCCGTTGCAGAAGGCGTTCATCGAGCAGGACGCCTTCCAGTGCGGTTACTGCACGCCGGGCCAGATCATGTCGGGTGTCGGTTGCATCGAGGAGGGGCACACCGGCTCGTCGGAGGAGATCCGGGAATGGATGAGCGGCAACATCTGCCGCTGCGGCTGTTACGTGAAGATCGTGCGCGCGGTCGAGCAGACCGCGGGCCGGAAGTAGAGGACGGCCGTCATGCATCCCTTCTCCTACACCCGCGTCTCCGACACACGGGAAGCTCTCGACGCCGGTCGCCGTGGCGGGCGTTACATCGCCGGCGGGACCACCCTGGTCGACCTGATGCGGGAGACCGTCGAGCAGCCGGAGAGTCTGGTCGACATCTCCGGTCTGCCGCTGAACGAGGTCACCGTCACCGAGCGCGGGGGCCTGCGTATCGGCGCGCTGGTGACCATGTCCGACGCCGCCGCCCACCGTAAGGTGCGCACCCTGTTCCCGGTCGTCTCCGAGGCGTTGGAGCTGAGCGCGTCGGCCCAGCTGCGGAACATGGCCACCATCGGCGGCAACATCATGCAACGCACCCGCTGCACGTACTTCCGTGACGTGACCGCCGACTGCAACCGGCGCGATCCCGGTTCCGGCTGCGCCGCGCTGAAGGGCGTCAACCGTACCCACGCGATCCTGGGTACCTCCGACGCCTGCGTGGCCACCCACCCCTCCGACGTCGCCGTGGCGTTCGCGGCACTGGAGGCAACCGTGCGCCTGCTGGGCCCGGGCGGGGAGCGCCAAGTCCCCTTCAACGACTTCATCCTCAAGCCCGGCAACACCCCACACCGTGAACAGGCACTGCGAAGGGGCGAGTTGATCACCGGAGTGGAGATCCCGGCCCTCCCTCGCCCGCTGAAATCCGGTTACCTGAAGGTCCGTGACCGCCAGTCCTACGAGTTCGCCCTGACGTCGGCTGCCGTCGCGCTGCATGTACGCGGCGGGGTGATCCGGGAAGCGAAGGTGGCCGCCGGTGGGGTGGGCACGGTGCCCTGGAAGCTGCCCACGGTCGAGAAACACCTCGTCGGAGAGCGCCCCTCCGAGGCTCTGTGGGCAGCCGCAGCCCAGAAGGCGTCGGACGGGGCCCGGCCGCTCACGCACAACCGGTTCAAGGTCGAGCTGCTCCACCGGACCGTGGAACGCCAGCTGCGCATCGTAGGAGGTACGAAGTGAGTCCCCAGCCGCAGGCCGCCGTGGGTGCGCCGCTGTCGAGGGTGGACGGCCGGCTGAAGGTCACGGGCAAGGCGCAGTACGCCGCCGAGTACGACGTCGACGGGGCCGTACACGCGGTCGTCGTGGACGCGAGCATCGGACGTGGACGGATCAGGTCCATCGACATCGGTGCCGCCGAGAAGCACCAGGGTGTGCTGCGGGTTATCCACCACGGCAACGCGCCGAGGTTGGCGTACCGCGACAATGCCGGGTCCAACAACCCCCCTGGGCGCAGGTTGCGGGTGTTCCAGGACGACCGGGTCCTCTTCCACGGCCAGCCAGTCGCCGTCGTGGTGGCCACCACCCTGGAAGCCGCCCAGCACGGCGCGAGCCTGGTGAAGGTCGAGTACGACGCCGAACAGTCCTCCACCGACCTGCACGAGGCCGAGCCGGACAGGCCGACGAACTACGCGCGCGGCGACGCGGAAGCCGGACTGCGCAACGCTCCCGTCCGGCTGGACCTGACGTACCAGCTGGCGCGCAATCACCACAACCCGATGGAGCCCCACGCCACCATCGCCCGCTGGGACGGCAACAAGCTCACCGTGTGGGACAAGACGCAATGGGTCGTCGGTACGCACGACGAACTCGCCGCCGTGTTCGACCTGCCCGCAGAGTCGGTGCGGGTCATCAACCCGTTCGTCGGTGGCGGCTTCGGCAGCGGGCTGCGCTGCTGGCCTCACACGGTCGTCGCCGCCCTGGCCGCCCGGGTGACGAAACGTCCGGTGAAGCTGGTGCTGAGCCGTCGGCAGATGTACTTCGGCACCGGCTTCCGGCCGATGTACGAGTACCGGCTGCGCCTCGGCAGCGACCGGCGCGGCCGGCTGACCGCCGCGATCCACGACATCGATGCCGAGACGTCGTCGTACGAGACGTTCACCGAGGCCGTCATGGCGGCGGGGCAGATGATGTACAGCATGCCCAACGTCAGCCAGGCGTACCGGCAGGTTCCCCTGGACGTCAACACCCCGATCTGGATGCGCGGCCCCGGTCTCGCCACCGCGTCGTTCGCCATCGAGTCGGCCATGGACGAACTCGCCCACGAACTGGGCATCGACCCGATCGAGCTGCGGCGGCGCAACGAACCCAGCGAGGACGAGTCGAACAACCTGCCGTTCTCCACCCGACGGCTGCGTGAGTGCTACACCGTCGGCGCCCGGGAGTTCGGCTGGAGCCGCCGCTCCGCCCGGCCGCGTTCGAGGCGCGAGGGCGACTGGCTGATCGGCCTGGGCATGGCCGCCGGCGTCTACGACCCCGGGCGTTTCCCCGCGGAGGCCCGGGCCCGCCTCGATGCCGACGGCACCGCCGTGGTCGAGTCGGCAACCAGTGACATGGGGCCGGGCACCTACACCTCCCAGACCCAGGTCGCCGCCGACGCGCTGGGGCTGACCATGCGCACCGTCACCTTCCGGCTCGGCGACTCCCTGTATCCGCCGACCGGTCCCCACGGCGGCTCGGCCACCATGGCCAGCGTCGGCACCGCCGTCGTCGACGCCTGCGACAAGGTCCGCAATCAGGCGATCAAGCTGGCCGTCGAGGACAGAGAATCACCGCTGTACGGGGTGGACTCCAGCGATGTCGTGGTGCGCGGCGGCCGACTGCACGTCCGGGGCAATCAGGCTCGCGGCGAGACGTACCGGAGTCTGCTGGCCCGCAACGACCGCTCTCATCTGGAAGCGAGCGGCTCCTACACCGGGCCGCCGAGTCCTGCGCGGCGGTCCTACCATGCCTACAACGCCACCTTCGCCGAGGTCGCCGTGGACGCCACCCTGGGCCTGGTACGGGTGCGGCGGATGCTCGGGGTGTACGACGCGGGCCGGATCATCAGTCCCAAGCTCGCCGAGAGCCAGGCGTTCGGCGGCATCGTGGGCGGCATCGGCGCGGCGCTGCTGGAGCACACGGTCACCGACCACCGCGACGGCCGGATCGTCAACGCCAACCTGGCCGACTACCTCGTCCCCGTCAACGCCGACGTCCCCGAGGTCAGGGCGATCTACCTGGACGGCGAGGACAACGACGGCAACGCGCTCGGCGTCAAGGGCCTCGGCGAGGTCGTCCAGGTGGGCGTGGCGGCAGCGATCGGCAACGCGGTCTTCAACGCCACCGGGCGCCGGATTCGCGAACTTCCCATCACCGCCGAAGCATTGCTCTGATACGAGTGCCCGGGCCGCTGCGGAGCGATCGGCGGCCCCGGGCACCCCTCCCTCGTCCGGCAGCCACTCCCCCGTCCGGCTGCCGGACCTCCCCGGGCCGCCGCCGCGTGGAGTCACACTCCCCGGCGGCGCGGCGGCGGCCCGCCCATGCCACCCCCTCCACGAAGGACCCGTTCATGCTGAACATCGCGGACACACTGCACCACTGGTGTCGCGAGAACCGCCCATTCGCCCTCGCCACCGTCGTCGACGTCACCGGCAGCGCCCCCCTGCCCGTCGGTACGTCGGTCGCGGTGGACGAGGACGGCAACGCCGTCGGCAGCATCTCCGGCGGCTGCGTCGAGGGTGCGGTCTACGAACTGTGCCGACAGGTGCTCCGCGACCGGGGCGCCCCCCAGCGCGCCTGGTTCGGCTACTCCGACGACGACGCCTTCGCCGTCGGCCTCACCTGCGGCGGCGAACTCGACGTCCTCGTCCAACGCATCGATCCTTCGGCCCAGCAACACATCGGCGCGGCACTCGCCGACGTCGTCCGGGGCCGCCCCGCCGCCGTGGCGCAGATCGTGGACGGACCTCCCAACCTGCTCGGCTCGACCTTGAGCGTCCTCGTCGGCGGCAGCGTCACCTATGGCACCCTGGATGACGGGCCGGCGGACCGACTGGTGGCAGAAGAAGCCAGGGCCCTGCTTCGAGCCGGACGCACAGGCCGTGCCACGGTCGGCGGCAACGGGGACGGCTGCCCCGAACCACTGACCGTCCTCGTCCATGTCAACACCTCCCGCCCGCGCCTGCTGATCTTCGGCACTGTGGACTTCGCCGCCGCCCTCAGCCAGGCCGGGGCCTTCTTGGGCTACCGGGTCACCGTGTGCGACGCCCGCCCCGTCTTCGCCACCGCCGCCCGCTTTCCGTACGCCGACGAGGTCGTGGTCGACTGGCCCCACCGCTACCTGGCACGCACCGAAGTAGACGCACGCACCGCGATCTGCGTTCTCACCCACGATGCCAAGTTCGACGTCCCCCTGCTGCGTCTGGCCCTCGACCTGCCAGTCGGCTACATCGGCGCCATGGGCTCCCGACGCACCCACGACGAACGCCTGCGCCTCCTGCGCGAGGCCGGCGTGACCGAGGAACAGCTCGCCCAGCTGCGCTCACCGATCGGCCTCGATCTCGGTGCCCGCACTCCCGAGGAGACGGCGATCTCGATCGTCGCGGAGATCATCGCCCAAGCCGGCCAGGGCACGGGCCTGCCCCTGGCGCAGGCCACCGGTCCGATCCACCGGCCGCTCCATCACGGGAGTCCGGTCGCGGTCGGCTGAGGTCTCGCAGGGCACGACCCCGGGGACGCACGTCGTAATGTCACCGAATGTCACCCCCGAACGACGACCGGCCCCACACCCTGCCCTTCGTCGTCCTGGTGCTGTCCGCCTAGGGCGCCCGCTATGGCTATCGCGACACTGCACCTGCCCCGACGCTTCACGCCGGTCCTCGCGCTCGTCGTCTTCGCCCTCGGCCACCTGGTCGCCGCGCTCAGGTCGTCCTTCGCTCTCGTGCTCGCGACCCGCGTCGTGACGGCCTTGGCTAGGGGGACCTTCTGGTGCGTCGGCGCGATCGTGGCCACGACCGCGGCAGGGCCGGCGGCGACGTCACGGGCCCTGAGCATGCTCCTGGGAGGTCTGACCGTGGCCACCGTGGCCGGCGTTCCCCTGGGCGCGTGGCTGGGGGCAGCTGTCGGGCTGGCGCGGGCCGTTCTGGGTGCCGGCCGCGCTGTCGGCCGGTGCGGCGGCGGTCATCGGCCGGTTCATCCCTGCCGACGAGCGACACGAAGCGCTTTCCGTGCGGGCCGAGTTCGCCGCGCTGCGTGATGTTCGGGTCTGGCTGACGCTGAGTGCCATGAAACTGCTGATGGGCGGTGTCCTGGCGACGTACAGCTACATCTCGCCCCTCCTCGGAACGGGCCGCTATCCCCGCTCAGGCCGTGCCCATGGTCCTGACCAGCTACGGCCTGGGCGCCCTGCTGGGCACCATGGTCGGCGGGCGCATGAGCGACCGTCGCCCCCCTTGCCACGCTCATCACGGCCGCCGTCACGACCACGCTGATCCTGCTGTTGTTGTCCGTTCTCTCCACCAGCCCCGTGACGACCGTTGTCCTGGTGACGCTCATGGGAGTGACCGGCTTCGCCGCGAACCCGGCGCTCGGCGCGCTGGCCCTGCGCTTCGCCGGTTCCGCGCCCACCCTCGCATCCGGCCTCAGCGGCGCTGCGCCCCACGTGGGCATCGCCGTCGGCTCCTGGACGGCAGGCATCGCCCTGACCTCACCGCTGGGCCGGACCCCCGCGGGTCGGCACAGTGGCGGCCGCCCTCTCCCTCCTACCGCTGACCGCGCTCGCGCTGATGCGCGCCACCCGCTCCGAAGCGCGCCCGCCTCAGCGAGGTAAAGCCGCAGACCGGTCGGTCGAGCGAGCGAGAGCGCTCCGAACATCCACTGACACCATGCTCGTCCACGGACGAACAGCAGGTCACGCTCCCGGGCCCAACAAGGGGTGCCGAAGAAAGGTCCGTGCTCTCCGAGCGAGTAGCTCCCCGGCTGCCGTAGGCATCGTTCAGCGGAGGGACGAAGAGGGCGACATGTTCTGGTCGGCGGCCCAGGAGGCGAGAATGCGCAGCCGCTCGTGGGTGGGAGAACCGGGGGCGGCGGTCCAGACGGTCAGGTGCTGGTCGGGGTCGGTGTTGGCGGTGAGGGTGTCCCAGTCCAGAACGAGTTCGCCGACGACCGGATGGTTGAGGGTCTTGGTGCCCACAGTGCGGGCAGCGACACGTTGATCTCCCCACCACTTCGCGAACTGCTTGTCCCGCGTGGACAGTTCACCGACCAGCTCGATCAGACGGGGATCCTCGGGATACTGTGCCGACTCCATCCGCAGCTGCGCCACGGCGATCCGCGCCGAACCCTCCCAGTCGGCATACAGGCCGCGCATCGCAGGATCGATGAAGATGAGCCGGGGGTAGTTGCGGTGCTTCTCCGGGATACGGGAGAAGTCTGTGACCAGCGCGGCCGCCAGCGCGTTCCACGCCAGGATGTCCCCGCGCCGCCCCTGCACGATGGCCGGGGTGGCGGTGAGGTCGTCCAGCACGCGTTGCAGCTGTGGCTGGACCTTCTGCACGCCGCGGCGCCGCGCGCGGGTGGTGGTCTTGCCCGCGAGCTGGAACAGATAGCCCCGCTCGTCATCATCAAGATGAAGGACGCGGGCGAGGGTGTCCAGCACGGGAGCGGACGCCTGCATACGCCCCTGCTCCAGCCGCGTGTAGTAGTCCGTGCTGATCGAGGCGAGCTGGGCGACCTCCTCCCGGCGCAGCCCCTCCACCCGGCGCGGCCCGCCGGTCTCCGGCAGCCCGACCGTACGCGGGCTCAGCTCGGAACGGCGCTTCTTGAGGAACTCACCGAGCTCATTGAGAGGAACGTTGCTGGTCATGCTTCCCATCCTGAGGAGGCCGGCAGGTTCTGGTCGGCGGCCCAGGAGGCGAGGATGCGCAGCCTGTCGTGCGCGGGGGTTGCCGGGGCAGCCGTCCAGACCGTCATGTACTGGTCGGGGTCGGTGTTAGCGGTGAGGGTGTCGCAGTCGAGGGTGACCTCGCCCATGACCGGATGGTTGAGGGTCTTCGTGCCCACGGTGCGGGCGGCGACACGGTGATCGCCCCACCACTGAGCGAACTGCTGGTCACGCATGGACAGTTCACCGACCAGCTCGATGAGACGGGGGTCCTCGGGATACTTCGCCGCCTCCATCCGCAGCTGCGCCACGGCGATCCGCGCCGAACCCTCCCAGTCGGCGTAGAGGTCTCGCATCGCCTGATCGACGAACAGGAGCCGGGGGTAGTTGCGGTGCTTCTCCGGGATACGGGAGAAGTCTGTGACCAGCGCGGCCGCCAGCGCGTTCCACGCCAGGATGTCCCCGCGCCGCCCCTGCACGATGGCCGGGACGGAGGTGAAGTCCTGCAGCATCCTCTGCAGCTGTGGCTGGACCTTCTGCACGCCGCGGCGCCGCGCGCGGGTGGTGGTCTTGCCCGCGAGCTGGAACAGATAGCCCCGCTCGTCATCATCGAGATGGAGCACCCGGGCAAGCGTGTCCAGCACAGGAGCGGACGCCTGCATGCGACCCTGCTCCAGCCGGGTGTAGTAATCGGTACTGATGGAGGCGAGCCGGGCGACCTCCTCGCGGCGCAGCCCGTCCACCCGGCGAGGCCGGCTGGTCGAGGGCAGCCCGACCGTGCGCGGGCTTAGCTGTGAGCGGCGCTTCTTGAGGAATTCTCCCAGTTCGTTCAAGGGGACGTTACTGGTCATGCTTCCCAGCATTACATCGATCGCACCCGGGGAAGGGGGGAGAATTTCCTCCCTGGATGTTCCCCTCCCGGGATAGATTCCTCCGCTTTTCGCGCCCGCCCTCGCGTGTAAGGCTCGATTTCGAGCAGCCGTTCCAGATTCCCGGTTGCGGTTCCAGATCCTCGTACCGAAGGAAACATCCCATCATGCGCGGAGCAGTCATTCACGCCCCCGGCGACGTGCGCTTCGAGACCCTGGACGACCCGACGATCATCCACCCGACCGACGCGATCATCCGCACGGTCGCCACGTGCGTGTGCGGCTCGGACCTGTGGCCCTACCGCGGCGCGGAGCCGGTGGACGAGCCCCATCCGATGGGGCACGAGTACGTCGGCATCGTCGAGGAGGTGGGCAGCGAGGTCACCGACGTCAAGCCGGGGCAGTTCGTGGTCGGCTCCTTCGCCACCTCGGACAACACCTGTGCGAACTGCCGTAACGGCTGGCAGTCCAGCTGCCTCAACCGGGAGTTCATGGGCACCTGCCAGGCCGACTACGTCCGCATCCCCAACGCCCAGGGCACCCTGGTCGCCACCGACGAGCATCCGTCCGGCGATCTGGTACCCAGCCTGCTCGCCGTCTCCGACGTCATGGGCACCGGCTGGTACGCCGCCCTCGCCGCCGAGGTCGAGCCCGGATCCACCGCTGTCGTCGTGGGTGACGGCGCGGTCGGCCTGTGCGGAGTCATCGCCGCCAGGGAACTGGGCGCCGAGCGGATCATCGCCATGAGCCGCCACGAGTCCCGGCAGAAGCTGGCCCTGGAGTTCGGTGCCACCGACATCATCAGCGAGCGCGGCGACGAAGGCATCGCCCGCGTCAAGGACCTGACCGGCGGAATCGGCGCTGACTCGGTCCTGGAGTGCGTCGGCACGGCCGAGTCCATGCGGCAAGCCCTGCACTCCGCCCGGCCCGGCGGCAACGTGGGCTTCGTCGGTGTCCCGCACGAGGTTTCGATCGAAGGCCAGGAGTTGTTCTTCTCCCAGGTCGGCCTGCGCGGCGGCCCCGCCCCCGTGCGCCGCTACCTGCCCGACCTCATCAACCGCGTTCTGACCGGCCAGATCAACCCGGGCAAGGTCTTCGACCTCACTTTGCCGCTGAGCCAGGTCGCCGAGGGCTACAAAGCGATGGACGAGCGCCGCGCCATCAAGGCCCTCCTGAAGCCCTGACCGTAAACCGTCCATCGCGGGGTCGGGCGCCCTCTGCCCAGCCCCGGACGGCACCTCCTGGAAAGGGACGTACCGTGACCACTTTCGCCCTGATCGGCGCCGGCCCCGGACTCGGGCTCGCCTCCGCCCGCCGCTTCGCAGCCGCAGGCCACTCCGTCGCCCTCATCTCCCGCAGCATCGAGAACCTGAACGGTCTCACGGCTGAACTGGCCCGCGACGGCATCGAGGCCGGCGGCTTCGCCGCCGACGTCCTCGACATCGAGTCCCTGACCGCGGCCCTGTACGCGGCCGGAGCCACGCTGGGGCCCGTCGAGATCCTCCAGTACAGCCCCGTCCCCCGTGCCGACTTCATGAGGCCGGTCCTCGACACCGGCGCCGACGACCTCGACGCACCCCTCGCCTTCTCCGTCAAGGGACCCACCACCGCGGTGAACGCCGTTCTGCCCGGCATGCGCGAACTCGGCCGCGGCACCCTCCTGTTCGTCAACGGCTCCAGCGCCGTACGCCCCAACCCGAACGTCGCCGGCACCTCCATCGCCTTCGCCGCCGAGAGCGCGTACGCCCGCATGCTCCACGACACCCTGGCCCCCGAGAACATCCACGCCGCGCAGCTGATCGTCCCGGGAGCCATCCGGCCGGACGCCGAACACAGCAGCCCCGACGCCCTGGCCCAGCGCCTGTACGACATGCATACCGGGCGCGACGGCTTCCGCCACTACTCCGAGCCCCTTCCCGACTGAGACCCCGGAGCACTCCCATTCACTCCGCCGCCCACCGCGCCCTGGTCCGCGCCGTCCCGGCAGCCGCTCTCCTACTGGCCGTGACCGCCTGCACCAACGACTCATCGGAGGCCACACCGCCCTCCGGTTCCTCCTCCCCGGCGTCCTCGGGGCGGCAGCAGACATCGACATCCGCCGCACCCAGTGCATCAGCCGACAGGAACACCGCCATGGCCATCCAGGTCACCATCGACGGCCGACCCGTCGATGCCACCCTGAACGACAGTCCTGCCGCCCGCGACTTCGCCGACCTCCTCCCGCTCACCCTGGATCTGAAGGACTTCCACCAGACGGAGCGGATCGCGGACCTGCCACGCAGGCTCACCACCTCCGGCGCCCCGGACCCAGCCGTGCCCCGGGTCGGCGACCTGGCCTACTACGCACCCTGGGGCAACTTGGCTCTCTACTACCGCGACGGCGACTCCGCCTCCGCCGACCTACTCATCCTCGGCCACGTCGACGCAGACGCCGAACAGCTCGGCACGGCCGACCGCATCACCATCGAGGCCGCCCCCTGACCTTCCGGCAGCCGCCGCAAGCATTCAGCCGGTGCCGCAGACGTCAGCGCCGCTGAAGGGGAGAAGATCCTCCCCATTTCGTTCCCGTTCGGCCGTGCAACCGTGAAAGAGGTGGTCGGCGCTCTCCCCCGACGGCCACCCCACCCCCCACGTGGCCTGCCCTTATTCCGTCATTCCACTCAAGGAGAGACCACCCGTATGCCTTCCACATCCGGGACCATCCCCGGCAAGCTCCCCGTTGTCGTCTGGGTGCTGGCCGCAGGTACGTTCCTGATGGGCACCACCGAGTTCGTCATCGCCGGACTGCTGCCCGAACTGTCCGCCGGCCTCGGTGTGAGCACCTCCCAGGCCGGGCTGCTCATCACCGCCTTCGCCGTCGGCATGATCATCGGTGCACCGACCATGGCCCTGGCCACCCTGCGCCTGCCCCAGCGCCAGACGCTGATCCTGGCCCTGTCCGTCTTCAGCCTCGGTCATGTAGTGGCGGCCCTCAGCACCTCCTTCACCATCGCTCTCGCCGCCCGCGTCGTCACTGCGCTGGCCACCGGAGCGTTCTGGGCCGTCGGTTTCGTCGTCGCCACCGCAGCAGCAGGCCCGCAGAGGGCCACCCGCGCGACCGGCGTCATGATCGGCGGGCTGACCCTGGCCAACGTCGTCGGCGTGCCCATCGGGTCCTTCGCCGGCCAGTTCGTCGGCTGGCGCGGCCCGTTCTGGGCCCTGGCACTCCTCTCCGCGCTCGCCGCCGTCTTCATCAGCCGCTTCATCCCCGCCCAGGAACAGCGCGCGACCGTCTCCCTGCGCGCCGAGTTCGGCGCTCTGCGCCAGGGCCGGCTGTGGCTGGCGCTGAGCGCCGCCGTGTTCATCATGGGTGGTGTCCTGGCGACCTACAGTTACGTCACCCCGCTGCTGACCGACCGCGCCGGAATCCCGGCGGGCGCCGTCCCGTTCGTCCTCATCGCCTTCGGCGTGGGCGCGCTGGGGGGCACGACCACCGGTGGCCGTCTGGGTGAGCGCCGTCCGATGGGCACCACCCTCACCGCAGCTGCGGCCACCGCGCTCGTCCTGGTGCTGATGATCCCGCTGTCCACGAACGCGGTCACGGCCACCGTCCTCGTCTTCCTCATGGGCCTGACCGGTTTCGCGGTGAACCCTGTCGTCACGGCGCTCGCCATGCGGTTCGCCGGTGATGCCCCGACCCTCACGTCCGCGCTGACCACCTCCGCCTTCAACATCGGCGTGGCCGGTGGCTCCTTCATCGCTGGTACCGCCCTGGACTCCTCCCTCGGCCTGACCGGCCCGCCCCTGGTCGGCACCGTCATCGCCACCCTCACCCTGATTCCGCTCATCGCCCTCGCCGTCCGCGGCACCTCCGGCAAGAGCCGCATCGTGGCCCAGCGCACCGCTCCCGCCCACTCGCCAAGTGACCAACTCGCACGGACACGGTCGCATCACTGAGTCCGGCCGGCTCCGCCACAAGCCGACGCCGTGTCCCCGCCGCACCGAACGAGAGGATCCAACATGAGCGCCAACGACCATGCCTACACCGGCAAGGTGGCCTTCGTGACCGGAGCCGCATCCGGTATCGGCCTCGCTACCGCCCTCGCGGGCGCCCGCGTCGCACTCGCCGCCCTGTCATCAGAAGGACTCAAGGAGGCCGCACGGCTCATCAAGGAAGAGGGCGGAGAGGGCCTGGCCCTGACCTGCGACCTCACCGACGAGGACCAGGTGAAGTCCACCCTGAACGACGCCGTACGGTCCTTCGGCCGCCTCGACGCCGCCTTCAACAACGCTGGGATCGAGCAACTGGTGAAACCCGCCGTCGACGTCACCAAGGACGAATGGGACCGCGTCCTCGGCGTCAGTCTCACCGGCACGTTCCTCTGTATGAGGCACGAGATCCTCCTGATGCAAATGCAGCAGGCCGGCGCCATCGTCCACGCTTCCTAGGGCGCCGGGGTCAAGGACTTCAAGTGCTCGGCCGCCTACACCGCAGCCAAGCACGGCGTGATGGGCCTGACCCGGTCGGCAACCCTGGGACTACGCGGCCTCGGGCATCCGCATCAACGCCATCCGCCCCGGCATCATCGACACCGCAATGATCGAACGCTTCGCCGAGAGCACCCCGGGGGGACGCGAGGCCCTCATCGCGGATGAGCCGATCGGACGCCTGGGCACACCGGAGGAGATCGCCGCCGCGGTGCTCCGGCTCTGCTCGGACGCCGCCTCCTTCGCCATCGGCCACGCCTTGGTCGAAGACGGCGGCCAAACCGTCTGAAGGCGGGGGTGCCGTCCCCTCACTGACCGCGGTTCCTCCCCCATACGGCCGCCGAGGCAGGCCCAAGCACAGAGCAAATCCGCGCTCCTCTCCACAGACCCCATGGACGAGACCCGACCACCGAACAACTCACGATGGGAGAGCACGACATGAACCCCACCTACGACTTCACCGGCCAGGTCGCCCTCGTCACCGGAGCCGGCTCCGGCATGGGGCTGGCAACCGCCCGCGCTTTCGCCGAATCCGGGGCCGCCGTCGCCCTCACCGACATCGACGAAGCCGCCCTCAACGCGGCCGCGAAAGACCTCACCGACGCGGGCCACCAAGTCCTCGCCCTCACCTGCGACGTCAGCGACGAGGACCAGGTCGCCGCCGCGGTCGACCGCACCGTGGAGACCTTCGGTCGCCTCGACATGGCCTACAACAACGCGGGCATTCAGATCCCGCCCAGCGACGCCGCCGACGAACCCGCCGAACGCTTCGACCGCGTCAACGCCATCAACCTCCGCGGAGTATGGGCCTGCATGAAGCACGAGCTGCGGCACATGCGGGCCCAGGGCAGCGGAGTCATCGTCAACTGCTCCTCCCTCGGTGGCCTCGTCGGCCTCCCCGGCCGCGCCTCCTACCACGCCTCCAAGCACGGCGTGATCGGCCTCACGACCAGCGCGGCCCTCGAATACGCCCCGCGCGGCATCCGCATCAACGCCATCTGCCCCGGCACCATCAACACGCCCATGGTCAGCGCCATGATCGCCAAGGGGGAACTCGACCTCGCCGAAGCCGAGGCCAATCAGCCCATCAACCGGCTCGGCACCGCTGAGGAGATCGCCCAAGCGGTCCTCTGGCTGTGCAGCCCCGGAGCCGGCTTCGTCGTCGGCGTCGCCCTCCCCGTCGACGGCGGCTACGTCGCCCGATAGGGACGAACCACGACGACATCGGGCTGGCACCCCAAACCCCGCTCGTACGCGAGGTTGCGTGAGGCAGCACGAGGTTCCTCAAGCAGCATCCCAGCAGCAAGGCCCCTGCGGACTGGTTCACCGGTGACGTGTGGTGGGACGTCATCCACGCAGGCCAGGAGCCGCCCCGGATGCGCGTCAACAGGGCCCGCTTCTCGCCGGGCGCGCGCACCAACTGGCACTCCTACGTGCTGGGCCAGGCCCTGTACGTCGTCTCCGGCGTCGCCTTGATCGGCACCCGGGGGGGCACGATCTGCGAGGACCATCCGAGCGAGACGGTCACCTGCCCGCCGGAAGAGGAACACTGGCACGGCGCCACACCCGACCGATTCATGGAGCACCTCGCCCTGTGGGAGGGCACCGGCGACGGCAGCACAGAAACCACCTGGGCCGTGCCGGTCACCGACGACCAGTACAACAGCCCCCGCACCCGCGACCTGCCGCGCACCACCCCCTGACACATCGAGGACGATCCCTGCCGGCCTGGAGACCGAATCCTGCTCCAGCGGCGGCGGACTCGTCGACCTCGCCATCCTCGAACGCACCGACCGCGTCCGGGCCAGCGACTGCAACGACGCCCTGGAACGCCAGTCCATCAACCGCTGGACCCAACTGCCCCTGCCGCCCGAACTCGTCGGCTCCCACACCACCAGCCGCACCCACGACCTCACCTTCCGCGCCGGCACCGCGCTCTTCGGCCACCTCGGCATCGAATGGACCTGACCCGCGCGAGCGAGAGCGAACGAGCCGAACTCAGCCGCTGGGTCGCCCTCCACAAGCAGCTCCGAGGGCCACTGCACACCGGCCGCGTCGACCACCCCGACCCGGGCCCTGTGGGCACACGGCGTCATCTCCCACCCCGGCGCGCTACGACTGCCCGGCCTCGACCCGAACACCACCGTAAGGTGCGCCGATGACGACTGCCCTGTGCTCCTGGGACTCGTCGAAGTCCTTGGGCAGGTAGAGGTCCGCCCGCAATGGTGATTCCGAACCTGTTCTCATAAGAGACCGGCATTGACACTTTCCTTATGAGCGGTGCCCGCGGTGTCGACGCAGTGATCAACTGCGGGCGCAGGCCCGGGCTCTCGCCCGGCGTGGGGCCGCCCTCGCAGCGTCAACCGCAGTCGGCGAGGGAGTGCCACGCCATCCAGCTAACCCGCTCTCCGCTCCCGCAGGGGGTGCCTGATGAGGGGTGTACCAGCGGTACACCTCAACTGCGCGAAGCGGGAGGTAGCGTCAAAGCGTGAACCACCGGGAGGAAGTCCGCGAGTTTCTGGTCTCGCGGCGAGCCAAGATCACGCCCCAGCAGGCAGGGCTGCCTGTCAGCAGCAAGGGCCGCGTCCCCGGGCTGCGCCGCAGCGAGGTAGCTGCGCTCGCCGACGTCAGCGTCGAGTACTACGCCAAGCTGGAGCGCGGCAACCTCGCCGGCGTATCCCTGGGCGTGCTCGAAGCCGTCGCCCGCGCGCTCCAGCTCGATGACGCCGAACGCACCCACCTGCTCCACCTGGCCCAGACCGCCGATGGCTCAGACGCCCTCGCACGGCCCCGGCGCCGCACCAAGCGTCAGTGGACCGCGCACCCGAGCCTGCAGTGGACCCTGGATGCCATCACCGCGGGGCCGGCGTTCGTCTGCAACGGCCGCATGGACCTGCTCGCCACGAACCAGCTCGCCCGCGCCTTCTACTGCGACCTGCCCACCGCTGGACAGCGGCCACCGAACCTCGCCCGGTACGCCTTTCTCGACCCCGCCGCGCAGAGCTTCTACACGGACTGGGAGCAGTTCGCCGACCAGGCCGTCGCCATCCTGCGCATCCAAGCCGGTCGTGACCCCCACAACCGGGATTTTCACGACCTGGTCGGCGAACTGTGCACCCGCAGCGAGGCATTCGGCAGCCGTTGGGCCGGCCACAACGTCCGCCGGCATGGCACCGGCGCGAAGCGGTTCCACCACCCGGTCGTCGGTGATCTCACCCTCGCCTGGGAGGGCCTGGAGATGATCGCCGCACCCGGCCTCGCCCTCACCGTCTATACCGCCGAGCCGGGCTCACCGTCCGAGGAAGGACTGCGCCTGCTGTCGTCCTGGGCCGCGGTCCCGCTGGCACCGCCCTCGACCGGCTGACATCCCGCCCCCTGGCTTGCGCTCGATACGGGCGGAGCAGCCAGTGCTCGTCACGACCCCGTCGGCTTCTGCCCTGCTCGGAGCTCGCGCCCGCGAGCATCGAACTGGTCCGCGAGAATCCGTCGGCTCACCTCGGCATCCTGGATCAGGATGCCAGAGCCGTGAAACGTTCCGGGAAAGTGGTGCAGCTCGGTCGGGACACCGGCCTGGATCAGCCGACAGGCGTAACTCAGGCCTTCGTCGCGCAGCGGATCGAATTCGCAGACGGTGACATACGCGGGTGGCAGACCGGCGAGATCCTCGGCGCGGGCCGGCCCCGCGTAAGCGGAGACACCGTCGCCACCGCGGATCCCCTGACCACCGAGGCAGTAGTCCCAGCTGAGCTCTGCGTTGGGCCGGTGCCACACCGGCGTATCGGTGAACGCACGCATCGAAGGCGCCTGCAGTCGGTCGTCGTCCAGTTCCGGGATGCCCAGGAACTGGAAGCACAGCGCCGGACCCCTGCGGTCACGGGTCAGCAGCGCGACAGCGGCCGACAGGCCGCCTCCGTGCTCTCCCCCGCGACCGTCAGTCGGTCCCGATCGATTCCCAGCTCGGTGACTTGGTCCGCGATCCAGGTCAGGGCGGCGTAGCAGTCCTCCAGCTCGGCCGGAAAAGGGTGCTCCGGAGCAAGCCGGTACTCCACCGCCACGACCACCGAGCCCATCCCGGCCGCGCTACGGCTCGCATCCGCGTCATGAAGGTCGAGGCTTCCGAGCGCGAACCCGCCGCCGTGGATGTAGAGCAACCCTGGCTTGTCACCGTGGCGGCCTTCCGGTGCGTCGTAGCCGAGCCCCGGAGCGTTCGGGGCCGTTCACCGCGGCCGTGAGCGCGATGGCCGCCGCCGGCGGGGATCTTGCCGAGCTTCTTGACGTCCAGGTGGATCATGTCGCCGGGCCGGGCGTGTTCGTAGCGTCGGCCGCTGGCTCTGGTGGCGCGGATGACCTGGCCGGTCAGCGGGTCGCAGGCGGCCAGTGGTGGCATCTGGTGGCGGCGGAGGATGCGGCTGACCGTCCGGGCGGGAACGCCGGTGTGCCCGGCCAGGGCGTCCGGTCCTCGTCGCAGTGTGCGGCGGGCCTTGAGCACACGGCGTTCGACGGCTTCGGGCGTGCGGGTGGGACGGCGGTGCGGGCTGCTGCTGCGGTCCTGCAGTCCGGACCAGCCCTGGGCGCGGTAGCGGTTCACCCAGCGGTGCGCGCACTGGCGGATACGCCGATTTCCTTCGCGACGTGAGCGACCGGACGCCCGTCGAGCACGACACGGCACACCAGCAGGCATCTGCCGTGAAAGGTCAGCCGGCAATCGCGTGGGCCACCAAGACCTCCAGGGTGAGTGAAGACGCGGGTGCGTATTCGGAGAGGCGAGAAAGAGTCAAGTTCGATACAGGACAAGGAAGTTACTGTCGCGCGACACGCTGACACCGGATGTCTCTACCGGCTCCCGCCGGCACTTGGCGGTCGACGCGTCCAGGAGGTGGATGCCGAACTTGGGAAGTCCTCGGCAGGCCGGTCCGCTGGGCTCAGCCGACGAGGTCGTCCCCGGCAGGTCAGGCGGTCGCGCCCGCCATCGTCCGGCACAACTCGGAGCAGCGGCGACACGCCTCGGCACAGCGCATCATCTGCTGGTGGTCCGGCATGGACATACACGCCTCGGCTCACATGTCACAGGCGCGGGCGCGGCGGGGGGTGGCGGACTGGGGTGGGAGCCACGCCGAGGTGTTCGAGCAGTAGCCCTTCTCGGGTGGACCAGGGGCAGATTTCGACGCTCTTGGCCCCGCAGGCTTCCATGAGAGCCTGGGCGATCAGGGCTCCGGCCAGGGACTGCTCGGCGCGGTGTCGGGAGATTCCCGGCAGCTTGGCTCGGCGGGACGGTGCCTCATCGGCCAGCAGGGAGACGGCCGTGCGCAGTTGGGGTAGCGTCAGCCGCCGCTTTGTGCGCGGTGTCCTGCTCTGGGCGGCAGCGAGCCGGGCGAGTTGTTCGAAGGTCTTGGAGCAGGCCAGCACCCGCCCTCCCGGCTGGGCCTGCGGCAGGCCGGGGACGGCTTCCAGAGACTCGCCGAGGTGCTGCAGGACCTCGGCGAGACGGCGTCGGGAAGGCAGGGTGCCGCCGGGAAGCCAGTCCCGGGTGATTCTCCGGGCGCCCAGCGGCAGCGAGTTGACGATGCGGGGCTGGTCTCCGGTGCCGGAGGCGATCTCCACGGTGCCGCCGCCGATGTCCAGGACCAGCAACTGCCCGGCCGTGGGGCCGGCCCACCGGCGGGCGGCCACGTAGGCCAGCCGCGCCTCCTCCTCACCGGCAAGCACGCGCAGTCGGGTGCCGGTGGTGCGTGCCACCCGTGCGATGACCTCGTCGCGGTTGGGCGCGTCCCGGATGACGGAGGTCGCGAACGCGAACACCTCCGGTCCACGCAGACGCGGATCCGCGGTGACGGCCTCGGCCACTGCCCGCTCGACACTCTTCATGCCTGCCTTCTCGAGACGCCCCTGGCCGTCGAGGGTCTCGTGCAGTCTCAGCCGAACCTTGCGGGAGAACACCGGCTCCAGCACCGTGCCCGGACGCAGCCGCACCACCGTCAGCAGAGCACTGTGGCACCCGACATCGAGCACACCTGCCTGCCGCATTCCATCGCCTCCCTCTGGCTCCCGCGCTCGACCGGTCCGGCTCTTCGCCCTTCCTTCGACATCCCTCGACGACAGCACGACGGGGATTCCGGGCCAGCATGTAAGCATATCGTCACCACGCGTGCACCGTCCGCCCCTACCCACGTTGCTGGAGCGGAGATATGCGGCGCCGGACTTCGTCAGCGGTGGAACGCAGCGCGTGAAGCCCTCAGGTGACGTCATGGCAACCGACCGAAGCCAACGCCCTGCGAGATCGGTACGCGCCTTCTCACACGAAACGGGCTCTCTCGCGGCTCGCTGTCGTTCCCTCTGCGGTGAATTCATAAAACGGCGCTCGCCGCCCCTTTTCGACGGCCTTCATCTTTTACATGGCGCTTACTTGTGGCCAAAAAACCAAGGAAAAGTCAAGGGGAAAAGCAAGGGGGGACAAAAGTCTCCCTGCCATGGGTGACACCTGTGGTGCAAAACTCTCCGCGTGATCCGTCGCCCTGTCGAGGCGAGCGGTCACCCAGTGTCCCGCGGTGGCGTCTGTCTCGCGCCTGGTCTCCCGCTGGTTTACACGACTGGTCCGTCCGTGACGCAAAGGCGAAGGTATGTCCTCTGAGCTCCCTGATTCTGCTGTTCCTCCGCCTACCGGAGCCGGTGAGTCCGCCTCGGGGCCCAGCCGGCGCACCGTCATCGCCACCGGTGTCGCGGTGGGCGGTGTCGTGGTGGCCGGCGGAACGTTCCTGGCCGGCGCCGAGGAAGCGACCGCCACGGGGGCGGCACCCTCGAGCCGTGTCTCGCTGACGGTCAACGGCACCCGCCGGACCGTCACGGTGGACAACCGGACCTCGCTGCTGGACCTGCTGCGCGAGCACCTTGACCTGACCGGCTCCAAGAAGGGCTGCAACGCCGGGGCCTGCGGGGCGTGCACGGTGCTGGTCGACGGGCAGCGGGTCAACTCCTGCCTGACGCTGGCGGTGCGGCTGGAAGGCGCCGAGGTCACCACGATCGAGGGCCTGGCCAAGGGTGACGAGCTGCACCCGCTGCAGCAGGCCTTCGTCGACGAGGACGCCTTCCAATGCGGGTACTGCACTCCTGGCCAGATCATGTCCGGCGTCGGATGCATCCAGGAGGGCCACACCAGTTCGCCGGAGGAGATCCGGGAGTACATGAGCGGCAACGTCTGCCGCTGTGGCTGTTACGTCAAGATCGTGCGCGCGGTCGAGCAGACCGCCGCCCGGAAGTAAGGAGCGGCCGCCATGCACCCCTTCTCCTACACCCGCGTCCACAGCGTCCGGGAAGCCCTGGACGCCGGCAGACGCGGCGGCCGTTACATCGCCGGCGGCACCACGCTGGTCGACCTGATGCGCGAGACCGTCGAGACTCCCGAGACGCTCGTCGACATCAGCGCCCTGCCGCTGAGTGAGATCACCGCCACCGCGGGCGGCGGCATCCGCATCGGCGCTCTGGTCCCGATGGCCGTGGCCACCGCCGACCCCAAACTGAACTCCCTCTTTCCAGTGGCCGCCCAGGCACTGCGGGGCGCCTCGGCCCAGTTGCGGAACATGGCGACCATCGGCGGCAACGTCATGCAGCGCACCCGCTGCACGTACTTCCGTGACGTGACCGCCGACTGCAACAAGCGTGAGCCCGGCTCGGGTTGTGCCGCCCTGGGCGGTTACAACCGTAGCCATGCGATCCTCGGCGGCTCCGACCACTGCGTGGCCGTTCATGCCTCCGACTTCGCCGTCGCCCTGACCGCGTTGGATGCGAGCATCCAACTGCAGGCCCCGGACGGCAAGGAGCGCAGCCTCCCCTTCGCCGACTTCCTGCTCCGCCCCGGCAGCACCCCGCACCGCGAACAGGCCATCCGGCAGGGCGAGTTGATCACGGGGGTCGAGATCCCGGCGTATCCGCGTCCGCTGAAGTCGGCCTACCTCAAGCTCCGCGACCGGCAGTCGTACTCGTTCGGGCTCGCCTCGGCGGCCGTCGCACTGCACATTCGGGGTGGCGTGATCCGAGAAGCGAAGGTCGCCGCCGGCGGTGTGGCCACCGTGCCGTGGAAGCTGTCCGCCGTCGAGCGGGTCCTGATCGGTGAGCGCCCCTCGGACCGGCTGTGGGGAGAGGCCGCCAGTCATGCGGCCGATGGCGCCCGCCCCCTTCAGCACAACCGCTTCAAGGTCGAGCTCCTGAAACGGACCGTCGAACGCCAGCTGCGCACCGTAGGAGAAATGTAATGAGCCCCCAGCCGCAGGCAGCCGTAGGTGCACCGCTGTCCCGGGTGGACGGCCGACTGAAGGTCACGGGCAAGGCGGAGTACGCCGCCGAACACGACATCAAGGGTGTCGTGCACGCCGTCATCGTCGACGCGAGCATCGGCCGCGGTCGGATCAGGTCCATCGACACGCGCGCCGCTGAGAAACACGCCGGTGTGCTGCGGGTGATCCACCACGGCAACGCGCCGAAGCTGCCGTACCGCGACAACCCCGGGTCCAACAACCCGGCTGGGCGTCGGCTTCGGGTGTTCCAGGACGACCAGGTGCTCTTCCACGGCCAACCGGTCGCCGTGGTGGTGGCGAACTCATTGGAGGCCGCCCAGCACGGGGCGAGCCTGGTCAAGGTCCGCTACGACGCCGAACAGCCCTCGACCGACCTCACCAAGGCCGAGCCGGACGAGCCGACTCGTTACGCCCGTGGGGACGCGGAAGCAGGGCTGCGTTCCTCGGCCGTACGGCTGGACCTGACGTACGAGCTGGCCCGCAACCACCACAACCCGATGGAGCCGCACGCCACCATCGCCCGCTGGGACGGCAACCGGCTCACCGTGTGGGACAAGACCCAGTGGGTGATGGGCACGCACGACGAGATCGCCGCAGTCTTCGACCTGCCGACGGACGCGGTGCGGGTCATCAACCCGTTCGTCGGTGGCGGGTTCGGCAGCGGGCTGCGCTGCTGGCCGCACACGATTGTCGCCGCGCTGGCCGCGCGAGTGACGCGTCGGCCGGTCAAGCTGGTGCTCAGCCGCAAGCAGATGTACTTCGGTACCGGCTTCCGGCCCGCGTACGCATACCGGCTGCGCCTCGGCAGCGACCCGCGCGGCCGGCTGAATTCCGCGATCCACGACATAGACGCCGAGACCTCCTCGTACGAGACGTTCAACGAGGCGGTCATGCTGGCCGGGCAGATGCTCTACAGCATGCCCAATGTCCGTCAGGCGTACCGGACGGTGCCGCTGGACGTGAACACCCCGATCTGGATGCGCGGCCCCGGCTTCGCGTCCGCTTCGTTCGTGATCGAGTCGGCGATGGACGAGCTCGCCCACCGGCTCGACATCGACCCGATCGAGTTGCGTCGGCGCAACGAGCCGAGCGAGGACGAGTCGACCAACGAGCCGTTCTCCACCCGCCGCCTGAGTGAGTGCTACACGGTCGGTGCCCGTGAGTTCGGCTGGGAGCGCCGAAAGGCGAAGCCCCGCTCGACGCGGGACGGGGACTGGCTGATCGGCCTGGGCATGGCCACCGGCGTGTACGACCCGGGACGGTATCCCGCGCAGGCCCGGGCCCGCCTCGATGCCGACGGCACCGCCGTGGTCGAGGCGGCCACCAGCGACATGGGGCCCGGCACCTACACCGCCCAGACCCAGGTCGCCGCCGACGCGCTCGGCCTGACGATGCGTACGGTGACCTTCCGGCTCGGTGACTCCCGCTACCCGCCGACCTCGCCGCACGGCGGCTCGGCGACCATGGCCAGCGTCGGCTCGGCGACCGTCGACGCCTGCAACAAAGTGCGGCACCAGGCGATCCGGCTGGCCGTCGAGGACAAGGATTCGCCGCTGTACGGGGTCAACGCGGACGACGTGGTCGTACGGGGCGGCCGGCTGCATGTGCAGGGCAATCCGACACGGGGCGAGACATACAAGCGCCTGCTGACCCGTAACGACCGCTCCCATCTGGAAGCCGACGGCGCCTACAACGGGCCGGGCAGCAACCGGTCCGCCTACTTCGCCTACAACGCCACCTTCGCCGAGGTCGCCGTGGACGCGAACCTGGGCCTGGTGCGGGTACGGCGGATGCTCGGGGTGTACGACGCGGGCCGGATCATCAGTCCCAAGCTCGCCGAGAGCCAGGCGTTCGGCGGCATCGTGGGCGGCATCGGCACGACGCTGCTGGAGCACACGGTCACCGACCACCGCGACGGGCGGATCGTCAACGCCAACCTCGCCGACTACCTCGTCCCGGTCAACGCCGATGTCCCCGAGATCAAGGCGATCTACCTGGACGGCGAGGACAACGCCGGCAACCTGCTGGGCGTCAAGGGCCTCGGCGAGGTCGTCCAGGTGGGCGTGGCGGCCGCGATCGGCAACGCCGTCTTCAACGCCACTGGCCGACGTATCCGCCAACTGCCCATCACCGCCGAGGCGTTGCTCTGACGACACCGCCTCGATAAACGGGTCCGGCAGCCGAACCCCCCGTCCTGCTGCCGGACCTCCCGGGTCGCCGCCCGGTATACGCCCCCGTCGACCCGGCGGCGACCCGATCCACCTTCTGCGACAGCGACCGTCTGCTCTGGAGCCCTCATGCTGAACATCGCGGACACACTGCACCGCTGGTGCCGCGAGGAACGCCCCTTCGCCCTGGCCACCGTCGTCGGCGTCACCGGCAGCGCACCCCTGCCCATCGGTACGTCCGTGGCGGTGGACAAGGACGGCAACGCCCTCGGCAGCATCTCCGGCGGCTGTGTCGAAGGCGCGGTCCACGAGCTGTGCCAAGAAGTTCTTCACGACCAAGGTGCTCCACAGCGTGCCCGCTTCGGCTACTCCGACGACGACGCCTTCGCCGTCGGCCTCACCTGCGGCGGCGAACTCGACGTCCTCGTCCAACGCATCGACCCGGCCTCCCAGCCGCATCTCGGCGCGGCGCTCGCCGAGGTGGTCGAGGGCCGGCCCGTCGCCGTCGCCCAGGTCGTGGACGGGCCCGAGAGAATGCTCGGCGCCACCTTGAGCGTGCTCGGCGACAGCTGGATCGCCGACCACGTACTCAGCAACGCGCCGACCGGTACGGCAGTGGCGGACGAGGCCGCCCAACTGCGCACCGGACACACCGGGCTGCTCTCCCTCGGCCAGGACGCCGACACCTGCCCCGAGCAGCTCTCCGTCTTCGACCCTACGGCCGCCACCCGCCCCCGCATGCTCATCTTCGGCGCCATCGACTTCGCCGCCGCCCTCGCCCAGGCCGGCCGGTTCCTGGGCTATCACGTCACCGTGTGCGACGCCCGCCCCGTCTTCGCCACCAAGGCACGCTTCCCGCACGCCGACGAAGTGGTCGTCGACTGGCCCCACCGTTACCTGGCACAGACAGCCGTGGAGGCCCGGACCGCCGTCTGTGTACTCACCCACGACGCAAAGTTCGACATCCCCCTCCTCCAGCTCGCCCTCGACCTGCCCGTCGGCTACGTCGGCGCGATGGGCTCCCGGCGCACTCACGAAGAGCGCCTTCTTCGTCTGCGCGAAGTCGGCGTCACGCAGATGCAGTTGGCCCGGCTGCGGTCCCCGATCGGCCTCGACCTCGGCGCCCGCACGCCCGAGGAGACGGCGATCTCGATCACCGCGGAGATCATCGCCCACGTCAACCGAGCGAGTGGCCTGCCCCTGATCCGGGTCAGCGGCCCGATCCACCGCGCCTCCGGGGCAGCGCCGCAGACAGCCCGGCACGAGGCAGAAATGGTGTCGGTTACGTGCTGATCGATACCTACGGCCGACAGGCCACCGACCTGAGAGTGTCACTGACCGACCGGTGCAATCTGCGCTGTACGTACTGCATGCCCGAGGAGGGCCTGCAGTGGCTGGCCAAGCCCGATCTGCTCACGGACGACGAGATCGTCCGCCTGATCGACATCTCGGTCACCTCGCTCGGCATCGAGGAGGTCCGCTTCACGGGCGGCGAGCCGCTGCTGCGCCCCGGCCTGGTCGGCATCCTGGAGCGTGTGGCGGCCCTGGAGCCGCGACCCCAGATGTCGCTGACGACCAACGGCATCGGCCTCAAGCGCACCGCGACCGCCCTGAAGGCTGCGGGCCTGGACCGGGTCAACGTGTCCCTGGACACCCTGCGCCCCGACGTCTTCAAGACCCTCACCCGCCGCGACCGCCACAAGGACGTCATCGAGGGCCTGAACGCGGCCCACGAGGCAGGCCTGACCCCGGTCAAGGTGAACTCCGTCCTGATACCGGGCCTGAACGACGACGAGGCCCCCAACCTGCTGGCCTGGGCAATCGAGCACGACTACGAGCTGCGTTTCATCGAACAGATGCCCCTCGACGCCCAGCATGGCTGGAAGCGCGACGGCATGATCACCGCAGAGGACATCCTGAGGTCTCTCCGCACCCGCTTCGAGCTGACGGAGGAGGGATCCGAGAAGCGCGGCTCGGCCCCGGCGGAACGCTGGGCCGTGGATGGTGGCCCGCATGTCGTCGGCGTCATCGCCTCGGTCACCCGCCCGTTCTGCGCGGCCTGCGACCGCACCCGCCTGACGGCCGACGGCCAGGTGCGTACGTGCCTGTTCGCAACGGAGGAGACGGACCTGCGCGCGGCCCTGCGCGCGGGCGCCCCGGACGAGGAGATAGCCCGCATCTGGAAGGTGGCGATGTGGGGCAAGAAGGCGGGCGCGGGCCTGGACGACCCGACCTTCGTCCAGCCGGACCGCCCGATGTCAGCGATCGGAGGCTAGAGACGAGTGGCCGAACCAGGTAATGCGCAGTCCCTCCGCCGGCGGATCATCGAACACGCTCGTGTCGGTCGCCGCGATGTCGAGGGGCTGATCCGGGCGACTGGTGTCACTGGTGTCGCCGTCAAAGATCGACCCCGCGATCGGCGCCCGCCAGGACACCCATGGCGGCTGGGGGTCCCTGAACTCGCCGTCGTACCACTGCGGTGACCGCTCGTTCCTGGCCAGCCGGTCGCCGGAGAGAGACGCACCGAACGGAGTACTGCGCACGTAGATCAGACCGCTGACCACCAAAGTCACCATCAGCACCCCGAGAACACCCGCGGTCCAACCTAGCCTGCGCCTCCAGCGTCGTGGCCGGGGCGGAGCCGACTTGGCATCGCCGTCCTCGGGTGTGTTCGGGAGGCGGGGGTCATCGTCATCATTCAGTCGTGCGGTTACCACGTCGGTCCTTCTGCGTGTGTCACGTCGGCATCTTTCAGGAAGCGGTACGAGAAAAACGGGTCGGCAGGCGCTGAGCCACAATGCCCACACCCGGGCACGTCCGGAATTGAGGGCTCACCGATGAGTTGTCGTTCGTGCTGCTTTCACGGTTCGGTCAGCGCAAGTGCGCGGTCACAAAAGTGGCGACCAGTCCGGCTGGCCTGCCGGGGTTCTGGCTGAACACGTCGTCCTGCTCGGTAAACAGACGCAGTTCGCCGTCCCGGAAATGGGAGATGTAGTCCTCGGATCGACTCGGGGGATTGATCGCTTCGTCGGAGCCATGGATGAGACCGGGGCGGCGTAGGGGGGTGGGGACCTCGTTGGTCGAGAGCGTCTGCGCGGTGACGAGGTAGGCGCGGCCGACCTGCATCCCGAGCAAGGCAATGGACTCGGGCGAATGGGCAGGGTCGTACGGGGACACCGCCCATGTTCCCTGACGGGGCGCCCTCGGGAATGGTGATCGCGGGCGCGAGCAGCGTGAGTACGGTGATCCTGTCAAGTAGTTGCCCGGCCAGCGGCGCGGCGACCACTCCGCCCTGCGAGTGGCCGACGAGACCGATCGTGGAGACGAAAGGCAGCGAACGAGCGTGGTCGTAAAGGCACCGAGCGCCTTCGACCTCGTTCGGGACGGTCATGTCGACCATGTCACCTGCCTGCGCCGTAGCACGAAGCACCGGCTCGTCCTGACTGCCAGTGAGCCCGTGCATGACGATCGCCAGAGGCATCTTCTGCCCGGCCTGAGTGCGGGGGCTTCGAGGGTTCCGACCAGCCGAATTCCGTCGCGGGTCAGCGTGATCGGCTGCGAGCGGGCAAGACCCACATCCGCGGAGGGGTTGGGTGTACCTTCCGCCGGCTCGACGAGGGTCGCAGTGCCCGCCGGCGCGGTTCCATCGGAGGTGCAGCCGGTCACCACACCACCAGTAGCAACGCCGACAGGCCGGCGACCGCGACAATCTTGCCGTCACGGCGCCACATGACGGCCTTACCCCTCGGTGGCTGGTGTTGGTCTTCACCCGCTGGCCTCGCCCGCATATGGCACCGGCCGTGGTGCACGCCAAGGTGGACTTTCGACACCCGTGGACTCCTGTCTGCGGTGATCTTGGGGGATTTCGCCTGAGGGCCATTGGTCGCCGCGGAAGGCGCAGGCATGATCCGCGACGTTGCCATAACTTCCGCCCAGCCGGGAGGGAAAGATGCATCCCCCCTCGATTGTTCAGTACATGGCAGTGACGTACCGAATTCCGCTGCCAGAAGAAAGCGGCAAGCTCGCCCGGGTTGCATGGCCTCCAGGCCCCGGCTGTCCGCATCACCAGGACGACACGACGCGGGGCAGCGCTGCCGGGCACGCCGTATATCGGGAGAACTGGGGCCTGGACCGGCGAGCCACAACAGTGGCGACTTGGAATGACCACGTAGCCGCCGCATTGCGTTCAGCAAAGGGGGAGGCCTTACTCCCTGGATAATTTTCTCCTCTTTTCGTGCCCGCGCCTGCGTGTGAGGCTCGGCAACGATTATTTCTCGCCCCTGGATCACGCCTGGGCATCTTGCGCGTGGTCATTGCACCGCAGACAGGACGCAACGAACATGAGTAAGGCCAGCTTCATCACCGGCGCCGATCGAGGTTCTGCGAGGCGCCCATGACAGCGTCGGTGCTGGACCGGCCCGCTGCCGTAGTCCTGCCGGACCGCCAACCGGTCTCCCCCGAGCGACAATTGCCCGTCTGGCGCCCTGGGAACCGAAGAGCCCGCAGAGTGTTGTGGTGGACCGCGTGCCTAGTCTGTGGCGGACTGGTGGGTCTGGTCCTCGCCGTGGTCGGCACCTTGCGCGGACGGGTGCCGTCGCGGTGCCGCCTGGCGGTGGTGGGAGCGGGCGCGGCGGTGCAACTGGTGTTGGCCGGTTTCTTCGTGACGTCCGGGCCCAACGGCCACAGCGGCGCGTGGGAGACCACCCGAGTCATGGTCAACGCACCAGTCTCCGGTGCGGCACTGCTGTACGGCGCCGGCAAGGGCGGCGACCTGTACCAGAACGACAACGGCACCACCGCCGTCGTTTTGGACGGCGGGGTCGTCCGCGCCGGCACCATGTTCGGCACCGTCTTCCTGACCGACCAGGGCATGGAGACGGAGACGCCGCGCACGGACCGCCTGTCGGAACACGAGGCTCGGCACTCCGACCAGTGGGCGGCTTTCTCGATTGCCGCCGGGCCCGCCGCATTCCCCGCGCTGTACGCCCTCGACGAGACGTTCTTTCCGGGCGCGTTCAACCACTTCGAACGCCATGCCGGGCTGGAAGACGGCGGCTACGACACGCCGTCGGACTGCCCGTCCATCGCCGGCCAGTTGACCCTTGCCTCCATGACCCTGCTGGCAGGTTCGGCCCTGGTCGTTCGGCGCAGGTTCCGCACCACGTCGTCGCCCCGTAAGGGTTTCTCGCAACTACCTACAGGGAGCTTCCTCCCCCAGGTGGCGAGCAGCGCGTCACGCACAATCAGAGGAAAATAACGAGTGGAAAACAAGACGCCACCTGAAAGTGCGGACGGTCAGATGTCTCCAGCAAGTGAAACCTCTCGGGAGGGATCGGAGAGCGCCGAAATCAGCAGGTTCGCCATCGGGGTCATCTTTCTCACGACGACATACATGACGCTACTGTCTGAGCTAGCGCTCGCCCTCATCGGCACGAGCCTCAAGGTGACGGCAATGGCCGCCGTAAGCACATTCGGCGGCACCTTCGTTCTTGGATACGTCATCGCCAAGAGGCTTGGATATATCCGTAGGAGAGCGTAATCACCAAAGCATGTTACAGAAGGCCGCGATCAAGGAATTTCCCTTGTATGCGTGGGGTGTTGAGGGCTGATCCGTTGGGGGGCGCCGGAACACCAAGTTCTTCTGCGTGCCAGGAACACCCACCCGCCAACACCAAACCGGCACATCGCACGTCCCTCCGGTTCTTGCCCCATGTGCGGTTGCCCGGGTGGACGGGACCACGATGGGTACTGAGACACGGAGAAGGGCGCGGCGTTCGGCCCGTGGTGTCCGGAGATCTCCACGTCTTCCCCGCTCTCACCCCTTCCGTCGCGTTCCGAAGGCCGTGCGGGGGTTGCGCCTCTTGAGCCTCGCACCCCTCCGTGGGTCGCGGGCGGCCGGGGTCAGGCGCCAGTATCCGTACGGGTTGTGGAAGAAGTCGTCGTCCTCGAACCGTTCGCACTCCACACGGTTCATGATCCAGCGCGTGGCGTCCTGCGCGATGCGGAAGCCCTCGCCGTTCTGGACGCCGTGGTCCGGCTGCTCGGTCAGCAGGTAGTACGACGCGATCTCCATGGTGGTCACCCACTCCCACAGCAGCTCCGGCTCGGGCACCGCGGTGCTTCCGGGGGCCAGCTCCACGTCGGCCTCGCCCAGGAGGTGCATGCCGCAGCTGTAGTAGACCTCCCCGTCGTGGATCACCGGCACGACCCACGCCCGGACGAGGGCGCCGACCAGGTCGTCCGCGGTCTCGGCGGCCGCCGCCTCGCTCGCCAGGGCCAACCACCGCTCCCGACCGCAGGCCACCCCGCTGGACTCGTTCTTCACCGCGGTGGCTCCGTTGGCCAACAGGGCAGCGGTGACGGCCAGCGCCCGGCGGGACACGTCGAGGCCGGTGGCCTGGGAGACCGGCGGTGACAGAACATACGCGACCGAGTCGTGTGCGTCCACCGCGGCCCAGTCGTCGTCGCCGAACTCGTCGACTCCGGTGGCCCGGCGGGAAGCCACGGCGACGTCGAACGCCTCACGCATCCGGGGGTCAGGCTCCCGCTGGAACTCGTCGAGCGTGAAGTCCCCCGCGCCCGCCTCCTCGACCACCCTGCTGATGACATCGGGGTCCAGGCCCACGCCGACCGCGCACAGCACGTGCCTCGGCGTCACACCGGACGCCGGGACCACGAAGCGCGTGCCATCGATGACGTGTCCTTGCCACACCTTGCTCATCTGCCCAGCATCGCAGATGTGCGTACGACGTTGTGATCTCTGTGGCACCAACAGACATTGCGGTCCGGCCCGTTCACACGATTCCCCTCGTCCCCGGGAAAGCAGGGGCGCGGGGAACGGTCGGTCGCGTCTGGCTCCATCTCTGGTAGTCCTCCTCGCCATCACCCGCCTCGGACGCGTCCCGTACTCCCCCGCCCTCACCGGCGGTGCCCGCCCGGCCAACCTTGCCCGGTTCCGCTTCCTCGACCCGGCCGCCGCCGACTTCTACGCCGACCTGGACAACACCGCCCCCAGCACCGTCGCCCTTCTGCGCACTGAGGTCGGCCGCGCCCCCTACAACCATGACCTGACCGACCTGATCGGCGAACTGTCCACCCACAGTGACGAATTCCGTACCCTGTGGGCCACCCACGACGTACGCCTGCACCGCACCGGCACCAAGGCCTTCCACCACCCGACCGTCGGCACCCTCAGCCTCACCTACGAAGCGATGCCGCTGCCCACAGACCCGGGCCTGCCCCTCACGGCCTGCACCGCCGCACCCGGCACAGCCTCGCGAGCGCCTGGAACTCCTCGCCAGTTGGGCCGCATAGCCTCGCCCGGCGGTACATCGGTTCGGCCGATCCGTCCTTCACCTGTCGCGGCGAACGCGTCGGGCATGTGCCGAGACATTTCAGTCCTGCCCTCGGTGCACGGACCGGAGATGACCCAGGGCCAATACCACAACGCCGAACGGCAGGCGGCCCCGCCCGGCAGGACCCGGGCATGCGATTGTTGACTCGGCTACCGGGTGTGGAGTGACTGGGCGGCGTCGAAATAGCGGCCCGTGTCGCGGAAGTAGCTGCGGAAAAGGCGCTTGCTGAGCGGAGCTCCGGCGCGGCCCATGACGGTCGGGGTGATGCCGACGCGCCAGGTGAATCGGCAGTGGTCCGGTCCGTCGGGTTCGACCAGGTAGTCCTCTCCGGCGCTGACGAACAGAGGAAATCTGGCGCGGCTGAAGTAGAAGGAATGGCGGCGGCCTTCTTCCCAGGCGAAGAAGTACGCGTCGTTGGCCATGGCCCCCAGAGCAACCGCCCGGCGGGTAGTGCCGACACCGAAAGGCCGGCGTGATGTCCATCGGACTTTCAGGCCGCGGCATTAGTGAAGGGGGTCGTCGCTGACCAGTTCCGCCCAGACCGATTCGGCCGGTCGGCTGATGGACCACGTGTGGACGAATCGCACTGGTGCATGGTCGAAGTAGGTCTCATCGACCGGTTCGAGGGAGAACATCGGCAGCGCCATGGCCAGCTCCGTTGAGAGAGTTGCAGCATTTAGGGACATGATCGACCGCGGACAGGGGCAATCCGGACAGAATGTCAACGTTCTCACCGGCTCGCCGCGTGCCCCGGCTTGTCAGCGGCGGACAGCATTCGGGCGGTCAGGCGGATCAGCAGCCCCGGCGGGGTGATCCGGCCGAGGATGGTCATGGCCCGGTTGCACAGGCCCGGGACGATGACGGGGCGGCCGCGGTCGAGCGCGCGCAGGCCGGCGTCGACGACCGGTCCGGGCTCGGCAAGCTTGCGGTAGATCGCCGTATGAGAGACGTCGGCTTTCAGCGCGTCGGTGAAGCCGGTGCGCGTGGGGCCCGGACACAGCGCGGTCACAGTGACTCCACTGCCGCGCGTCTCCTCCGCGAGGGCCTGGCTGAACGACAGGACGAACGCCTTCGCGCCGCCGTAGACGGCATGGAGGGGGGCGGGCTGGAAAGCGATCGTCGAGGCGACGTTGACGATCCGTCCGCGGCCGCGGGCACGCATGGCGGGAAGCATCTCGTGCGTCAGTCGCACCACAGCCGTGACGTCGACCGCGATCGTTGAGCGCGGTGTGTCCGCGGTGGCGAATGTAGGTGTGCAGCCATACCTGACCGCTGAGCGTCGGGCCCCCACCCCGTCGATGGCCGCCCGGCCGGGAGAGACGTGCGGATCGATCCCACCCAGCTGGACGTGATGGCGGTCCTGGACGACAGAGTCGTCGCCCGTCCGGAGCCTGTTCCGCGCTGTGGTCGCGCTGATCGCCCGTTCTTCACCCCCACCCAGACCCACTCCCATGTGGAGCGCGCCCACGCAGCGACCAAGGTCGCCGCCGGCACGGAACCGACACTGTTCCACCCGCCGTACGGCGCGATCGACGGCACGATCCGCAGGCCACCAGTCTCTCCCCGTCCTGTCTCTCCCCGTCCTGTGGGACATGAACACCCTGGCCTGAAAGACGTTGTCCTGATCCACGACATCCACCCCACTGGCCATGGCTCAACGCCCGCTCAGCGGCCACCCCTCCGACCGGTCGGGTTCGACGGGCTGGAGGCGGGCCGTCATGCGCGACCGGACAGTCCTGTGTCCGTGCCCTGCTCGTCCACGATCACGATGATGTCGAGCGTTCGCGGTCCGTGCACACCCTCCACACGGTCCAGTTCGATGTCGCTGGTGGCAGAAGGCCCGGAGACGAGAGTCAGTGGCCGGTCCCGGGGAAGGTGGCTCAACGCCTCGGGCACGTCTGTGACGATGCGGCTCGCCCTGACCACACAGACATGCTGGTCGGGCAGGAGAGTCAGCGCACGGCGTCCCTGTCCGGGTCCGCTGTCCAGGACGACGGTGCCGGTGAGGGCGATCGCTGCGGCGACGGTCGTGAGCACGGCGTCCGCCGCGTCCAGTTGTCGGACCGTGAGCGGTGGAGTGTCCTCCAACCGGGACCAGGGCCCTTCGGGTACCAGAGCTCCAGGGAAACCCGGGGGCAGCACAACAGACTTCGCTCCGGTGCGCCCCAGCGCACGGCCCACGGCGGCGACGGCGTCGGACGGCGCAACGCGGACGACGGTGGCGCGGTAGTCGGCGGCGCGTTCGATGAACAGCCCGACGACGTCCAGCCCCGCCTGCTGGGAGCGCGGATCGTGCGGGACGGGGTCGCTGTCGGGGGCCTCGGCGCCCGGTACGTCGGCCAGCGCGCTCCGGATGTCGCCCAGTACGGTGTCGCGGCCGCTCATCGGCCCATCCCTCCCGTCGTCGTACGGTCTTCATCTCTCGTCCGTCGCCACCAGGCACGCAGGGACTCGCGGGCCGGCACCGGCGTGTCGCGGGTGGCGGACCAGCGGGCGAACGGGCCGGGCAGAACTCCGATCCGGCCGTCGCGGGCCACCAGCCGGGCGCCGAGGGCGGCGAGTCGCTGGACCGCCGCCAGCCGCCTCGGGGAGGACAGCACCCCGCCTGCGGCCTTCATGGCGAGCGTCTCGGGGGTGGGCAGGCGTCGGTCCCGGCGCTTGGCCTCCACGGCCTTCGCCCGCAGATGGACCAGCACCTCGGGAATGTCGATCTTGACCGGGCAGGCGTCGTAACACGCCCCGCACAGGGTGGAGGCGAAAGGCAGCGAGGCCGCGTTCTCCACGCCGACGAGCTGTGGGGTGAGGACGGCGCCGATGGGGCCGGGGTACACGGAGCCGTAGGCGTGGCCGCCGGTGCGCTCGTACACGGGACAGACGTTCAGGCAGGCCGAGCAGCGGATGCAGGACAGCGCCTGGCGGCCCACCTCGTCGGCGAGGGTCGCGGTGCGGCCGTTGTCGAGGAGGACCAGATGGAAGTCCTGGGGCCCGTCTCCCTCGGTGACGCCGGTCCACAGCGAGGTGTACGGGTTCATGCGCTCGCCCGTGGACGAGCGGGGCAGCAGTTGGAGGAAGACGTCCAGGTCGGCGAAGGAGGGCAGGACCTTCTCGATGCCCATGACGGTGATCAGGGTCTCCGGCAGGGTCAGGCACATCCGACCGTTGCCCTCGGACTCCACGACCACCACCGTTCCGGTGTCGGCGGCGGCGAAGTTGGCCCCGGAGACGGCCACCTTGGCCCGCAGGAACTTTTCCCGCAGATGGAGCCGGGCCGCTTCGGCCAGGTCGCGTGGGTCGTCGGTGAGCCCCTGGGGGGCCGGTCGGCCCCATTTCTCCATCTGCTGCCGGAAGATCTCGCGGATCTCGGAGCGGCCCCGGTGGATGGCCGGTACGAGGATGTGCGAGGGCCGGTCGCCGCCCAACTGCACGATCAGTTCGGCGAGATCGGTCTCGTAGGCTCGGATGCCCGCTTCGGCGAGAGCCTCGTTGAGGCCGATCTCCTGGGTCGCCATCGACTTGACCTTGACGATCTCGCCCTCGCCGGTTGCCTGCACCAGCCGCGTGACGATGGCGTTCGCCTCGCCCGCGTCCACCGCCCAGTGGACCGTGCCGCCGGCGGCGGTCACCGTCTCCTCCAACCGCAGGAGATGGTGGTCGAGGTGACGCAGCGTGCGGCGCTTGACGGCCGCCGCCGTCTCCCGCAGGTCCTCCCAGTCGTCGAGCTCGGCGACGGCCGCCAGCCGCCTGTCCCGGATGGTGGCAGTGGCCTGGCGCAGGTTCGCCCGCAGCCGGGTGTCGGCGAGCGCGGCACGTGCCGCCTCGGGGAAGGCCGGGGTGCCCAGCCATACGACGTTGTCGGCGCCGCTCACCGTACGTTCCCTTCGGTGGAGGCCAGGATCTCGGCCAGGTGCATCGTCCCGACGCCGGTACGCAGCCGGGACAGGCCGCCGCCGATGTGCGTCAGGCAGGAGTTGTCGCCCGCGCACAGGTACTCAGCGCCGGTGTCCAGGACCTGGCGCATCTTGTCGGCCAGCATGGCGTTGGACACGTCCGCGTTCTTGAGCGCGAAGGTGCCGCCGAAGCCGCAGCAGGAATCGGCGGCGGGCAGTTCGACCAGGTCGATGCCCTTCACCGCGCGCAGCAGCCTGAGCGGCCGGTCGCCGACGCGCAGCATGCGCAGGGAGTGGCACGTCGGGTGATAGGTGACCCGGTGCGGGAAGTGGGCGCCGACATCGGTGACGCCGAGGACGTCGACGAGGAGTTCCGACAGCTCGTACACCGTCGGCACCACCCGCTCGACCGCCTCGCCGAGCGCGAGGTCCCCCAACTGGGCGGCCACCACCCGGTGGTGGTCGCGCACCATGCCCGCGCACGAGCCGGAGGGGGTGACCACGGCGTCGTAACCCGCGAAGACCTCCGCGAATCGGCGCACCATGGGCAGGGTCTCGGGGCGGTAGCCGGTGTTGAAGTGCATCTGGCCGCAGCAGGTCTGGCCCTGCGGGAATTCCACGGTGTGGCCGAGCCGTTCCAGCAGTTCGGTCACCGCGCGGCCGGTGCGGGGGAACATCATGTCGTTGAAACAGGTGATGAAGAGAGCTATGCGCATGGTGCTTCCTGAGCGGCCTGGGAGGAGCCGGTGACGGTCAGGCCGTAGGTCCGCAGGGCGGTTCCGGTGAAGACCTCGTGGCGTTCGGCGGGATGGAGGGTGGCCGTCAACTCCCCTGCCGCGCCGATGACTTCGGCGTAGGTGGCGGCCAATCGGCAAACGGGCCAGTCGGAGCCGAACATCAGCCGCCGCGGTCCGAAGGCGTCCAGGACCGTGTCGGCGTACGGCCGGAGGTCCTCGACGCTCCACCGGTTCGGGTCGGCCTCGGTCACCATGCCGGAGAGCTTGCAGACGGTGTTGGGCAGCGAGGCCAGCAGGCGCACCGCGTCCGCCCATGGCCGCAGCTCGCCCGAGGCGATGGGGGGCTTGCCCGCGTGATCGAGTACGAAGGTGAGGCCGGGAAGCAGTCGGGCGGTGTCGAGGGCGGCCGCGAGCTGATGGGGCCTGACGACGAGGTCGTACACGAGGCCTGCTTCGGCCACTGCGGCGAGCCCGCGCAGTACGTCCGGCCGCAGCAGCCAGCGTGGATCGGATTCGCCCTGCACCTGGTGGCGGATGCCCACCAGGAGTTCTCCCCCCGGCCTCTCCCGCAGCGCCGCGAGCGCGCGGGCGACATCCGGGGAGGTGAGGTCGGTCCAGCCCACGACGCCGGCCACCAGGTCGCTGTCCTTCGCCATTGCCAGGAACCCGGGTGTTTCCTCCGGCACGTCGATCGTCTGGACCAGGACCGTCGCGGTGACGCCGGCCGTCCGGGCCTCGGGCTCCAGGTCGGCGAGCAGGAAGTCGCGGCGCAGCGGGGCGAGTTCTGGTCCGGTTATCCAGTCCTGGTCGCGGACGGACAGGTCCCACACGTGGTGGTGAGCGTCTATGACGCCCTCAGCGGTGGTGTCCTTCATGGCGGTCACCTCCACGACTGCTCGACTCCTCCTCCGGTCGACCGGTTTCGCCGACCGGGGTGGCGACGGGGACGGGGACGTGTGGCGGCAGCAGTCGCTCGGTGCTCAGTCCGTCCCAGAGCGCGGCCGGTACCGTTCGCCGCAGCTGGTCCACGGTGTCGCGGACCTCATCGGCGGAACGCGCGCCGGTCAGTACGCTCGCGACCGTCGGATGGCCGAGCGGAAAGCGCAGAGCGGCTGCGCGCAGCGGTACGCCGTGGCGTTCGGTGACCGCCTTCATACGCAGGGCACGGTCCACTAGATGCCGCGGGGCGGGCGCGTAGTCGTACCTGGCCCCGGGTTTCGGGTCGGTGAGCAGGCCCGAGTTGAACACCCCGCCGACGAGGACACTCCTGCCGCGGGCGGCGGCCTCCGGCAGTACCTCCGCGAGCCCTTCCTGCTCCAGCAGGGTGTAGCGGCCGGCGAGCAGCACCACGTCGATGTCGGTCTCGCGCAGGAAGCGGGCGGGGAGTGGGCACTGGTTCACTCCGATGCCGATCGCCTTGACGACGCCTTCAGCGCGCAGCCGTTCCAGCGCTGGGTACGCCTCGGTGAGAGCCTGCTCGGCGTGGTGGTCCGGGTCGTGCAGCAGGGCGATGTCCACACGGTCCAGGCCGAGGCGGTCCAGGCTCGCCTCCAGGGAGCGCAGGACTCCGTCGCGGCTGAAGTCCCAGACTCTCCGGTGGGTGTCGGGCACGGCGAAGCCGTGGGCGAGGTCGTCGCCGTGGCCGCCTTCGGGGTTGGGTTCGAGCAGTCGTCCGACCTTGGTGGAGACGGTGTACGTGTCGCGGTCGCGTCCGCGCAGCGCGGCGCCCAGGCGTCGCTCGGACAGCCCGAGTCCGTAGTGCGGAGCGGTGTCGAAGGTACGGACACCCGCGTCCCAGGCGGCCTCCACCGTGGCGGACGCGGCCTCGTCGGTGACCGGGCGGAAGAGGTTGCCGATACCGGCGGCCCCGAACGACAACTCGGTGACCTTGACACCGGTGCCGCCCAGCGTCGTCTCTCTCATGCGCCGGCCACCGGGCGCAGCCGGAGCCCTTGCATGCCGCCGTCGACGGCCAGGGCAGTGCCGGTGACGGACCCCGCAGCTGGGCTCGCCAGGTAGACCACAGCCGCCGCCACCTCGTCCGCGGTGACCAGGCGGCCCAGGGGCTGGCGTGCGTCGAGGGCGGCGCGTTCCGCCTCCGGGTCGTCCGCGGCGTCCAGGAGCCGGGTCACCCAGGGTGTGTCGGCGGTGCCGGGGTTGACGCAGTTGACGCGGATGCCCTCACGGACGTGGTCCGCGGCCATCGCCAGGGTCAGCGACAGCACCGCGCCCTTGCTCGCGGAGTACAGGGCGCGCTGGGGCAGGCCCGCGGTGGCCGCGATGGAGCAGGTGTTGACGACTGCCGCGTGCGACGAGCGCCGTAGATACGGCAGGGCGGCGCGCATGGTGCGCACCGTTCCGAGGACATTGACGTCGAGGACGCGGTGCCACTCCTCGTCCGGGTTGTCCTCGACGGTACCGACGGCGCCGATGCCCGCGTTGTTGACCAGGATGTCCAGGCCACCGAGCCGCTCGGCAGCGGCGTCCACGGCGACACGTACCGAGGCGTCCTCGGCAAGGTCGGCCTTCAGGGCGATCAGCGGCTCGGGGGCAGCGGAGGGGTCGAGGTCGATGACGGCCACCGTGGCGCCGTGCTCGGTCAGCGTCCGGGATGTGGCCAGCCCGATCCCGGACGCGCCGCCGGTGACGACGGCCTTGAGTCCTGACAGGTCGCTCAAACTGCTCAACTTGCTCAAGGGGGCGCCTTTCACGCTTGGCCGAAGGTCTGGCGTTGAGCGCCGAGGCCGTCGATGGCGAGCTCGACGGTGTCGCCGGGGCGGAGATAGGGGGTGCCGGGCAGGCCGAGGGCCACGCCCGCGGGTGTACCGGTGTTGATCACGTCGCCCGGCTCCAGAACCATGTACCGGCTCAGGTACGACACGAGGTGGTCGACCGCGAAGATCATGTCGCCGGTACGGCCCTGTTGCCGCTTCACGCCGTTGACGCTCAGGTGCAGCCCGAGGTCCTGTGGATCGCCGGCCTCGTCGGTCGTGACCAGCCACGGACCGAGCGGGTTGAAGGTCTCGCAGGACTTGCCCAGGTCCCACTGCGACGAGTACTCCAGCTGGAACTCGCGCTCGGAAACGTCGTGACTGATCGCGTACCCCGCGATCACGGCCCGCGCGGCTTGCGGTCCGTCGAGGTAGCGGGCCCGTCGTCCGATGACGACCGCGAGTTCGACCTCCCAGTCGGTCTTCACGGAGCCGCGGGGGATCAGCACCTCGTCGTACGGGCCGACCACCGTGCCTGGGTCCTTCATGAACACCACCGGCCGCGGGGGGATCGCGGCGCCCGTCTCGGCGGCGTGGTCGCGATAGTTCAGACCGACGCAGACGATCTTGCCGGGGCGGGCTACGGGTGCTCCGATCCGTACACCGTCCGCGTCCAGTGCGGGCAGTGCTCCCGCCGCGACCGCCGCCCGAGCTCGGTCGACACCGTCCGAGGCGAGGAAGACGCCGTCGATGTCGGAGGTCACGGAGGAGAGATCCAGCAGTCGGCCCTCGTCGGTGCGGACGGCGGGCCGCTCCTCACCGGGCGCGCCGACTCGTAGAAGTTTCACCGGGCGTTTCCTTGTCATGAGTGGTTGTCAGGTGGCTCGGGCGAGGGATGGGGGGTGACCGTCACGGTGTGCCGGGATCGCTCAGATGCCAGATCTCGGTCATGTCCGACCAGTTGCCTCCGGTGCCGGTATCGGCCCAGGGCTCCTGGCAGGGATCGGTGAGCTTCCACCAGGCCTGGGTGGTCGGGTCGGCGCCGATCGCGGCCATGTCGGCCTCGAAGTCGTCGCCGTGGTAGTCGAAGTAGCCGAACAGCGTGTCCTCGCGCAGGAAGATGCTGTAGTTGCGGATGTTCGCGGCCCGCAGCGCGGCCTCGACGCCCGGCCAGACCGCGGAGTGCAGGCGCAGATACAGCTCACGGTGCTCGGGCCGCAGGCGGATCGTCTGGGCTACCCGTTTCATCGGGCTCCTTCCGGTGAGTGCGGGCGGCGTTGCCGGACAGCCCGCGATGGGCCTGCCTGGTGACGCGCTGGCGTGGCCGTCCGCACGGCGTGGGGCTCGGCACGCCCCACGTCAGGGAACGCCGGTTGAATACGGCGGAGGCGCCAAGGGTGCGGCTGCCTCCTCACTCCTTCGTCGCGCCGGCGAGCATGCCGGACACGAGAGCGCGTTGGGAGAAGAGGAACACGAGCAGAACGGGGACGATGGTCACCAGGGTGGCCAGGGCCAGTTCGGGCCGCATGATCTGGTTTCCCGTGCCACCGGAGGTGTTGAACAGCGGTGAGGCGGCGAGCAGGTTGTTCAGCCCGACCTGCGCCGGATACTGAGAGCTGTCGGGCAGCATCACGAACGGCAGGAAGAAGTTGTTCCAGTTGCCGACGAAGTTGAAGAAGCCGACCAGGGCGATCACGGGCTTGGCCAGCGGCATCGCGATGAGACGGAAGACCTGCCACTCCGAGCAGCCGTCGATGCGCGCCGCGGCCAGCAGGTCGGAGGGGACGTTGGAGGAGAAGTAGATGTAGGTGAGGTAGACCCCGAACGGGAAGAAGGAGAAGGGCAGGATGACCGACCAGATCGTGCCGTCCAGGTGCACGGCGTTCATCCCGAGATACAGGGGCAGCACCATCGCGGCCGTCGGCATGAGCATCACGAGCATGGTGATGGTCAGCAGCATCCGTCGCCCGATGAACTGGGTGAGCGCCAGTGCGTACCCGGCGGGGATCGACGTCACCAGGGTCACGGCCAGCGCGCCGAACGTGTAGAGCGCCGAGTTCAGCAGCCAGGTGAGAATGGCCCCGTCCTGGAACGCGTAGAGGTGGTGCCAGGCGTCGGCGACCGCGCCGAGAGAGCCGAACGAGAACGGGTTGTCCCGCAGGATCTGGCCGTCGGTCTTGGTCGGGGCCAGCAGGAGCCACACCACCGGCACACAGAAGAACAGCGTGGACAGGGCCATGACGATGAGCCAGGCCAGCCGGGCGGCCAGTGAGCTTGGGCGGCGCTTGCGGCGCATGGGTTTCCTCGGGCTGGTGCGGGCGCCGGCGGTACGGGGCGGCGGGGTTCGGCGGGCTGTGGTCGTGGGAGCCGTGGTCATCCTTCGTCCCTGTCGAACAGGCCGGTACGGAAGACGACGAGCGCCGCGCAGGCGAGGCCCAGGATGAGGAGGTCGACGGAGAGCGCCGCCGCGCCGTTGAAGTCGCCTGCCTGGAAGGCGTACTGATAGGAGAGCTGGTTCGGTGACCAACTGTCGGGGATCATGCCCCAGCTGGCGAGGGAGACCAGTTGCGGTTCGACGAAGAGCTGGGTGCCGGCCGCGAAGGCCAGGATCAGCATGTACGCGATCCACTTGGTGATCATCGGGATCTGGATGCGCAGGGCGATCTGGAGCGTACTGGCGCCGTCGATGCGAGCGGCCTCCAGGATCTCGTCGGGGATGCTGTTGAGCGCGCCGTACATGACCACGATCCAGCCGCCGGCCCCGGTCCAGAAGGCGATGACGGTGAAGAGCACCGGCAGGTGACCGGGAGCGTTGACCTGGGCGAGGGTGTTCCAACCGAAGCCCTTCAGCAGCCAGCCGACGGGGCTGGCCGCCGGGTCGAGGAGGATGAGGAAGAGCAGTACGCTCGCCACCCCGGCGAGGGCACCCGGCAGGTAGAACAGGAATCGCAGACTGGTGGAGGTCCTGCGCATGCGGCCGTGCAGCATCAGGGAGAGCAGCACCACCAGAATCATCAGGCTGGCCAGCCACACCACCAGGTACAGGCCGATGTGGAGGAAGGCCGGTCCGAATCGGTAGTCGGTGAACGTCCGGGTGAAGTTGCCGAGTCCGACGAGCTGGTTGCGGGAGTTGGACAGCGCCAGCCACACCGCGTAGCAGGTGGGCAGGACGCCGAAGGCGAGCAGGAGGAGGACGTAGCCGGAGACGAAGACGTAACCGGCGCGTCCGACCGGGTTGCGGGCGGAGCGGCCGCTGCGGCGGCCGCTCCGCTCCGTTGCGAGGTGGGTGGTCATCGGTCCGCTTCGCTAGTTGACGGTGTATCCGAGGGACGTGGCCTTGTCGGTGATGGCCGTCTGCCAGGTGCCCAGGGTGTCGGTGAGGGTCTTGCCCGAGTTCAGGGCCGGGATCACGGTGGAGGAGTAGATCGCTTCCTGGCTGTACTGGGTGGCGGACCAGCCGGGCCAGACGAGTTCCGCCGCTTCCTGGAAGGCCGGGCTGACGTCCTCGGCGAAGTAGCCGGTCTTCTGCTGGCCGGCGAGCCAGGCGACGGCTGCCTGCTTGTACGCGGGATAGGTGCCCGCCGTGGCCTGGTAGGCCTGGGAGGTCGCCATCCAGGTCACCAGGTCGGAAGACGCCTTGAGGTTCTTGCTGTGGGAGGAGACGAACCACAGGCCACCGCCGACGTTGCCGGTGTAGTTCTTGGCGTCGCCCGCGAACTTCAGCGGGGAAGCGGCGGCGATCTGCCCCTTGGGGATCTTGAAGGTGGAGTTGAAGAGCACCTGGCCGTACCAGGAAGGGCCGGGGAGCATGAGGACCTTGCTCGCCTGGTTCTTGATGAAGCCGGCGCTGAAGACGGTGTCCTTGGAGACCGAGCCCTTGGCGATCAGGGTGTCGAGCAGCTTGGCCATCCGGGTGCACTTGGCATCCTGCAGGTCGACCTTGACCTTCTTGGCGCCGGTCGCCGTGCTGGCAGGGCACTGGCTCGCCCAGAAGTACACCTCGGGGCTCCAGGCGTCCCCGGCGGTTCCGACCAGATAGCCGGGGTGCTCCTTGGCGACCTTCTTGCCGAGTGCCTGGTACTCCTCCCAGGTCGTCGGGACGGAGTACCCGAACTTGTCCATGAGCTTCTTGTTGTACCAGAGCACGTTCTGGGCCAGGTCGTTGCGCAGGCAGTAGGTGTTGCCGCTGAAGGTGCAGGGGTCCAGCGCGCCGTCGGCGAAGCCCTTGAGCGTGGACTGGGAGACCACATCCTGGTTGAGGGGTGCGGCATAGGGGGTCTTGCCCTGGGATGCCCAGCTGGCGTCGTTGACGTTGGCGCTGAAGGCGACGTCGGGCCACCCGCTGCCGGTCCGGTCGAACAGCTGGACCTTGGTCTGCAGGTCGTTGGCACCGTTGGCGTTGCCGCTGTATGTGACGATCTTGATTTTCACGTCCGGGTGCGCCTTCTGGAAGGCCTTTACGCCGGGCACACGGGTGGCGTCCGCCCAGACCGTGATCTCGCTGCCTTCCTTCTGCGCGACAGGCTTGAAGGCGCCGGGGGAGGAAGTCGTCGCGGGTGTGGGGTCCGCGCTGCCGCAGGCGGCGAGCGTGAGCAGGGAGACGGCGCCCAGGAAGGCGACGGCCGTGTGTCTGAGCTGGCGGCGGGAGGAAACCGGAACGTCGTCGTTCATGACTGACCTCAGATCTTGGGAAATGGCGCACAGCGGCGAGATGTGCCGCGTTAGGGGTGTTCGGGACAGGCGGTCGGGCCTGGGGCTCCGGTCATCAGGCCCGGGGCGGGGTGACAGTCTCCTTGTCGACAAATGCCTGAAGGGCGAGAGGGTAGTCCAGGCCCGCCGGAAGGGCGACGCCCGGACCGGTGGGGGCGTGAACGAGGCCGTGGGTGTCGATGCCGCTCTCGCGGCTGATGGGATTTCCCATGACCAGCGACTCGTAGTAGGTGGTGTTCGAGATGGCCATGCACAGGTGTCGGTTGGGGATCTCCGGCCCGTGCACCTCGGCGCGCAGCCGGTAGGCGTCGGCGAGGTGGGCGGTGCGCATCGCGCCGGTGAAGCCGCCGCGCAGTTGGGTGGAGGCGCGGACTCCGAAAGTGGCGGCGCCGGCCTGGATGAAGTCGGCCGAGTTCATGTGCGCCCCGTCGGAGGTCTCGGCCACGAGAAGGGGAACGGCCACCGCGTCGGCGAGGCGCTTGTAGGCGGTGACACTGAACTCCCTCATCGGCTCCTCGTACCAGAGGTAGCCGGCGTCCGAGAGAGCGTGCCCGAGATGGATCGCGTCGGGGAGGTCGAAACCCGCCGACCCGTCGAACATCAGCGGGATGTCGTCCCCCACATGCTCCCGCAGAGCCACCGACAGGCGGGCGTCACGGCGGGCGTCACCCCAGGCATGGAGCTTGATGGCGGGGTAGCCGAGTTCCAGGGCCTGGTCGGCGATGTCCAGGTACTCCTCGACCGAGGAGTACGTGACCGTGGAGGCGTACGCGGGTATCGAGGTGCGGTAACCACCGAGCATCTGCCAGGTGGGCCGGTCGGCGAGCCGCCCCGCCAGGTCCCACAGCGCGGTGTCGACCAGACCCAGCAGATAGAGCGGCAGCTCCTCCGTGCGGTCCAGCTCCCACATACGGTGCCAGAGCCATTCCCGCTGCAGGGGATCCTGCCCCACCAACTCCTCGCGCAGCACGCGGTCCAGCAGGTCCGCCAGGATGACACCACTGCCCCGCCGCGGGGACATGGCCACCCCCTCGACACCCTCGTCCGTGCGGATGCGCAGCACCGAGGCCTCGCCCTCGGACGGGCTACCCAGAAGTCCGTCCCGCCAGACGAAGGGCGGACTGGCTCCCGGCACCCGGACCGGATGGCACTCGACTTCGGTGATGTGCACGGCTTGCACCCCTTGCAGCGGAAGGTACTGCGGCGAAATTTTCGTGTAACGTAAGTCGTCATACGAATGCTGTCAAGGGGCTTCCACGCAGTAGACTCGCCGTCATCCGCATCAGCAAGGGGTACAAACGCATGGCCATGGAAAGCACCGGCAGAACCGGAGAGCCTCCCGTCCTCAAACCCTGGCCCAAGCGTCCGGCCCGACTGGCGCAGGCCGTCGTGGAGAGCCTGACCGACACGATCGTGTCGGGCACCATTCCCCCAGGATCGACCCTGCCGGTGGAACCCGAGCTCTGCGAGACGTTCGGCGTCAGCCGGATCACCATCCGCGAGGCGGTCAAGTCCCTGGAGGCCAAGGGGCTGGTCCTGGCCCGGCAGGGCTACGGCACCACCGTCACCCCACCCGAGGAATGGAACCTCCTCGACCCGGTCGTGCTCGCCGCGACCGTCCAGCATGACGACCAGCTCGTCGTCCTCGACCAGTTGGTCGACATCCGGTCGACGCTGGAGGCCCAGATGACGGCCCAGGCCGCGGAGCTGGCCACCGACGAGGACCTGAGGGCCATCGAGCGACTGCTCGCCCGGCTCGACGAGGAGACCGTCGCCCCGGCACGCTTCACCGAGACCGATGTGGCCTTCCACGACCGGATCATGCAGGCATCCCACAACAGGCTCGGGCGTTCCATCATCCGGATCCTCCACGCCCAGGCTCGCACGACGTTCCTGTACAACGGCACCCCGGACGCGGCCGCATGCGAGCGGGCCAACGCGGAGCACCGCGAAGTCGCCGAGCGGCTGCTGGCCCGGGACTCCGAGGGGGCGGCGCGAGCCATGGCGGCACACATCCAGACCGCCTGGAGCCGCCGCCGCCTGCCGAACGTGACCTCGCCCGCCTCCTGAGAGCACTCCCACCGGGCCGCCCCCGAGCCGAACAGGCCGGGGGCGTTCGCATGTCCAGGTCCGGCCGAGTCGGCGGCGCGCGACCTATTGACGAAATTCGTATGACGTCTAATGTTACATCGCTATTACCCCTTCCCCCTCTTGCCACTGGGCTCTCCCCTGCCCACACAAGAGCCCAACGGGCCCCCTGAACCTCCCGGAAGGTGTCACGTGCGAACAACCCGCATCCGTCCCCCGGTTCCCCGCCGCCTCAGATCATGGCTGGCCACAGCCGCTGTCCTCACTGCCTCGACGGCCTCGCTCCTCGTCCAGGCCGGCCCCGCCTTCGCGGCCGACACGACGCTCCACGCCGCGCCGAACGGCTCCGGCACCGCCTGCTCCACGAGTCAGCCGTGTTCCCTCACCCAGGCCAAGACCCAGGTGCGGGCGATCAATGACGCCATGACAGGTGACATCACCGTCGAGCTCGCCGACGGCACCTACCGGCTCTCCTCGCCACTCACCTTCACCTCGGCGGACTCCGGCACAGGCGGCTACACCGTGAACTGGAAGGCCGCGCTGGGCGCCCGTCCCGTCATCACAGGAGCGCAGAAGGCCACCGGGTGGACCGTGCAGGACTCGGCCAAGAACATCTGGAAGGCCGACGTCGGCACCGGCTTCGACACGCGCCATCTGTCCGTCGACGGCGTCCTGGCCACCAGGGCACGCTCCTCGGTCACCCGCTCCCACCTGACCGCGACCACGAACGGCTACACCTTCACCAACAGCTCCCTGAGCTACCTCAACAGCTTGGCGCAGCCCGGCCGGACCGAGATCCACGGCATCGGATCCTTCACCGACCGCTATGCCCCGGTGACCAGCATCAACAGCGGCACCATCACCATGGCCCAGCCGTCGTGGGACAACAACACGTTCGGCTACGACACCCTGACGAGTCCCTTCCACGCCGGCCCCCTCTACATCGAGAACGCCTACGAATTCCTCGACACGGCCGGCGAGTGGTACCTCGACACCGCTGCCGGCACCCTGTACTACAAGCCGCTCACCGGACAGGACATGAGCGAGGCCGACGTCGAGGTGCCGAAGCTGGAGTCACTCATCGACGTCGGAGGGACCTACTCCTCCCCCGCCACCCACATCGCCTTCTCAGGGCTGCAGTTCTCGGGCACCAGCTGGCTGGACCCCACCACCCACGGCTACGCCAGCCAGCAGACCGGCGCGTACATCTCCGGTACCTGGGACCGCCCGTCGGACGCGCTGACCTCGTGCCAGAGCGGCTGCCCTCTCTTCGAAGCGACGCGCCCCCACTGGGACCAGATGCCCTCCGCCGTCCAGGTCTCGGCCGCCGACCACATCACGTTCACCGGCAACCGGTTCACCCAGCTCGGACAGAGCGGCCTCGGCATCGGCAACGACGCGGGCGCCCACACCACCGGCGTGGGACTCGGCGCCGACACCATCACCGCGACGGGCAACGTCTTCACCCAGGACGCGGGCGGCGGCATCGTCGTCGGCGGCCTTCAGGCGGACGCGCACCACCCCAGTGACAGCAGGATGACCAACAAGAACATCACCCTGAACAACAACCTCATCCACGACGTGGCGCTGGAGTACCGCGACATGTCGGCCATCCTCGTCACCTACGTGAACGGCGCGACCGTCTCGCACAACGAGGTGTACAACCTGCCCTACTCCGGCCTGACCATCGGCTACGGCTGGGGCGTCAACGACATCGGCGGCAGCCAGGACTACGTCAACCGGGGCCTGTACGACTACCAGCCCACCTACACGACCGCGACCACCGCCGCGAACAACCACGTCACCGACAACTACATCCACGACCTCATGCAGCAGATGACCGACGGAGGATGCCTGTACACCCTGTCGGCGTCACCGGGCAGCACCTTCGAACGCAACTACTGCCACAACAACAACGGCTGGTTCGGCTTCTACCACGACGAGGGCTCCCGGAACTTCACGGACACCAACAACGTCTTCCGCAACACCGGCCGCTGGGCCCAACAGAACAGCACCTCGGTCAACAACACCGGCGCCCTGACCCTGACCGACAACTGGACGAGCAACAGCTCCACGATCATCACCAACACCGACGGCCGCGGCAACGCGGTGAGCGGCACCGTCGTCGTCAGCAACGGCAACTGGCCGTCAGCCGCCAAAACGGTCATGAACAACGCCGGTATCCAGCCCCTCTACCGTCCGCTGACCACCGCCCCCGTCACCTCCCCCTACAGCGCCTACTCCTCCACTCCCGCCCACACCGGCCAGAGCGGCGGTCACTTCACGATCACCGACGCGGGCGAGGACATCTGGGGTGCCGGCGGACAGCACGAGGACGAGTACGGCACCGTCTTCCGAAACGGGGCAGCCGTCGACGGCACGTCGGTGACCGCCCGCGTCGACAGCCTGGACAACACCAACGGCTGGGCCAAGGCCGGCGTCGTCCTGCGCAACGACCTCACGAACGACGGCTCCTCCGCCGGATACGCGGCTGTGGTGGTGACCCCAGGCAACGGCGTCAGCTTCCAGCGGGACTCCAACGCCGACGGATACCTCGACCAGCTCACGAACACCGCCGCCGGCGTCAAGGCACCGGTCTGGGTGCGGCTCACCCGCACCGCCACCCAGGTGTCCGCCCACTACTCCACCGACGGATCCACCTTCACCCAGGTCGGCTCGACGGTGACCCTGCCGTCCATGGCGACAACCCAAGATGCCGGTGTCATCCACACAGCCCACAGCACCACCACCGGCAGCGCGACCTTCAGCAACCTGCGCATCGTCACCTCTCCCTACAAGGCATACAGCTCGATTCCGGCCGCCGTCAGCCAAAGCGGCCAAGTGACCTCCCTGACCAGCGCGGGCATCGACATATGGCGCACCGGCACCGCCTACGACGACGAGTACTCCGCCGCCTACCAGACAGGAGCCGCTGGAACGTCCTCGACCGTCACCGTCCGCGTCACCAGCCAGGACAAGACCAACGGCTGGGCCAAAGCCGGCCTGATGCTGCGCAACAACATCGCCTCCGCCGGCTCGTCCACCGGGTACCTCGCCCTCGCCACCACCCCCGGCAACGGAATCGCTCTGTCGTCGGACTCCAACGGTGACGGCTACCTCGACACCAACACCATCAAGACCGGAAGCGCCACCGCCGCCCCGGTCTGGCTCCGTCTGGTCAGGAGCGGCACGTCGGTCACCGGCTCCTACTCCGCCAACGGCACCACCTGGACCACGGTCGGAACCGCGACACTGACCGGGGCGAACAGCACCCTGGACGCGGGCATGTTCTCCACGGCCCACGCCGGAACCATCGGCACGGCGACCTTCAGCCAGTTCTCCGTCAGCTGACGAAGCCAGTTCGGATCGCGATCTCCGAAACGAGCTCCGCGTGCCGGTGCGACCTCAGCGCCGGCACGCGGAGCGCCGTCATGTCCGGGCCGACCTGAGCGCAGCATGACAACGAGCACGGCGGCGTCGGGGGCGACGAAACCACTGCCAGGCAGTTTCGCGATCGACACCGGTCCATGGCCGCATGGATCACTGAGGCTTTCAGGGTGGTGCGAAGGTCAGGCCTGTGGCGGTGAGGCAGCCGTCGATCAGGTGCGACGGCCGGACCCTGCACCGGCTGCGGCACTCCACGCTCACGCACGATGCTGAGTGCGGCACCTCCACCCCGCTCTTGCAGCGAGGGTGCGGGCGAGGCGTAGCTGGAGCGGGCAGCGGGCAGCGGGCAGCGGGCAGCGGGCAGCGGGCAGCGGGCAGCGGGCAGCGGGATTCTGGGCGCGGGTGAGGGCGTGGTTGAGGATGTTTACTGCGGTGGCTGGTCGTTGGGGGCCCGCCCAGTGCCGGCAGGTGTGGGCTATCGGAGCGCTGCCGCCACCAGCCCGCGGATCTTCTGGTCCGGCACGGTTCCGCCCCCCACCACCAGGGACCGCCGTCACCAAAGCCGGACCAACGCCGCATCGACGCCGAGACCGACCGGCTGCTTCAAGTGTTTCGCCAGCGCCGGCTTCGCCAGCCCGCCCTGGTCGAGAAGGCGATGGGACGGCAGACACTCGCGCTCCCTGGCCAGCTCGACGCAGTCTGCAAGGCATGCGACGACCTCGCATCCGAAACAGAAGAGCTGTTCCTGCAGCCTCCCGATGCCGAGATCATCACGAGCTTCCCTGGTCTGGCCACGCTCACTGGCGCACGGATTCTCGCCGAGGTCGGCGACGACCGCGCCCGGTTCACTCACTCCGGCAATCTGCAGGCTTCCGCAGGAAGCGCACCCGTGACCCGGCAGTCCGGCAAGAGCCGCCACGTCGCCCACCGCAGAATCAAGAACAACCGACTGGCGGCAACCGGCCGGTACTGGGCATTAGCCGCGCTGACCGGTTCCCCCGGCGCACACGACCATTACAACCGCCGAGGGGACACCGGTGACCACCACAGAAGTTCGACGAAGCGATCGCCTTGAGCACCACCGCCCCCGCTCCACTCTCGGCAGCTGCTTGACCCGAAAGCTGCATGCGGCGCCGCTCCCAGATCGGGAAGGCGTCGCGGTGATGCCTTCCCGAACGGTGCGGTGCGGAACTGCGGACCGGCAGAGTCAGGCGGGCGGCGGTGGCTCAGTTCCAGGGGTTTGCTGGCTGGTCGTTGATGGTGGTCCAGAAGCGCGTGTTCTCGGGGAGGTAGCCATGGGCCCAGAAGGACCAGCCGCCGCTCGACTCCAGGTTGCTGCCGTAGCGGCCGTCGTGGAACTCGGCCATGCGCCAGCCGCTTCCGTAGTACTGGACGCAGAGGTTGTCGGCGACGGCGAGGCTGGTCAGTGCTTTGCCCTGGACGGGAGGTGTGGCGGCGACGGTGCCGCGAGCCCAGCCCGCGTAGAAGTCCGGGGTGATTCCGCTGGGTACGCCACTGCCGGTGACGCGCAGGCACAGCAGCGGCAGCGTGGCGGTGGCCGGGGTGTCGCCGTAGTAGGGATCGGTCGCGGAGTCCGCCCCCACTCTGACCGTGCCGTTCGCGGTTCCCTCGGCGAGCACGGTCCAGGTCATCCCGGACGGGATGGCGGACGGGACAGCCTGGGCAGGGGTGACGGCTGCCGGTAACAGCGTGAGCGAGGCGGCGGCCGAGAGGCCGATGATGCCCTGGCGGAGCAACTTCCTCATGGGTACTCCTTGTGGCAGGCGCGAGCATGTGTGTGCTGATCACTGGTGCGTCATCTCCGGGCCGGAGCCCGAATCAGCATCCGACACCCACATGGGTCCGTCACGGATTCTTCACACTCCTGGCGGCATGCAGTCGCAGTTCGGCTCAAACAGCCTCTCCCGCCCCTGTGCGCATCGTTGAGCCGCCCGCGGCACCGGTACCCGGTCGAGGTCATCTCCCACTGTGTGTGGCTGTACTTCCGTTTCCCGCTGCCATTCCGTGAGGTCGAGGAGCTGATGCTCGAGCGCGGCGGTGACAGGTGGCACCTGGTCGCGGTCTTCATCAAGATCAATGGGGAACAGAAGTACCTGTGGCGGTCTGTCGACCAGAACGGCAACGTCCTGGACATCTCGTGCAGAGCCTCCGGGACACGGCCGCGGCCAGGCGCTTCTTGCGCCGTCTGATGAAGAAGACGCACGCGGTGCCGCGGATGATCGTCACCGACAAGCTCCGCTCCTACGGCGCAGCCCACCGCGAGGTCATGCCCTGCGTCGAGCACCGGCAGTCGAAGTGCCTCAAGAACCGGGCCGAGAAGAGCCACCAGCCCACCAGACGGCGCGAACGGGCGATGAAAGGCTTCCGCCCGATGGGCGGGGCCCAGCGGTTCCTGTCTGCGTTCAGCGGCATCTCGCCCCACTTCCGGCCTCGCCGCTACCTGACGACCGCTGCCGCCCACCGAGCTGAGACGACCGTCCGCTTCGCGATCTGGGACCAGATCACCGGCGCTGCCGACCGTCCCACCACGGCCTGACCACAGGCCCGGCTCCCAAGCCCACCCTGCCCCGACGCGCCGTCAGGCAGCCACACCCCCAACAACGTGTCAACGCCGTTCCAGGTGCCTGACGCCGCCGAACTCGACGACGGCGAGGTTTCCACCCCGTCGGCGGACTTGGCGGGGCCGGCCGGAGTGGGCAGTAGACCGCCCCTCGTGCACCGACAGCCAACCCGGCTGCCCCGCCCGGGAGCGTTCTGACGGCGTCTGTGCTGGCCTGCGGTGCGGCTGTCGTGTTGCCGCAGACCAGCCCACACGCATGGCGCAGCTCAACCTGCCGACTCAACCACTTTCTCGTCAACTGAAGCGCCCAGTGTGCGACACGAAGTCGCTCCAGGTAAGTAAGGACAGCCACGTGAAGGAGGTAGCGATCGGCTGAACTTCGCGCCAGTATCCAAGGCCCGTCCCCGCGCTCGCATGCGTTTCGCTGGTAACGGCAGGGTGTGATGCCGAGTGTTCAAGCCCAAGAACGTCCCGGCCATCGGGTGCCACAGGCGAGGGGAAAGCTGGACGGGCGAACGCAAGTGAACCCTGATGGTGCCTCGTGATTCGGCGACAGCACCGCCTCACCCCGGCGCGCGCTCCCGAAGCGCATGCCCAGGGCAGATCGCCGAGCACCGCGGGAGAGGTCACGCCAGGCGGTGAGGACACTGCTGAGGGGGTGAGCCGGCGATCCGGATCAGCCAAGCGGTACACCACCGGCTGCATCTGTGTCTCCGTCAGGGACAGCGCCATCGGCCCGGCGGATATACACGAAACCGTTCAAGGGCACCCGACGTACGGCCACGGCTTCACAAACCAATCAGCGCGAGGTCAACAGCGGTTCCGGTCACACGCCGAATGGCGTGCGATCGACCGGACCACGGTCACCCACACGCAACGCGTAGCACGGTGACGGACCCTGGCGGGAAGTGGCCCTCTTGCGTCGGCAAGTCTGCGTGCCTCACCCAGCCTCCCACCCTCTCGGCCGGTGAGAGCAGGCCGGGTGACCGGCCGGGGGCGTTGTCCTGTGCCACCGGATCCTGAGTGCGTGCCAACGGAGCTTGATGGAGACGACTTTGTGCCATCGAACTTTGGCACCGCCTGCTTCCTGCCGCGGGGACTTGACCGAGCATGACGGCCACGGATCATGCCTGCATGGCGGCCACCACGGCGTTCTACGGATTGGTCGAGGCAGCCGGCTTCCCGCACCCTGTGCAGCGGTCCGGCAGCCCGGCCAGCCCTCTCTTACAAGATCTGCGGCCGACGGCTTCAGTGCTCGAATGCCGCCGTCGCCACCGGCACTGCCAGCAGCAGGCTGAGTCCGATCAGGGAGAGGCGGTCCAGCCACAGGATGGCGGCAAATTCGCGCAGCGTCGCGGCCAGCCAGTAGGCGGGGGAGGTCGGCGCGCCCACGACGTGCACGGACACGCCGGCGCGCCGGGCCAGCAGGGTCGTGCGGTAGACGTGAAAGCCGCTGGTGACCACCGTGGCACGGTGGCCGGCAGTAGTGCCGTCCACGAGGGCCGCGCTGAAGCGGAGGTTCTGCCCGGTGTTGACGGAGCGGTCTTCCCGCACGATTCGGTCGGCGGGCACTCCGCGTCCGCGCAGATAGTCGGCCATCGCGTCCGCCTCGGAGCGGACCTCGTCGTCGCCCTGGCCGCCCGAGACGACGAACACCACACGAGGCGTGTCCGGTGCACGGACGGCGTCGATCGCGAGGGCGCGCTCCAGCCTGCGGGTCAGCAGCGGGCCGGGCCGGTCGCCGTTGAGCCCGGCGCCCAGGACGACGACATGGGTGGTTTCCGGCAGAGGCGTGCTGCGGCCCTGGACGAACACGTAGCTGGCAAAGGCCAGGAAGAGCAGAGTGAGGTGTCCTGCGGCCGCGTTCACCGCGACCACGAGGGCACCGAACGCCTCGCCGCCGACCGCGTGGAAGACCGCGTTGAGGCCGAGCACCGCCAGCAACGCGCAGCCGGCGGCCCCGGTCGCCAGCAGGGCTGCCTGCGGTCCGTAGCGCCGGACCAGGAGGACGCCGTCGGCCAGCAGCAGCAGGCCCAGCGCGAGCACGAGGAGCAGGGCGGCGACGGCGAGGACGGTGGCGATGGTCGGGTGGGCTGCGGCACTGCGGCCTGCCACGCCGAGTCCGGCAGAGGTCACCGCGAGGCAGAGCAGAACGGCGGTGGAGAACCGGTGCGGTGCCAGCAGGGCGTTGACGACACCGCCCGCGGCGAACACGACCGCGGCGAGGTACTCCGGGTACTCCGGCATATGCCGCACCGCTCCGCTCTCCCGCCCACCGGGCCGCTGCCCGTACCCGCCCGCCTCTCGCCGCCCGCGGATTCCCGGACACGGTACGAACGGCTGCCGGCCATCCTCCCAGACCTGCTGTGGTGCGCCGCACGCGGGCGGCGGTAGTGCAGGACCGGCACGTCGTGCCAGTGGTCCTGCCTGGCGGCCGCGCAGGACACACAGGGACGGTGTGCCCTATAGCCCGGCCCGCAGGCGGTGCGCCGCCCGTGCCGCAGCAGCCGCAGTCCACTGCCCGCTCCTGCCGCTGCTGCGCTCCCGCCTGCCCCTGCTCGCCTTACCCACCCCCCTGCCCCCTCCGCATCAGCCAGTCACCGAAGCCGTACCAGACCAGCGCAGACACAACACGACACGATTCAGCCGGCAACCTGCACCCAACGTGACAGCGCACGGACTCGATGAGCGGGAGAACGCAGGGTATCCGGATGATGACGATGCTGTCCCGACTCCCCGTGAAGGAGGTCTGCGCTGTGCTCCGGCTCAAGCGCTTACTCGACCGCAGTCTGACCGCGCAGGCGGCCCTGGTCTTCCTGCTGGGACTGGGCACCACGGCCCTGCTCCGCAGAGACGAGCACCCGGCTGTCTGGGTGTTCCAAAGTGCTCTCTACACCGGGGTCGCCGTCGCGGTCCTGGCCGTCCAGCGCCGCCGGGCCGCCCGAGCCGTGGGCACCGACGCGGACGGACTCGCCGATCTGAACCGGAAGATCCGCCACCATGAGGTGCCACAGGACCCCCAGAAGCAGGCGGCCATGCGACAGCTGATCGCCCAGCAGCTCGGCCAGATGGAGGGGGCGGGCACGTGGCTGCCGTACTGGCTCGGCGCCATGTGCCTCATCGCGGTCGGCGTATTCGTCCTGGGGGCCGTCAGCGGGTCCCTCGCCTTCCCCCTTCTCTTCGCGCTCGGCACGGTCGCGCTGTGCTCCTGGGTCCTGTGGATGCGCCGCCGCTCCCTGGACCGCCTCCGCCAGATGCGTCAGACCCTGCGACAGCAGTGAGCGGCCAGACCGGGCGGGGACGGTGGGCAAGTCCCCCAAGTCGGCGGCCTTTCGCAGCGCTGCACCGCCGCGGCGGGGGTGCAGGCAGGGCTGGTGTCATTTGTCTCCTCATGCACCTACTCCGCCGTAAGTCAGATGTGGGAGGTGAGGCCTGTATCAGGGTCGTGGGAAATCAGTGTCGGCATCCCGGGGTCATACCGGACGGTCTCGCCAGTCAACAGGGCCTTCCGTTGACTGGCCGTTGCGATCTCCACCAGGAACCGCACGACGGCGGCTACCCCCGCTCCGTCGAGGACGTCCTCAGGCCAGACGGAAAACTCGATCTCCTCCTCGTCGTAGGGCAGGGCGAAGAACCACACGGCGCCGAAGCGGGCCCGGAAAGAGAAACTCGTCCCCTGCCCCTCCGGCTCGTCTGCCCAGACGCGGAAGAGGTCGGCGATGGCGGGCCGTCCGGGATCGACCTGGGGGTAAGGGTGCTCCACCTCGCTCTCGTCGGCCACAGCACGCAGGCGTTCGAGGACGGCGATCCACTCGACGCGGGTCGTATGGAGCACCCGAATGTCCCTCAGGCTGCCGTCACGATGGAAGACATCGCACATCCACGGCTCGGGCAGGCACCGCTCGTGGGTCCCGCGCTCACCCATGTGGATGTCCTCGTGCCTCACCTCGTCCGCCCCCTCACGTTCGTCTCTTCCATGGCATCTAGAGATACGAGGTCGCCGCAAGATCGAAGAACCTGCCCGCTCGGTTCGGGGTCAGCGTGAAGCCCTGACCAGCTCTTCCTTGTTGAAGGCGAGACGCGGAGCGGGGGCGGCTGGGCGGCACTGTCGAGCCGCCGCCGGGTGCGCCGTCGCTCTGGTCGACGCCCGCCATCACGTCCGCGAGGAAGGCCCTGGTGAACAGCCTTAGCGCCGACCTCTCGCCGTGGCGGTCGATGCGGTCGAACCCGACCTGGTGGTCGCGGACGGAGCGGGTACGCCAGCAGAGGACCTGCTCGCGGGTCAGGTCCTCGAGGACCAGGTCCCGGTCACCGTCCTCGGCCTCCAGCTGCGATGCGGGCACGGCGGCGGCCGGACGCAAGAGCCAGCCGCTCTGACGGCGGGCTCGGACGATCTCACAGCACAAGGTCCCTGGGACAGGGTTATGGGCCCAAGAGTACGCGTTGGCGTAGGAGGTCGAGGTTTGCTCGTCCATAGGCCCTGCGCTTGAGGAGTTTGACACGGGTGACCTGGCCCTCGACCTGGCCAGAACTCCATGAGGTGGAGAGCCCGGCGGTAACGGCGTCGAAGTCTCGTCGTAGGCCGCTGACCAGCGAGTGGAGGGCTGGTAGGTCGTCAGCAAGGACTCGCTCCATCCAGTCGGGAAGTTGGTCTCTGCGGAAGTGGTGCAGCGTTTCGGCGAAGTCGTGGACGTGCCGTGCGGCGGCGTCGAGATGAGGGCAGCCGTACGGATCTCCTTCAGTTCCGCGGCGTCGGCGGCCGCGAGGTGCTGGGGATGCGTCATGATCCAGCGGACAACGCGTCGGGGCTTCGGGGCCTTGCCTGGGCTGCGGCCGGGACACCGGCTGCTGCTGGGTGGTCTTGGTGCCTTCATCACCGCGCAGGCTCTTATGGCGCTCGTGATAGGTGCGCCCTTCGATCGTCCAGGTGTACAGGCATGTGATCACCTGATTCGTCGAGACTGGAGGGCGAGCGGCAGTCGCTGATCGCGGCGGTCACCTCTGACCGGTTCCCGCATGATCCCCCTGGTTGCGCAGGGCCATGCCGAACGCCTAGAGGGGAACGGCGAAGGCCAGAACGGCCAGGAAGGGCGCGATCCAGTCGGTGCTGATGGTCTCCCCATCGACTCCGAGCCGCTGTGAGCGCCCGGGCACGCGACCAGCGGGCGAGCAGGGCGATCACGGTCGCCGCGCCGACGGTCTGCCAGAGGTGGATCCGCCACGGCGCGCTGTCGCCGAACAGCGCAGTGCCGACGAAGGCCACAAACAAACCGAGCACGCCGGTAAGCGCGCACGCAGCGATCAGACGGCTGCTCCACGGTACGGTCAGCCGCGAGCAGGGCGTCCGCTCGCGGGCGGACTGCTCAGCGATAAGAGCCCTGATGAGGTCAGTACTCCCTTGCAGGGCGCGCACATCGTGCCCGAGCCCGTTCGCCCTCAGGGTGAGATCGTCCCGTCCCCGGTGGGCATTGCGCAGTTCCTCCCTCAGCTCGATCACCTGGTCCTCGGACCGCTCCACCCAGCTGCGCAGCAGCGTCATGCGCTGCCGTTCCTCCAAAGCGTCCGTGTGCTCCACCGCATGTTCGTCGACGGCCTCGTCCCGCCTGCCTGCGCAGACGGCGTGCACGCGCGGGACGAGGGAACGGTCTGGAATCTTCATGCCTGAGAGGAACCTCTACAGGTCCGGCGCGTCGATGCCGAGCGCGCCTGCCGCGTCTGCGTCCTTGGTGAACCCCGCGCTGTCGACCAGTCCACGCAGATATTCCGCCCAGCCCACGACCGCTGGATCCAGACGGTCGCGATCGAGCGGACTGCGGGGTCTTCCAGGCCGCTCGGGCGTGCTCTCCACCACCGCGCAACTCCTTGAGGCAGTCCTGCTCCAGGGCTTCTTGCGCTTGGAGCAACAATCCGACACCCCGACGCTGGATGTGCCGAACCCCGGCCGGCGCAAGGCCTGGGCGCATCCGATGCTGCCCGGCAACCGGTGCTATCGGCTGAAGTTCTGACACACAGTCACCTATCTCATAAAGGACCAGACCGTCATGCCCACGCTCGTCCTGCTGACCCTCCTGTTGCTGCTTCTGGTCGGCCTGCTGATCGCCGGCGTCCACACCTACGCCGTACACCGCCTTCCGAACTGGCACAGCCGTTCACGGTCGGCCTGACTGCTCTGGCACTTCTGAGTGCCATAGTCACCGCGATCACGGCCCGGTGAACCGTGGCGATGCAGCGGGGCGGGCCACGGGCGGCGACAGACCCTGGCCGCGGCGCCGCCGGATCGGAGTCGTTGACCCCCGGTACCGGCATGACGGACGGTCTCGTTGTCTCCAAGTTGTTGCGGCGCCACAGCGACAGCGAGCACCGGCAGCTTCAGCCTCAGTGGGAGGCCAGAACACCGCCCGAGCCCAAGCAGCCGTGTCTTGCCCGTGCCGAGTTCGCCTTCGACAACGCCGATCGTGGTGTCGCCGACACGTGCGCACTCCACGATGCGCCGCAGCATGGCGAGTTCCTCGGTCCGGCGGAACAAGCTGGCCGCCGCGTGATGGGATGCCGCAGGAGGTATCTGGCTCCCAGTGCGGCACCCAGGGCAAGGTGGTCTGCCTGGGACCGTCTCGTCCTCACCGATGACGTGAGGGCGGTGCGGGAGGAGACGGTGCCGCCCGTTAGCCGGCCGTCTGGGCCTGTTGAGCTGCGCTGGGGTGGGGCAGCGGGATCTTCTGTGCGAGCTTGTCGCCCTCGACATCGAGGTCGGGAAGCAAGCGGTCCAACCGGGCGGGAATCCACCAGGCTTTCTCCTGGGCGAGTGCCATGGTGGCCGGGATGAAGGTCATGCGGATGACGAAAGCGTCGATGAGGATGCCCGCGGCCAGTGCGAAGCCAGCCTGTTTGATCATGGGCTGGGCGTTGAAGACGAAGCCGGCGAAGACGGAGACCATGATGGTGGCCGCCGCCAGGACGACGGAGCTGGCACGGGCGAAGCCGGTGACGGTGGCGTTGACGGCGGTGGCTCCGTGGACGTGTGCTTCGCGTATGGAGGTCACCAGGAACATCTGGTAGTCCATGGCCAGCCCGTAGAGGACGCCGGTGATGATGATGGGCAGCAGGCTCACGACGGGTGCTGTGGCGTCGAGTCCGATCAGGCTCTGCAGCCAGCCCCACTGGAAGACTGCCGTGGTGATGCCGAAGGTGGCGGCGATGCTCAGCAGGAAGCCGAGGGTGGCCATCACCGGGACCATGAGGGAGCGGAAGACGAGGAGCAGAACGATGAGGGACAGTCCGAGGACGGTGGCCACGTAGAGGGGCAGGACGTCGGCGAGCCGGTCGGAGACGTCGATCGCGAGGGTGGTGAAACCGGCGATGCCGATGTCGGCACCGTGGGTTGCACTGATCTGCGCGCTCTTGTCCCGTAGGGCGGTGGCGAGATCCCTGGTGGCGTCGTCGTTCGGGCCGCTGCCGGGAATCAGACTGAGGATGGCAGTGGTTCTGGTCTGGTTCATCCCTGCCAGGGAGACCGCTGTGGCACCCTTGACGCTTCGCAGGTCCGAGGTCACCGCGGCGAGAGTCGCGGGCGCGAGGGGCTGTCCGTTCGTCGTGGAATCGACGGCGATCAGGAGGGGGCCGTTGTAACCGGGCCCGTAGGCATCGCTGACCAGGTCATAGCTGCGTCGCTGACCGGTGTCGGTGTTGTAGCTGGCACCGGAGGGGAGGCCGAGCTTCATCCCGGCGGCGGGCACCGCCAGGATCACGGGGATCAGGATCGAGGCCACGAGGGCGGCGTACCTGTGACGGACCAGGAAGGCTCCCCAGCGGGTGGCCCGGGTGTGCTCGGCACTCCTTGTCCGCTCTTGTTCCCTTTGTCGAGTGCGGGCGGGGCAGATGCGTCCTTGGACCAGGCCCAGTAGGGCGGGCAGCAGGGTCAGGGCGAGCAGGACAACGATCGCGATCGTGCCGGCCGCGACAAGGGCCATGGTGCTGAGCAGCGTGATACCGATGACCAGGAGCCCGGCCAGGGCGATGATGACGGTGCTGCCGGCGAAGAAGACCGCGCTCCCGGCGGTGCCGAGCGCACGGCCGGTCGCTTCATGGGGGTCCATACCCTGGTCGAGGATCAGCCGGCGTTCCCGGATGACGATGAACAGTGCGTAGTCGATGCCGACGGCCAGCCCCAGCATCAGCGCCAGCACCGCTGCGAGTGAATGGATCTCGAAGACGGTGGAGAGGGTGAAGGCGCCGCCGACTCCCACCGTGACGCCGGCCAGGGCGATGATCAGTGGCAGACCTGCCGCGATGACCGATCCCAGGGTGATCAGCAGGACAAGGGCCGCCACAACGACGCCGACAATCTCCCCGACGCCGATGATGTCGGGGATCTCCATCATGGCCGCCGACGGCAGGACTTCCAGATCTCCGGGTGCGGCCTGCTCCTCGGCGGCCCGGATGGTGCTGTCGATCGTCCCGGCAGGAAGTTCGAAGGTCTGCTGGTCGAATTGGAACTGCATCAGTGCCGCTGAGCCGTCGTCGGAGACGACGACTCCCGGCACCGGCTGACCATCGTGCCGCAAGGGGACGGGTGTCTTGCCGGAGGACGGCCTTCCAGCGGCTTGGGCAACCGCTGCCTGAGCCTGCAACAGGGGACTGTTCGCACCCTTGGCGGCTTCCCGGGCCAGCACTTTCCTCGCGTCGATGACGTGGTCGTGCCGGTAGACGGCGTCGACGGCAGCCACCAGGGCGGACCGCACCTTCTCGTCGTTGATCCGGGCACCCTTCGGAGCGGTGAAGAGCAGCATGCCCTGGCCGCCGGATGCCTCCGGCAGGGAGGTGGCCAAGTCGTCGATGACCTGCTGGGACGGGGTGCCGTCGATGCGGACTTCGTTGCTGAGCTTGACCGGATGGGTCACGAGCAGAAGGACGACCGCCGCCAGCACTGCCAACCATCCTCCGATGACGTACCAGGGCTTGCCGTAGGCGAACCTTCCCAGCCGATACAGCAGAACGGACACAGATTTCTCCCTCTCCTTCATGCGACCTGACGAGCCAGGTCGCACCACGAAGTGAGAGGTTACTATCAAAACGAGAGTGGACTATCGATGCGGTAGGGTGCTATCGAAGCGACTCATCCGAGATCAGGGAAGTCACAGATGGCAACCACGGACGGCCGCGTGCCCCGGCGCAGGGTCGACGCCCGCTCCAGCGTGGAGCGCATCACCGCTGCGGGACGGACGGTCCTGGGCAGAGGCGAAGCCTCTCTGGAGCAGATCGCGTCAGAAGCCGGCGTGGGCATCGCCACGCTCTACCGCCACTTCCCCAATCGTGAGGCCATCGTCCGGGCTGTCCTGGAGGACATCCTCGACACCGACCTTCTCCCTCTCATCGAGGGAGCCGCCGACTCCCCGCACACACGCCAGGCCCTTCAGGACATCGCCACGCATCTGCTCGAACTCATCACCGAGGAGCGGGGCCTGGTCCCCTTCGCCGGCAACTTCGCCGACGTCGCAGTGGACGTCCTCCAGCGCTTCAGCGCCTCCCTCCACCCGCTCCTGGTGCGCGCGCAGCAAGCCGGCGAGATCCGTGCCGACCTCACCGCCGAGGACATCCCTCACTTCCTCGTCATGGCGGTCGCCGGCCTCGCGCTCCCCGGCGCCACACCCTCTCTACGCGCCCGCTTCATCGCCCTGCTCTTCGACTCCCTCAACCCGGCCAACGCCACTCCCCTGCCCCCGCTGCTCGCCGAAAGCGACGACCTGCGCGCCTCAGTCCGCAACGTCGCGCGCACCTGACCCACGTCATCCGGCCCGCCGAGCCGAACCGAGGGGTCCGACCCGCCGTACGCGCCTCCCTCCATGCCGACGGACCGCGCCGGGAGCGCCAAGGCTCAACTGAAAACAGCTGTCGGCGCCCACAATGTGGGCCGCCTCAGTGAGCGGTAAGCGGTAGGTGCTTTTGTCCACCACCTGAACGCGTGGAACTGCGGCATCTCAGTCGGCGGGCGGGCACGGACGCGCAGGGCTGACTGCTGTGAGCGAGCGAAAGCCTTCCACGACCGACCTGCTCGATGGGCAGCGGGCGCTCATCGAGGCGGTGATCGGCTCACGGTTAAACCGACCCGGTCACCCTCGACTCCATGATCGTCGGCGTGGTGCTGCTCGTGGTGTTCGTCTGGCTGGAGTCCAGGGTCGCGCATCCGCTGCTGCCACTGCGCCTCGTGCTGGACCCGGACCCGCGGTGGTTCGTTCATGGCGGTGTTCGTCCCGGGCATGGCGATGTTCTCGATCTTCCTGTTTCCTGACCTACTCCTTTGCGACCAGCCTCGGCTACTCGCCGATCAAGACCGGTCTGGCGTTCCTGCCGATGGTCGCGGGCGTCGTCGCTTCGTCGACCACGATGCCTTTGCTGGTGCTGGCCAAGGTCCGGCCCTGAGGTCGTCGTCAGCGTCGGCTTCGCGGTCGCCGCAGCCGGTATGGCCCTGCTGACCCGGCTCGAGTGGGGCAGCGCCTACGCCACCCACAGCATGCCCGGCATGATCCTGCTGGGTCTCGGCATCGGCGGGGTGATGACCACCGCGTTCCAGGGGGCGACCTCAGGCCTGCACCGCGATGGCACGGGCGTCGCCTCGGCGCTGATCAACACCGGTCAGCAGGTGGGCGGCTCCATCAGTACGGCGCTACTGACCACCGTTACCTCGTCGGCCGCGACCGACTACCTGTCTTCGCACAAGCCCAGCGCGCTGGCCGCGGCGCAGGCCGGGGTCGAGGGCTGCACGGCCACCCTGGCGTGGGGCTCCGGGTTCTTCGTGGTCGGTGCGGTGATCGCGGCGTTCCTGATTCCGAATCGGGCTCTGGAGCCGTCCGAGGGCGAGCCCGTGATGGCCACTGAGCCTGGATCCACCCGGACCGTCTCGCCCTGCGCATCCACGGCGGGGCGTTCTCCGCGATGGACTTCACCGCCCGCCACCCGCGCACCGGAGAACTGCTGTCGGGCCTCGGGCCACCAGCGCCGGAGTCAGCGAGGGACCTTCTTCGCCTTTGGCAGGAAACACTCTGCCGAAACGATCCCTCGTTCCCCTCGCTCTCCTGGGGATCACGGGACCGCGGCCAGAGCCGTCAAAACGCCAGTCCAGCTCTTCACCCCACTTGCTTGCGGGATCAACCAGGTAGCGGAAGTCCGGACAAGGATCGAGCCCTCTCGCTGACGCGCTACCGAGGTGGAACGGTGTCGTAGTCGTGCCGGGCCTGCTCGACCTTGTCCAGGTTGACGGCAGCCCATTCGGCGAGGTGCGCGAAGAGGGGGGCCAGGCTGCGGCCCAGCTCGCTGATCTCGTACTCGACCCGAGGGGGGACCTCCGGGTGATACGTACGCACGACCATGCCGTCGCGTTCCAGCTGACGCAGCCGCTGAGTCAGTACCTTCGGTGTGATCGTGCCGATCCGTCGTTCCAGCTCGACGAACCGTTGCCGACCATGCATGTGGAGAGTCCACAGGATCGGCGTGGTCCACCGGCTGAACACGATATCCACGACCGCACTGGTCGGACAGGCGAGTTCCGGGTCGCTCGCAGCGGCTGCCACCCAGTCAGCGTCGCCAGCCATACACACTCCCTCGGGATAGTCACTTTCCTATAGGTACCTACTATATCGACGGTGTTAGCGTCCCCGTGTCGCCTGGAGAGCAGCTCTCCACGGCGGCCCCCGCCCGCTCGGGCGGCAACAACCATGCTGAGTCGACACGGGAGTTGTTCATGTTCGTAGTGACGGGTGCGACTGGTAACGTCGGCCGATCGCTCGTGCGGGCCCTCGCGGCAGCCGGTGCGCAGGTGACCGCGACATCCCGGGGGATCTCGGACGCGGACGTGCCGGAGAGCGTCCAGTACACGCAGGCTGACCTGGTCGATCCTGAGAGCCTTCGGCCCGTTTTCGACGGAGCCGACGCGCTGTTCCTGCAAAGCGGCGGCCCCAGCGCCCATCTGCTGAGCCCACAGGACATACTCGACGTCGCCAAGGCCGGCGGTGTCGGGCGGGTCGTCCTGCTGTCCTCCCAAGGCGTCGCGACCCGACCGCATTCGGCCTCTCACGGGGACCTGGGACGATCCATCGAGAACGCCGTCCAGCAATCAGGCATGGACTGGACGATCCTGCGGCCCGGAGGCTTCAACTCCAACGCGTACGCCTGGGCCGAGTCGGTCCGCGCCCGAAGGACCGCCGTCGCGCCGTTCGCCGACATCGGCCTGCCGACCATCGACCCGGACGACATCGCCGAGGTCGCCGCCACAGCCCTGCGGGAGGACGGCCACGCCGGACAGATATACGAGCTGACCGGCCCCACCCTCAGCACGCCCCGCCAGCGGGCCGAGGCGATTGCCGACGCACTCGGCGAACCCGTCCGGTTCATCGAGCAGACCCGCGACGAGGCCCACGCGCAGATGCTGCGGTTCATGCCCGAGCCCGTGGTCGAGACCACGCTGACCATCCTGGGTGAGCCCACACCCGCCGAACAGCGCATCAGCCCCGCCGTCGAGCGGCTCCTCGGCCGCGCGCCCCGCACCTTCGCCGACTGGGCCCAGCGCCACATCGCCGCCTTCCGATAAGGGCCTGCGTCCCCGGCGAAGGCATTCCTAAACAATCCATCACGACGCATCGCCGACCGCACCCAGACGATTCCTGCACCTCGGAGTGACGGCGGCGAAGCGACCCCGGCGCAGTGCCTGAGGTGGGTCAGTCGAGGATGCCGAGGTGCTGGTCGGGGTAGCAGTGGGTGCAGGCGGGCAGTCCGGCGGCGAGGAGCCGGCGGGCCTCGTCCCGGCCGACGGGGCGGTGGCGTTTCCCGGCGGCGTAGCAGTCACCGGTGTGGACCGCGACGGGCGGGCGTCCGGTGCCGATGCCGAGTTCGACGATCCAGTCCGGCCTAGGCGGGCGGGAGCGCCGTCCGTGTTCCTGCTCGGCTTCCCGCTGCCGCAGAGCGGCGATCTTGCGGTCGATGCGCTCCAGCCACATCACGTGCCACACCCGCAGGGTGCGCAGCCGCTCCAGGTCCGGAGGCAGGTCGTCGAAGACGTTGTGACCGAGCACGATAGGTGGTGCTCATGGACAACTTCGATGCTCATCGGGAGAGGACCCGGGCGCCCTCTGGAGCACGACGGCCCACGGCGCCCGCAGAGGACAGAGGAGGCAGGTCGAATCAGCCTGCGCGCCTGACGGCCTCGCGAACCTTGATGGCGTACGCCTCGCGGTCCTCCTCGTACAGGCGGGCCGGCTACGCGGCCGGGAACGGGCCCGGAGGCAGCGTCGGCGAAACGTGCGGGGTGATGGGGACAAGCGGGCCGACGCGAGGGGAGCGAACGCGGCACGCGTATACGGGTCTGACGATCAGGAGCCTGGCTGGGTGGCGCGGTACGGCCGGTGTCCCGGCCGTACCGCGCCGCTGGTGATTACTTGACGGTGAAGCCGCCGTCGACGACGAGTGCCTGGCCTGTGGTGAAGGCGGCTCCCGGGCTGGACAGCCACAGCACGGCGGAGGCGATCTCCTCGACACTGCCGGAGCGCTTCATGGGGATCTCGTTGATGATGGCTGCCATGTGTTCGGGCGCCTCGGCGATCGCGTTGGTGACCATGGGGGTCTCGGTGACGCCCGGGCAGATCGCGTTGATGCGGATGCCGCGGGTGGCGTACTCCAGAGCGGCACTGCGGGTCAGGCCGATCACCGCGTGCTTGGAGGCGGTGTAGGCGCCCAGTCCTCCGGTACCGACGACGCCGCCTGTGGAGGAGCAGTTGACGATCGCTCCGTCGCCCTGCTCGCGCATCTGGCGCAGCTCGTGCTTCATGCAGTTCCAGACACCGCGGAGGTTGACCGCGATCACGCGGTCGAAGTCGTCGCCGTCGGCGTCCGCCACCTCGCTGACCGGGGCCTGGATGCCGGCGTTGTTGTAGGCGACGTCCAGACTGCCGAACGCCTTAACCGTCTCGTCGACGGCCCGGGCCACGTCGGATTCGTCGGCCACGTCGCAGCGCAGGGCGATCGACCGGTGTCCGGCCGCCGTCAGCTGCTCGGCCGCAGCCTGGACGGCGTCCAGGTCCCGGTCGGCGAGCGCGACCGCGGCGCCCGCCTCTGCGAACGCCTTGGCGGCGGCCAGGCCGAGGCCCGAGCCGGCGCCGGTGACGAGGGCAGCCTTGTTGGTGAAAGAGAAGTTGATCGTCATGTCCTTGGGTTTCTGTGAAGGGGTGAACAGGGGTGGTGGGCGTCGGTCGTCCATCCAGTGCGCGGACGCCGGAGCAGGGGGTATGTGCGGGGCGTCGCACAGGGCGTCCAGGACACTCTCGGAGACGCCGCTGAGGTTGCCGCGTTCCAGGCGTGTGTAGTACTCGACGCTCATGCCGGCCAGCTGAGCGACCTCGCCGCGGCGCAGGCCGGGTACCCGGCGCTTTCCGTGGGACGGCAGCCCTGCCTGTTCGGGCGTGATCCGGGCGCGGCGCGATGTGAGGAATGCGCTGACTTCGGCCTGCTTGTCCATACGTCCAACCTAGGAATGAGGCGGATGAAGGTGGGAGTCTCGGCTGTGAGGGGTACTGGGAGAACCCCCCAGGACAGCAGCCCCAGCCGTGCGCTGCGAGGCGGCCGCCAGCAGGCTCAGCGGCAGCAGGGCCGCCAGGGCGAGAGCGAGGCCCACCAGCGACGGGCCCTTGAGACCGAGGGCGGAGGTGAGGGCGACGCCGCCGATCCAGGAGCCGGAAGCGATGCCGACCTGGAAGGCGGACGTGGTCAGGGCTACGGGCAGGGCCCGGCCCGGTCCGACGATGCGGATCACCTGGCCGACGAGGATCGGGGTGGACGAGATGCCGACGGCGCCGAGCAGCACGAGCAGGATCACGGCCGCGACGCTGTTGGTCGCCCACAAGGTGATGGTGGCCAGGAGGGTGGCGGTGACGGCGGCGGCGGGGATCAATGTGGCGTACGGCCGCCGGTCTCCGCGACGCCCACCGAAGGCGGTGCCGGCCAGGGCGCCGGCGCCGTAGCCGAGCATGGCCAGCGGAAGGACCGTCGTCGAGAGCCCGCCCCGCTCGGTCAGTAGCGGGGCGATGTAGCTGTAGAAGGCCAGCAGGCCGCCCTGCATCAGCGCGGCGGCGAGGTAGATCAGCCACAGGCGGGGGTGCTTGAGGGCCCCGAGTTCTGCGCGCAGCGAGCTGTCGCCGCCGCCGTTGTCGGCGGGCACTCGGCGGGCCACTACTACGGTGGCGGCCAACGAGATCAGGGCGAGGGTCCAGAAGAGGGCCTGCCAGCCGACCAGTTGGCCGGCCGCCGTGCCCAGCGGGACGCCGACGGCGTTGGCGAGGGTCATGCCGCCGACCATCACGCTCATGGCGCGGGTGCGGGCCGCCGGTCCGGCCGCGGCGGTGGCGACCACCGCGCCCATGACCCAGAAGGTGCCGTTGCCCAGCGCCGCGGCGAATCGGCCCACCAGCGCGAGCGCCAGGTTGGAACCGAGCGCGCCGAGGATGTGCCCGGCGGCGAAGACGAGAAGGGCGGCGATCATCGCCGAGCGGTGCGGCAGCCGCAGGGTCGCCAGGGACATCACGGGCGCGCCAATGCCCATGCCGAGCGCGTAGACGGTGATCAGCAGTCCGGCGCTGGACACGCGCACCCCGAGGCTGTCGGAGATCTGTGGCAGCAGGCCGGCGACGATGAGTGAGCTGGTGCTCATGACGAACGAGACGGCACCGAGCAGCCACACCACCGGCGGCAGCTTGACCTTCCCGGCCGGAGCGGTCGTGTCGCCGTCGGGCCGGGGCGGACCTGCGACGGCCGGGGCGCCCGGCCGGGTGGGTGTGGGGGAGGCGGCAGCAGTCACCAGAGGTCCTTTCAAGCGTCGGCGCGCACGACGGTCACCGGGGAGCCGGCCGGAAGGCCGAGGGCGTGCCGAGGGGATGTGCGGGCGGGGCCTCGTGGACCGCGCCGAGATTTATGGAACCAGCCGCCGCGCGCCGCAAACAGGCACGCTCGTGAGGGGTAATGGCAGGGACCCCCAGGCCGGGCCGCGACGGCAGGCAGGGGAAGCACGACACAGGCATGCTGAGGCAGCCGCGACCCTCAGGAAGGCTCCGGGTGACGGCGGTCATCGTGGAACAGGGGGATCGGGGCGAGCGGCCGAGCCGGAAGCGGTCAGTTCTCGGTGTCGTCCTGCGTGACGGCCGTCGACCGGTCCTGGCTGGCGGCCCAGGCCGCCAGCAACTGGAGGGCGTCCGAGGCCGGGGTGCCGGGATCGGCGCTGTGGATGGTGATGGACAGCCCCTCGTCACCGGGCAGGTCCAGACTCTCGTGGACCAGTTCCATCTCGCCGACGACGGGATGGTGGAATCGTTTGACGCCGTCGGTGAAGGCGTGCACGTCGTGCGCGCCCCACAGGGTGCGGAAGGCGTCACTGCGGGTGGACAGCTCGCCGATCAGGTTGGACAGCTCGCGGTCGTAGGGGCTCTTGGCGACCTCGACCCGCAGCGCCCCCACCGCGTCACGGGCCACGCGCTCCCACTCGGGGAAGAGGCGGGTGGCCCGCGGGTCGAGGAAGGCGTACCGGCACGTGTTGGCCGGCTTCTGCTCCAGCACCTCCCCGTACAGGGCCCGGGACAGGGCGTTGGCCGCCAGGATGTCCATGCGGTTGTTGCGCACGTAGGCCGGCTGGTCGTGCAGTCCGTTGATGATGCGCAGCACGCTGGGCCGCACGGCCGTCTTCTTCGGGCGGCGCACGCGCGCCGGCCGGGCATTGGCCGCACGGGCCAGGGCGTGCAGGTGGTCGCGCTCGGTGTCGTCCAGGCGCAGGGCCTTGGCGAGGGCGTCCAGGACGCTGTCGGAAACACCGCCGAGGTTGCCGCGCTCCAGGCGCGTGTAGTACTCGACGCTCACCCCGGCGAGCATCGCGACCTCGACGCGGCGCAGCCCGGGCACCCGCCGCCGCCCGTACGCCGGCAGGCCCGCCTGCTCGGGGGTGATCTTGCCACGGCGGGACTTGAGGAACGCGCTGACTTCCGCCCGATTGTCCATGGCTCCAGCGTAGGAAGCCGAAGCGCATGGTGGGGGTCCCTGCCAGTACCCCTCACAGCGTGAACTCCCACCGGCGGGCTAAAGCCGGTTTTCTCTTCATTGCCCCGTGTGGGTTCGGGCCTGTAGCGCCCCTTCGGCGGACCTCGGGCACCCATGGATTCTGGAGATCACCGTGCATGTATTTCTGACCGGCGGCACCGGCTTCATCGGTTCGGCAGTGCTGCGGCGCCTGGTCGCCGACGGAACCGTGTGACGGGCCTCGTGCGTAGCGAGACGCCCGCGGCCAAGGTCACCGCCGCCAGCGCGACGCCGGTGATTGGCGACACCACCGACAGCTCCTGGCTCGCCGGCCAGATGGCCCAGGCAGACGGCACGATCCACACTGCGAGCCCGGGCGACGAGACCAGCGCGGCCGTCCAGGCCGCCGTCGCGGATACGGCCATCGCGGCTTGCACCGACAGCGGCAAGCCGTCTGTGCTGACCAGCCGCGTGACTGCATGCGAGGCCCCGGCCGCCGGTTCCCCGGAACCAGCGGAACTCCGCTCACGGCACCGCACCCCACTCCCCACCGCGTTGCCCCCACTCCGCGAGAAGGAATCACAGTGAAGGTTGAAAACAAGACGATCGATGGTGTCTTCATCGAGCATGTCCCCTCGGAAGGCAGTCCGTCCGGTCCGCCCATCGTCTTCGTTCATGGCGGTCTACAGGGCAGTTGGGCGTGGGAGAACTACCTGCCCTACTTCGCCGCCGCCGGCCACGACTCTTACGCGTTCAGCTGGTTCAACCACCACGGGTCTCAGGACCTGCCGGAAGACCAGTTCACGCTCCGCTCCATGGCCGACACCGTGGAAGAGCTGGAGACCGTCGTCGACCACATCGGGCACGTGCCGATTCTCATCACTCACAGCATGGGTGCGCTGGTCGGACTGAAGTACGCAGAGAAGCACCCCGTCCTTGCGCAGGTCCACATCACCCCTGCCATCAGCGCCGAAGTGGGCCTCCACCCCCACACCGAGATCGACCTCACGCAGCCGACCGACATCCCCGATTTCGAGACCGCATGGCAGACGGTGTTCGAGGGCAGCCCGGAGGACGACGCCCGCCGCTACTACGCTCTGCTGTGCAGGGAATCGGCCATGGCCATCAAGGAAACGCTGTCGACCTCACTCCGAGTGGACCGCACCCGCATCGACGGACCCTCGCTGGTGATCGCAGCGGAGAACGACGTGATCGTCCCCGCCGAAGCCATCCGCCGCAGCGCCGCCCACTTCGGCTCCGACTACCTCTTCGTCCGAGGGCGCTCCCACAACGTCCTCCTCGAACCGGGCTGGCGCGAGACCGCGGAGCGCATCAGTACCTGGCTCGACCGCCACACCTGGTAAGTGCGTTCCGCTCCCTAACGGCGGTTGGCCGCTACCCTGCGCGCCAGCTATCGCGCTCAGCCGCCAACTAGTGCTGCGGCAGGCAACGTTTGCCCGTCAAGGAGCGGCGTCCGGTGCGTGCTCTCGGTGTGCCGGCCGGAAGCCCTCGTACTGGATGTACTTGGGTTTTCGGCCGGTGCGGCGAGAGGGCGTGCCGGGCGTCGCGACGGGGCGAACGTCGCCTGTCGCGGCACTAGCGCGCTCAAGCGCCAACTATCACACTCAGTCACATCTCTTGTGACTAAGTGCGACATCTGGTCTGGCAGGACAACTTCGATGCACAGGGCCTGCTGGCTCGCCCGGCGCGCGAACCGGGTCACCACCGGGCGCGCAGTACGCCGTCGCTGTCCGGGAGGGCAGCACAGAGCAGCGGGTGGTGTTCGGCGGAGGACAGGGGCAGGGCGCAGGCGGCTCGGGCATCGGCCACGTGGGCGCTGAGCGCCTGGTAGTCGGTGTCGTCGACGATCGCGTGGCTGATCGCCCCGTCCTGCGCCTCCCAGACGAAGTCGATGGATTCCTCCTGGGGCAATGCGGCGAGGACGGCGCCGACGTCCGGGGTCAGGTCGGGCCAGACGGTCAGCAAGGCGCGCGGGCCGAGACTGGCGCGCACTGCGCCGAGGTTCTCCGGCGTGATTCGGTGCCAGCGTGCGGCGTTGCGAACGTAGCTTTCCTCGAGGAGCAACGCATGCCGTGAGGCCAGCGCGGTGTGCAAGCGTATCCAGAAGTGCTCGTCGGCTGGCTCCGTCACTTCCGCTTCGTCGACCTCGGCCGCGTAGGGCGAGGCCGTAAGCGGTTCCGGGAAGAGGCCGAGTTCCCGCGTACGGGCCACGGCGTCCGCACAGGGCCGATCGCTGCCCACGTACACATACTGGTCCCACCCGACATGCACGGTGAACAAATCCCCTACTTCCAGTCGGCACCAAGCGCCTTGGTCGCGGAGCATGGCTCGGACCAGTTCCAGGGCGACCGGAAGGGAGACCTCGGCCCCGTCGTGGTAGCCGGTGAGGTCGGGCGGGAAGAGCCCGCCGAGACCGTGCCCCTCAACCGGCGGCTCCACACCGAAGTGGACGAAGCCGGTGACCGCAGGTTCGCGGATCTCCAACCGGTCGATGTCCGATGCCTCCGCGAAGGCGGCGATCGCCGCGAGGTACGCCGCTTCGACAGGTCCGTGGTCGCTGACCGCGTCCTCGGCGCCGGCGTAGTGGCCGTGCTCGTCGCGGTCGGCGGGGTCGTATTTGGTGATCCGGTGGACGTAGGCCGGCGGCACGCTACTCCTTGGACGGGGCGGAAGGAGTGCCCAGCGTAGATCCCGGTCCCCGATTCCGTGGCCGGGTGGAGGGGTCCCCGCATCGACGGGTTCGAGGCCCGATGGTCATCTCCTCAGGAGCGTTGTGCCTCGTCGAGGAAGACGCCTTGGTCGCGGCGGCGATTTCGGCGATGCGTTGAAGTGCGTCCTGGTAGGCGTCCGCAACACCTGCTTGCTCCGCAGCATCCGGTGCACCTGCTCCAGCACGCAGAACGCGTACGCCTTCCAGTCGACAGTGCCCGGCTCCAGGTGCGGCGCGCACAACACCAGGCGCCGCCACGACCCGGTGAGCAGGCCGGTGTCGATCTCGGCCGGGCCGACCTTCTTGCGTCCCATCAGGTCCGACAGCGGCTTCAACGCCTTCCGGACCGGCAGGCCCTCCGGCGTGGCGCCGAAGTCGACCACCGTCACCAGGAGCTTCAGGAACGGCCGTACGGTGCCGAACCGGGTGACCAGCTGGGTCCGCCATGCCTCGTCCGCGTCCGAGTCGAGCGGCGGAGTCAGCTCGAATAGCGCGGCAATCGCCGCCGCCAGCTCATGCCGGGGCACCACCTGCTCGATCCGCTCCCACATCGCCTCCAGCGTCTCCACCTCGGGCGGGGTGATCTCGCCGGTGTCGGTGTCGACCTGCTCGCTGGTGCTGTCGAACACGACCTCCTATCGTGATCATCGAGTTCCGCTTCGCACTCCTGACGACCCCGACCGGCCAATGGCTGTCTGCCGCGATCTCGCGCCCTGTGCTCCTGCGCGACCTCAGCGCCATGCGGCTGCCCACCGCTCTCACCCGTGCCGTCGAAGTGGGACTGCTGGAGCACAACTCCCAGAACTACACCCTGCGCCATGCAGTGATCGCCCGTACCACCGCAGCGTTCCCCGGCAGTACCGATCGAGCCCAACACCCCGCACCGGCACGAGTCATTCTGCAGGTCCCGATGCAGCCTCAACCGCATGACGTCAGTCGGGGGACTGTCACCCCAACCGTTTACTCAGCGTGGCCGCGTCACAGAAGCTGAGCCAGAACCGGAGAACGGACAGCAGACGAAGTGCCCGTACGCGGCCCGGAAGCACTGTCGCGGTCGCGTCGGGGAGCAGTTGTGACACCCCTGCTCACCAGCCTGTGGCCAGGACCAAGCCCGTGGGCGTAGGTGCTCCACCGCCGACGCCGGGGAGACCGACTGGGGCATTTCCTGTGGCTTGAGCGAAAGTGACCACGCCTCCACCGAACGTCGTGCTGTTGAAGACGACAGTGCTACGAGCAAACACCGCCCGGGGGAAGGTGACGGAACCGCCTCTGAAGGATGAGCCTTTGAACAGGACTGTGCCGCCTTCGAATCTTGTCCTCTTGAAGCGGAAGTTGCCGTCGAGAACCGTCATGCCCGTGAAATGGACGGAGCTCCCGTCCAGTCGGGCGTCAGTGAAGTTGATCGTGCCTCCATCGACCGTTGAGGTCCGGAAATTCACGGTGCCTCCGAGAAACTTCGTTCGGACGAAGTTGACGGTACCGCTGCGGAACGCGGCGTTGTTGAAGGCGACGGTGCCGTCGGTGAAGGCGGCTTCGTTGAAGACGACAGTGGCGCCCGTGTACTCCGTGCGCAGGAAGGTGACCGTTGCGCCGTCGAAGGTGGCGTTGTTGAAGCCGACGGTGCCGTCGGCAAACTTGGCACCTGTAAAGTTGACGGTGCCCCCGCGGAAGGTTGAGTTGAGAAAGCGGAACGTTCCGCTGGAGAACGTGGCGTCGGCGAAATTGACGGTTCCGCCAGAGAAGACCGCACCGCTGAAATCGCCGCCGTCGAAGACGGAGCCCGTGAAGTCCAGGTCGTGTCCCTGCCAGGAGTGGGGGTGGTCTGCCGGATGGCGGAGGTGGTCGCGTATGAGACGGATGATCGTGTGTCGGACTTCACGGAGTGCGAGGTAAGTGTGTAGGGCCTCCGGATCATTGGCTGGCAGGGCACTCTTGGCGGTATAGGGCAGGCGGAGATAGGCGCACAGGACGTCGATGCAGGTTTGGCGCAGGTCGCGGGTGGGGGCGTCGTCTGCGAGTCCGGCGAGAGCGTGCACACCGCCGAGACGGACAGCGGGGGAGCCGTCGCCGAGCTGGGATACGGCAGTGGTGAAGCGTTCGGTGTGAAGACGGGTTGCATCGCGGAGAGCACCGTCCTCGTCGACGCGCTGACGCCGATAGGCCACCACGAGAGCAACGAGCGCTCCGGCTCCGGCGACGACTCCGAAAGACAACTTCACGAGGTCGAACAGAGTCTTGGAGTCGATCTGCGGCTGAGCCTTCATCCCCCTGGCTCCGAGCAGGTCCCATCCCGTGTAGAAGACGGCCGAAGCGACAAGTATCGCGGTGAGGAAGGCGAGGCAGAGGGCGATACCGACCGGCCAGAGGCGCAGGCCACGCTGCTCAGTACGGCGGCCGGGAAGACGGAGACTCATGACCATCAGGATGCATCGCGAGTATCTGTGGTTGCACCTCGGCCTGCCTGACAGGCCCGTCACGAACGCCGTTCACACGGTGGACCGGTGGTGAGGAGACTTCCCTGCCGGCATGGCGTGAATGCGGAAACGCTTGTGTCGGTGTGGCGTTGGGTGGGATCGAGTCGGCTGAGGACGGCGCGCACGAAGTCCCGGCTATAGGGATGGGGTGCGGCCGCGCCGCGTGGAGTGGGCGGCTCGTAAGACCCGTGCTACCGGTCTCCTTCGAGCCGCTGCCGCCGTGCTGTAAAAGGTTGCCTGGGATTCGCGGGGCGGGCTCCCGAAGATGCCGTCGTCGACGACTTCGCGGTAGGCGGCTGCCGCGTTGCCGTGCCATTGGGTCAGGGCGTCGTGCATGGCCGGGGTGAGGGTGAAGTGGCGGCGGCCTTGGGGGTGTAGGTGCCGTTGCGGGTGTCGGCGTTGTCCATCCAGTGGCGCACGGTGCGCCAGTCGACGGTGAAAGCGGCGGCGACGGTGCGCACGTCGTGGTGGGTCAGGCGCTCGGTGTCGCGCAGGCGCAGCAGGCGCAGCAGGCGCAGCAGGCGCAGCAGGCGGCGAACCGCTGCGGCGCGCAGGGAGTGGCGTCGTAAGAGCCGTCGGGTGAGGACGTGGCGGGCACAGGGGTCGGAAATCTTCCACTGTCCTGACCAAGACCGGTCCGGCCATGGCAAGTCACTCGGGCGGCCGATGACCTGTGGGGGAGACATCGCGCGTGACGTGGACGCTGCCCGAGCCGATGCTGGCCACCCCCGTGCCTGCTCCCGCTCGGGGCCGGGACGGGCCGGCGAACCGCAGGCCGTGTGCGTGTAGTTATGTATCGGACGGTCCCGGTGCCGGATTCTCTGTGCAGACTGGGCGCATGACAGCGACATCGATGAGCAAAGGTGGCAACCTCTCCGTCGCCGCCAAGGCGGTGCAGGTCGAGCTCGGCTGGTCCGGGGGCCCGGGTGCGCCGGACGCCGATGCCTCGGCGCTGCTGCTCCGTGCCGATGGGCGGGTGAGGGACGACGGGGACTTCGTCTTCTACAACCAGCCGCAGCACGCCTCGGGTGCCGTACGTCATCTGGGGAAGCGGCGGAGCGGTGACGGCACGACGGACACCGTCGGGGTGGATCTGGGGGCCCTGGAGCCGGAGATCGAACGGGTCGTTCTCGGCGCTTCCGCAGACGGGGGCACCTTCGGCCAGTTGTCGGGTCTGCGGCTGCGGCTGCTCGACGCCGGGACGGGTGGGCATTTGGCGTTGTTCGAGATGGAGGCTACGACGGAGACGGCGTTCATCGGCGGAGAGCTGTACCGGCGGGCCGGTCAGTGGAAGTTCCGTGCGGTGGGACAGGGGTACGCGTCCGGACTCGCGGGGCTGGCCACGGACTTCGGGATCAGCGTGGACGAAGAACCGGGCGCCACCGCCTCGACGGCTTCCTCCGCGGCCACGCCCGCACCCACGTTCCCGTCCGCGCCCGCCGCCCCGGCGTCCACCCCTGCCGTCGCGAGCGCTCCGCCCCAGCCTGGCCCTCCCACCCCCCCCCCCGCCCCCC